>JAJVUU010000066.1 GCA_021621525.1 Caryophanales bacterium
GCTGTCGCGATCTGGCTTCTCCGTAGTCAATGCCTTAGGTTAATGACATTGGGTGCATGACCTGTGGCCTGAGATATCAGTCTTTCCTGTCGACGATGTTTTCAAAATGAGTATCCGGTTCTTCGCCTTTCTCGAGTCTCTTGATGTTGCTCTTATGGCGATAGACAACAAGCGACGCACCAAGGAAGGAACAGATAGGGGTGATGTAGGAGAGATGAAGCATGTAGCTTGATGTGATATAGAGACCTCCATTGAAATCCGTCGGATTCTTCAAGACGGTGAAATCGAGAATCATGGCAACGAAGGTAAGAAGGAAGATACAAGGAACGGTGATGACGGAGCAAAGGGAGATTTTCCTGGTGAAATGGAAGAGAACCAGGAAGAGGGCGATGCCGACGACAAAGAGAATCGGAGAGACAAAGAGGATGTATCCTGCGATACAGCTGACAGCCTTTCCGCCTTTGAAGTGGGCAAAGACCGGGAAGGTGTGTCCAAGAAGGACGGCGATGGCAGAAAGGCTGATGAAAAGCTCATCGATGTGACTATATGAGACAAGAATCTGATGGATAGGGCTGAAGGAGAGGATAAGAAGGATGATCATGAGAGGAACATAGGCTTTCAGCATATCCAAGACCATGGTGGTGATACCGGCCTTCTTGCCAAGCGTCCTTCCGACGTTGGTCCCTCCGGTATTGCCGGAGCCAAAGGCACGGATGTCGATGCCATGAAGCCTTCCGATGATGACGCCGGTAGGAATCGACCCAAAGAGATAGCCTAGAAGCATACAGGCGAGGCTGATTAAAACGGTATATAAAATTTCCATAGATGATTTCCTGAATAACATGTTAATTATATCGTCAAATGCTTTATTTTTAAAGCTTTTCTCGGTAAAATTATAGAATGAGGTTTTAACAAATGAGCTCGAATTACAATGCATCATCCTTAGCCATTCTCCATGGGCTTGAACCGGTCAGGGAAAGACCTGGCATGTATATCGGTTCCACATCCACACTGGGTCTGCACCACCTGGTATGGGAAATCGTCGACAACGCCGTCGATGAAGCCAACGAAGGGTATGGAAAGAACATTTTTATCACCATCCATACCGATGGTTCCCTTGAAGTCGAAGACCAGGGGCGAGGCGTCCCCTGCGATTACAACGAGAAGGAAAAGATGAATGGTTTCCAGATCGTCTATCAGACTCTCCACGGCGGAGGAAAGTTCGATGAATCCAACTACAAGTCTGCCGGTGGTCTGCATGGTGTCGGAGCTTCCGTCACCAACGCCCTTTCGAAATGGATGGAAGTCCATTCCTACCGGGATGGAATCGACCATTTTGCACGCTTTGAAAAAGGCGGGAGCACATTCAGTGGCATCAAGGAATTAGGAAAGACCACGAAACGCGGAACAGACGTCCGTTTCTTTCCGGATGATGAGATTTTTGAAGACATCACATTCAACTTTGACCGCATCGCCAGCCATCTTGATGACCAGGCATGCCTGACCAAGGGCGTCACCTTCCACCTATTTGACGAGAGGACGGGAAGAAAGCAGGATTTCTACTATCAGGACGGACTCAGGGAATACTATAACCGTCACACCGTAGACAAGGAAGCACTGACCAAGCCTTGCAGGTTTGAAGGAGAGGATAACGGCATCCGTCTGGAAGTCGTCTTCGGCTTCCTGAAGAACGACTACAACGAAAAGATCATCTCCTTTGCCAATGGTGTCAGGACCCTTGACGGCGGATATCATGTCACCGGACTCAAGAAGGCCTTGACGACCATCTATAACCAGTATGCTCAAAGCCATGGCCTCACAAGGGCAAACCAGGCCTTGGATGGAGACTGCCTGAGAGAAGGTCTTGTTGCCATCCTTTCTGTCTGGGTTCCGGAACACCTCCTTCAGTTCGAAGGTCAGACAAAAGGCAAACTCGGTACCAAGGAGGCCCTCAACAGCGTCGATGGCATCATCGAAAACAAGCTGGCCTATTACCTGGAAGAACATAAGGACGAAGCAGAGAACGTCGTAAAGAAGACGGTCGAGGAGATGCGCATCAGAGACAAGACCGAGGCTGACAGGAAGAAGGAAAGGGAGCTTGCCAACAACAAGCTTTCCGGCATCGAAATCTCCAAGAAGCTCACGCCTTGCTCCAGCAAGGATTATATGGCCAACGAGCTCTTCATCGTCGAAGGCGACTCAGCCGGCGGCTCTGCCAAGAAAGGACGAAATCCACGTTATCAGGCCATCCTTCCCTTGAGAGGAAAACCGAAGAACACCACGGATGTCGAGGACGAGAAGGCTCTTTTGGGAAACCTTGAAATCGCAACACTGATTTCCACCATCGGTGCCGGCTTCAACGACGACTTCAACATCAAGAACATCCATTACGGAAAAGTCATCATCATGACCGATGCCGATGATGACGGAAGCCACATCCAGTCCCTGCTTCTGACGTTCTTCTATAACCATATGAAGCCTCTGATCGAGACAGGACACGTCTATATTGCCTGCCCGCCTCTCTATCGTGTCTATAACGGAAAAGGCAAGGAAATCTATTGCTATGACGACAAGGAGCTCCAGGAAGCCATCAAGGCAATCGGAAACGGCTATAAGGTCAACCGTTACAAAGGCCTTGGTGAAATGAACTATTCCCAGCTCAGTCAGACGACCATGGACATCGAGCACAGGAAGCTTTTGAAGGTGAACATCATCGATGACGAGGATGCCCATGACAAGGTCAACATCTTCCTAGGAAAGGATTCCGACAGAAGAAAGGATTGGATCGAGAACAACATCGACTTCAATGTCAGCGATACATTCACGGCGGAGGTTGCAAAGAATGAAAAGTAAAAAAGATGAGAAGAGGCTGAGCGAGAACATCGTCGATTCCCCGATTTCCGATGTCTTGATTTCCGCCTTCAACCGCTATGCCAAGGAAGTCATCACAGACCGAGCCATCCCGGATGCAAGAGACGGTCTCAAGCCGGTCCAGAGGCGTATCATCTTCGATATGTATGACCAGGGTCAGGTCTACAGTAAACCCCATGTCAAGTCAGCGACCATCGTCGGTCACGTCATGGGTCATTTCCATCCGCATGGAGATTCCTCCATCTATGATGCCTTGGTCCACATGTCCCAGAGCTGGAAGATGGAAGCACCCCTCATCGACTTCCAGGGAAACAACGGTTCCATCGACGATGACCCTGCCGCCGCCAACCGTTACACGGAAGCAAGGTTAAGCAAGCTCAGCGAATACCTCGTCAAGGATATCGACAAGGACTGCGTCAAGATGGTCCCGACCTTCGATGACAAGCATCTCGAGCCGACCGTTCTGCCGGCAAGATATCCAAACCTTTTGGTCAACGGCACCAGCGGCATCGCCGTAGGAAGCGCAACCTATATTCCTCCCCACAATCTTGGCGAAGTCGTCGATGCCACCATCTATAGAATCAAGCATAAGAATGCCACCCTGGACGACTTGATGAAATTTGTCCAAGGCCCGGATTTCCCTACCGGTGGCATCATCGATGAC
The DNA here is from genome assembly GCA_021621525.1 of Caryophanales bacterium. Lineage (GTDB taxonomy): Bacteria > Bacillota_I > Bacilli_A > RFN20 > CAG-288 > Enterosoma. The sequence goes on from JAJVUU010000066.1 coordinate 3,536, forward strand.
AAGGCTGCCCTGCATAGCCTTTATGAAACCGGAAGAACCAATTTCTACCTCTATTGCAAATCCCATATCGACGAGGGCGAGAATGCCATCGTCATCACCGAGATTCCCTATGGTTTGGTCAAGATTGACTTCGTCAGTTCCTTAAACAAGAGAAAAGACACCGACAGGCTGGACAACATCGAGGAAATCATCGATGAATCCGCCAAGGACGATGTCCGTATCGTCATCAAGATCAAGGACAACGCTTCCCCCTATGACATCTACAACTATCTCATGGGAAAGGGTGCCTTGAGGAATACCATCTCCTGCAACTTCTTAGCCATCGACAAGGGACATCCGAAATGTATGTCCCTGATGGAACTGGTGGATTCCTTCATCAGCCATCAGAGGGATGTTTCCACCAAGTCATATCAGTTCGATTTGAAGACAGACCTTGACCGCCTTGAGATCGTCGAAGGCTACATCAAGTGCTATTCCATCCTCAACGAGGTCATCGACAAAATCAGGAAATGCAACGGCAAGGACGGCGTCAAGAAGATGCTTCAGGCTGATTACGGCTTCTCCGAAAGACAGAGCGAAGCCATCGCCATGATGCCTCTCTATCGTCTTTCCAACACCGACATCCTTGCCTTGAGGGCCGAGCAGGATTCCTTGAGCAAGGACGTCGAAAGGATCAAGGGTATCCTTGAAAACCCTGACAAGCTCGATCAGACCATCATCAAGACGCTCGAAGAGGTCCGCAAGGACTTTGCCTTCCTCCGCAAGACCGAAATCAAGGATGAGAAGATGACTTTCTCGAGTGTCGACCCGACCAAGCTCATCGCCAAGGAAGACGTGATGGTCGCCATCACTTCAGACGGCTATGCCAAGAGGACGAGCCTGAAATCCTATCAGGCTTCCGTCAAGGCAAACAAGGACGAAAACGATCCTTTGACGTTGCCTAAGATCAAGCCAGGTGACCACCTCGTTTTCTCTCAGCAGATCGACACCCATTCCGGGCTTCTTCTCTTCACCAGCCTAGGCAACTACGGATATATCCCATGCCACCTCTTAAGCGACATGAAGTGGAAGGAAGAGGGAAAGCACCTCAACAACCTCATGAAGCTTCAGCCGAACGAAAAGATCGTCAAGGTCTTCGAAGTCGACGAGTTCAAGAAGGGACTCAATGTTGCCCTTCTCACCAAGGCCAACAAGATCAAGAGGACGGCCTTGGAAGAGTTTGCCCAGAGTGCTCTTACAAAGAGACCGTTAAAAGCCTGCAAGATGCTCAACAAGGATGACAGGCTTGTCGATGTTGCCGTGACAAGCGGCAACTCAGACCTCATCGTCGTCGATGAATTCGGACGTTGTTCCAGGTTCAACGAATCCGACATACCTCTTGTCTCTACCTCCGCCATGGGTGTAAAGGCTATCGCTAGCGGTATCGAGAACGCTTCCTTGGTATCCCTGATAAGCCTCCACTCCAAGGAAGTATGCCTGCTTCTCGTGTTAGGAAACAAGAGAGCTGCCAGAGTCATCTCGACAAGCAAGATTGAAACGACAGAAAGGCTCTCTGCCAAGACACCTCTCATCAAGGTACTCAAGAAGAACCCCTGGAAGATCGTCAATGTCAGCAAGGTCGAAAAAGTCCGTGGCCAATCCAGTTATGTCTGTATCACGACGCTGGACTCCATGGTCGCTTTGGACATCAACAACCTCACGCCGGTGGAAGTCAATTCCGAGATGCGTGAAAACGTTCCGAACCTTGGAAAGCTCGATGTCATCGGTTTCGATTCCATCGGAGAAAAAATCACTTCGGATACACCTGTCGAGGAGCCGATGGCTGCCAAGACCGAGACCAGGAAGGCCGATGTCGACCAGGCCGATACTCAGCTCTCCCTGTTCGATCTCTTCGAAAGAGATTCCAACAAGAAACAATTTTGATATACTATAAGAGAAAATGAAAAAAGTAAAAGTTGCCTTCCATGCCAAGAGTATCTATGATGTCTCCACACCATTTTTCAAAAGTCTTGGCATCAAGGCTGTCGTGACGGATCTGGACAATACGCTGGATACCTATGACGTATCTACGCCTGGAAAGGAAGCCTTCGAACTGAAAGACAGGCTTCAGAAGGCTGGTATTGCCCTCATCGTCGTTTCCAACAACACAGAAAACAGGGTAAGGCCCTATTGTGAGAAGCTTGGGGTAGACTATCTTCATGATGCCCGCAAATACTTCAAGGCAAGGATTGCCCGGTTTCTGAAAAAGGAAGGCTATGAAGTAAAGGACTGTCTTTTTGTCGGAGACCAGCTCTTCACCGACCGCATCTATGTAAGCAAACTGAAGGGCAGGCTTCTGTTGACAGAGCCTCTTTCGAGTAAAGATCAGTTCTTCACCAGGTTCGTAAGACGATATGATATCAGGATCAGGAAAAAATGGCTCAGACAGGGCCGACTCGGACAATCAGCCGAGTAAGAAAGGAGATTCGCTATGTTCTTCAAGAAAACCAAGGCCAGTGGACTCACTGCCGAAATCCGCGTCCGCAGATGTTACGGGTGCGGTGCCATCCTTCAATGCGATGACCCGAACGAGGTCGGTTATGTGCCAAAGGAGAAATTCGCTTCCGAGGAGGAGACCCTGTGCGAAAGATGCTATAAGCTTCGCCATTACTCCCAATACAAGGACCAGGGTGACATATCCGTGGATTATGCAACGATCCTAGACTCGGCAAGGCAGGACGATGCCTTGGCCGTATATGTCTTCAACGCCTTTTCCCTCAACGTTTCCCTCCTCGATGGCGTAGGCGAGTATTTCCCATCCAAGGCTTTGGCCGTCATCAACAAGAGAGACCTTCTTCCCAAGTCCTTTGATGACACCTACCTCATCGCCAAGACCAAAGAGCTTCTGGAGAAGGAGAACATCCATCCTCTGGAAGTCATCGTCACCTCGAGCTCTGCCTCAAGAAGCAGCAACATCGACACATTGCTAAGCAAGATCAACCAATATCGTGCAGGCAAGGATGTCTATTTCATCGGTGCCTACCAGGTCGGCAAATCCTCCCTCATCAATGCCCTCTTGAATTCCTACAACAACGATACCGACAGGGTCATCACGACCTCTCCTTATCCGGGAACGACCCTGGATGTCATCAGCATCCCTTTGGATGAGAACAGCTCCATGTATGACACTCCTGGCATCAACAATGCCAAGAGCATCGTTTCCAAGATCGAAGGAAAAATCGTCAAATACGTGCTTCCGAGAAACGAGGTCCGTCCCGAGACCTATAGCTGCAAGGAAGGTCAGTCCTTCCTGTTCAGCAATATCGCCAGGTTTGACTTTGTCAAGGGTGACAAGACCAACTTCACCTTCTACAAGTCCAACGATCTCTCTTTGCAGAGAGCCAAGATCAACAAGGCCGATGACCTCTTTGAGACACTGGCCAAAAATGGTTCATTGGAGACAAGAAGCCAACGCTTTGGCACCATCCATGCCCTGAAGAAGACCTCTCTGACGGCCATCAAGGGTGTGAGCAACAGAATCCGCATCTATGGGCTTGGCTTCATCGACTTCATCGGCGAAAACCAGGAGATCGATGTCTATGCACCTGATGGCGTCCTTGTCACCATCGAGGAAGGCGGAGTGCGTCTCTAAATGAACAACATCGCCGTCTTCTATGGTAAGTTTTCTCCAGTCAACCTCACCCACCTGTCCTTGACTCTTTCTATCATCACGAGGCTGAAAATCAAGGAATTCTGCTTTTTCCTTCCTGTGGATGACGTCCCTTTCATAGTCCGCAAGGGCTTGCTTAGAAAAGGGATCCGGGATTATGGAATCCAAAGAAACGGCTTCTATTTCATCGATGGCCAGCATAAGCCGCTCTATCAGGAGATCCTCCTTCTTCAAAACAGGAAGCAAGGAAAGATCTATCTTGTCTCAGGAGAAGAGAAATTCCCTCAGCTTGAAAAGGAAGAGCAATTTGAGAAGATATCAAAGCTGTCTCATCTTGTCCTTCTTCCCAACAGAGAGGAACACCTCTACCCCAAGATGGACTATCTTGATATCCCGCTGACCGATTTTGATAACAGCCTGTTAAGAAGCGGAAGTGACTTATCTACGACGGAGTGTGTCCTTTATGATATCGCCGATAACCGCCTATATTTCTGCAAGGAAGTCGCTTCCCTGATGAAGGAACACCGATACCTTCATAGCGTCTCGGTTGCCAAAACTGCCTATAAGATTGCAAGCAGGAACCAGTCAAGCAAACCATATCTGGCATTCCAGGCTGGCATCTTCCATGACTCTGGCAAAGACCTACCACTGGAAGAGCAGAAGAAGATCGTCGAAACCTATTTTTCGCAATTCCTGCCCTGTCCGGAATTTGCCTATCATCAGTTTGTCTCACGCTATCTGGCCAAAGAGAAATTCCATGTCAAGGATGAAGATGTCCTGAACGCCATCATGTATCACTGCACAGGAAAGAAGGACATGGATGTGCTTGAGAAAATCATCTATGCGGCAGACAAGGACGAGCCGACAAGACCGTTTGAAACCAGAAAAGGAAGGTTAGCCTGCTATCAGGATATCCAGACCGGCTTTGTAGTCACCCTGAAGGAGCAGGTCGCTTATTTCAAAAAGAAGAACATACCATACATGGAACATTACCTTTCCAAGGAGATGTACCAGGAATATCTAGGAGAAGAAAACAATGCTGAAAACAAGTAATACAAACAAAACAAAGAAACTGGAAGACAAGGGAAGGATCACTTCCCAGAGAGCTCTTCACATCGCATCCGATCTCAGCTGGAACTATGGAGAGGATGTCGTCGTCTATGACGTCAGGGAAAGGACTCCCTATGTCTCTTATTTCATCCTTGCCTCGGCAAGCAACGACAGACGTCTGAGAGCCCTTGTCCAGACAGCCAAGGATTCCCTCTATGACAACTTCAAGGATATCGACCACACCGAAGGAAAGAATGATTCCAACTGGATTCTCATCGATGCCAAGGATGTCGTCGTTCATCTCTTTACCAAGGACGAAAGAAAGAGAGTCGATATGGATGCCCTCTATGAAGAATGTCCTCACAAGACCGTGAAAGTCACCGAAGAGCCTGTCTATCGCAAGAGGAAGAAGCCATCTTCCCAGATGACCACGATATGAGAAACTACCTAGTCGTCACTGCCATGAAGGAAGAGATGGATGCTCTTCTTTCTTATTTTGATGGTGTCGAAGACAAGGGAGATGATATCTTTTATGTCAAAAAGGATGGCTTCACCCTCTATACCATGATCGGTGGAATCGGTAAGGTCTCCATGGCCTATCGGCTTGGTGTCTTTTTGGCTACCCATAAGGTGGATACCCTTATCAACGTGGGAGTGGCAGGAAGCATATCCAAAAGGCTGGTTCCCTTCAAGACCCTCATCGCCGACAAGGTTTGCTACCATGATGTCGACGTGAGAGCCTTCGGATACCATATCGGCCAGATGTGCCAGATGCCCTTGTACTTTCCATGTGACAGTCAACTGGTAAGCAAGGCACTTTTCATCGGCAAGGAAGACGCCATGAAAGGATTGATCCTATCCGGTGATTCCTTCATCACGAAGGATAACCTCAATAGTAATGTCTATGCTGACTTTGATGATCCCCTTGCTATGGACATGGAGTCGGCAGCCGTCGCCCAGGTCAGCTACATGGCAAAGATTCCTTTCCTCATCATCCGGAGTATCAGCGATGATACGACGAGCGATGATTCCAACAAGGAAGAGTATGAAAGGAATCTGAAAAAGGCAAGCGACAGGGCAGCCGAGATCGTCGCCAGGTTGATACTCGAGAAATAGTAGGATTATAGTACTAAAAATTTACTAAATTATATGGGCTTCAAACATTTTTGGTAATTGTAGTAATAGTATTGTTTTAGTACTAAATTAATACTATTACTAAATTCATTGAT
>JAJVUU010000067.1 GCA_021621525.1 Caryophanales bacterium
ATTGTGGCATGAAAGCCGGTCTTTTTCCATGACGTCCGGTTATTTTACGCTTACATTACAGAATTATAGAGGATTCGGAATTAATAATATGGAATTCAAAATAGGATTGGTTTTCATATCAAGTGCAACACCTTTTGATGAAAACTCAGTCTTTATGCCTCAAAATAGTGCTGACTTTGTTCTTTCTTAGGATATAAAGATAACCTAATTCAAACAATGCTGCAAGGAGAATGACTGCTATTAATCCGAAAGCGAAGTCTTTCGGTATGAAATAGAGGAAGTAGAACAAAGGTTGAGAATATTGGGAATTCGTTGTGCTATAGATCGCTTTTGTAAGCAGTCTGTTGATGACAGCGTTGAATATTTGGCTGAAAAGAAGATAAAGAATTGCAGTTGCGGCCAAGAACAATAATAGGCGGATGAAGAAATAGACGGAAAGACTGTTTCCTTTGTACCCGATTGCTTTCAGTACACCGATTTTATATCTATTATCCATGATAAGGAAGATAGAATAAGAACCGATTGCAATGACTGTTGCTATTAGGGAAAATTTCGCACAGAATGCAAACAAGGAAGATAAGGAGTTGAGGTAATAAGCTGCATTCATATTGGTTTCTGTCTGAAGTGTCTTTTCATAGAAATCGTTTTTCCGCATCACTGAATATAGTGGGAAGATATAAGAAAACAGGACTTTTCTTTGGTACTTCTGGATCTGGTCAGCTGTCGTTTGAAAATTATGAATATGAGGATAAAGTAAAGGAACTCGAGGGAAAAGATGAATATAACCGAAAAGAATTTGACAAGAACGAATTAAGTTATGATTTGTCAAAATCTAAACTAGAAAATTATCTTCTTAATATAAATCATCCTGTTGGTGGGTCCGTATTATTGTTGATGATGAAATTTTTGAAAATTAATGCACCGTTTAGGATGAAAAGGATTAAGCAATTAGTGCTTTTTGAATTTCAAGAAAATTCCATTTTTCAACACATTGTTCAACATCCCCTTTTTGACAATTATTCTCTAATCTTAAAAAGCAAAATAATTGTTATTACCTGGTTCTTCATTAGTGACGATGAAGAATTCGACCTTAGTATTCAATCCTGGAGAAGAAGTGGATTATAAGGATGTTTCAATTAAAGTTAAATTAGACTTGGGTCCAATAGTTAATGTTAATGTTGAAGTTTATATTAAAGGCGAAAAGACAAGAAATAGAGGAAGCCTGATGGCTTATGATCGGTCATTCTATAGCTATGATTATGATAACCTTAATCATCATGGACATGGTTTGAATGCTGAATCGGCCTATTGGAAGTTTACAAAGTCCTCCAATCATATGATCATGGGCAATGTGACGATAGAGAACATGCCAGATAATTCATATAAATATTTGATTTCAGGACCGATATCGATCTCTAAGCAAGCAATCAATAAGCTGGTCACTTCTTCTTATGTTCAAACGTATGATGTGAAAGGTTCGCAGGCGGGTAGTTGGTGGTTCAGTAGTTCTCATAGCACATACGTATCCAGTGTTAATATGATTACCTCTTTCAATGCTCTCCCTTTGATTTCGAACGGCAAAGCATATATCAAAGACAACAATTTGAATATCAAAGGTGTCCTCGATGATGATACTCACTTGCTTACTGCTGGAGACCAGACGTATTTCTTATGGACACCTAATGATTATTTGATTGGCGGCAGTGATCCGGAAAATCAAAATGCGCTGACCGACTATACTGTGATTCCTACGCTTGTCAATTCTGTGATTGCCAATCAAATAATCAAAACGAATGATAAATACTATATTTTCTACAAAGGTGTATTTGTTCCCGTTTTGGATAGTATTGCTTCAGGTACGACTTATACTTCTGTTAATGCCAGTCTTAGAAAGTTTTGCTCGAATAATAATTCTCCGTTGGTTGCTGCTTCGCCCAAGTATGATTCAGTTGCAATGAATTATGATTCGACAAATAAGAGATGGGCATTTACTAACTTCAATAAAGTAAGCTGATAATCGCGACTAACAACATTTTCGGTAATATTTTTTGAATTGTTAATAATAATGAAGACAATAGTTGAGGATGCTTTAGTTATCAAACGAGTTCAGTGATTGACTTGTTTTTTCATGGTGTCGACGAATATACTTTGTATTAAAAGAGAACTCAATGATGCTCTAGATACTATTGAATTTCGTATTTTTTCCTTTTTGAATTTTTTCGAATAATGGAGAATAGTGTAATCACTAACAATTCTATCGACTGTGTGCCGTTCAAGGCGGAATTACCATCGAATTGTATTTTTCATGTGATGCAGAATTAGGTTAAGAAGCGCTTTCATAAAAAAGTTGTGGTTTTTTCTTCTCTTACCAAGTATCATTTTCGTGTAGTTGAAGCGACTATTCGTATAATTACCCAGATTGGTGGGAAGTCTCTACGCTGTGGCCCGTAAAGCCAGCACTACGAATGAATCTTAACTTCACCTTTTTTATTTCAAAATAAGATTTATTTTTAGTCATCGTATTGAACGATCTCCTTTCAGGGTAGTGAAGGTTCTTCACTACAAACCTTTAAAGGAGATTTTTTAAAAATGAAAAAAGGTCTTAAGTGCTTAGCCGTTTCTGGTTTGATGCTTGTTGCCTTAGCCTCCTGCTCCGGCAATACTTCCTCTGACAAAGAATCTGATAAAGAATCTGGCAATGGTACCTCGATGAAGGCCGGTCTTGTTGCTCTCCACACCTCCGACTCCACTTATGACAAGAACTTCATCGATGCTTTCAACGCTGCCTGCGAGGCCGAAGGCGTCACCCCGGTCATCAAGACCAATATTCCAGAAACCACTGCCGCTTATGACGCTGCCGCCGAATTGGCTGATGCCGGCTGCAAATTCGTCTTTGCAGACTCCTTTGGCCATGAGGCTCATATCCTGAAGGCTGCCAGGGAATTCAGCAATGTCCAGTTCTCCCATGCCACTGGTACTACAGCCCATTATTCCAATGTCTCCAACTTCCACAACGCCTTTGCTTCCATCTATGAAGGAAGATACCTTGCCGGTGTTGCTGCCGGTCTCAAGCTCAAGGCTATGATCGATGCTTCTGCCAGCACTCCGCACAAGATCGGTTATGTCGGCGCCTATACCTATGCCGAAGTCATCTCCGGTTATACTTCCTTCTATCTCGGTGTCAAGTCCATCGTCAGCGATGTCACCATGGATGTCCAGTTCACTGGTTCCTGGTATGATGAGGCTGCCGAAAAGACGGCTGCCGAGACCCTGATCAAAACTCAGAAGTGTGCTCTTATTTCCCAGCACGCCGACTCCTGGGGTGCTCCGACTGCCTGTGAGACTGCCGGTGTTCCGAATGTTTCCTACAATGGTTCCACCGAAAGCAGATGCCCGAATACCTATGTTGTCTCTTCCAGAGTCAACTGGGAACCTTACTTCAGATATGCTCTCCAGCAGGTCAAGGCTGGCAAGGCCATCGATTCTGACTGGACCGGCGAACTCGGAAATAACATCTGGGATTCTGCTACCACCTCTGCCGATGGTTCCGTCGCCCTTGCTACTCTTGGTACCAGGGCCGCTACTTCCGGTGCCAAGACCACTCTTGAAAGTGTTGCCAAGAATATCAAGGATGGTTCCTTGAAGGTCTTCGATACTTCCAAGTTCACTGTCAACAACGCTCCTCTTACCACCTACAAGGTTGACATGAATGGTGACAACACTGCCGAGCAGGAAGCCATCGTCACTGAAAATGGTGTTTCCTACTTTGCTGAAAGCAAGTTCCGTTCTGCTCCTTACTTTGATGTCAAGATCGACGGCATCACCCTGCTTAACAGCAAGTTCTAAAAAATCAGTCGTTTTTCAGAGAAACCAGGGGGGAGTAATCCCTCTTGGTTTTTCCGGTTTATAGGAGAATGATATGGAACAAACCATGCAAGAAATGATTCGCTTCGAAAACATCGGCAAGGTCTTCGGCCCTGTCGTTGCCAACAAAGACGTCAACATGAGTGTCTATCGCGGCGAGATTCTCTCCCTTCTGGGCGAGAACGGAAGCGGAAAGACCACTTTGATGAATATGCTTTCCGGCATCTATTTTCCGGATTATGGAACCATCTATGTCGATGGCAAACCGGCCGTCATCCGTTCCCCGAAGGATGCCTATAAATATAAAATCGGCATGGTTCATCAGCATTTCAAGCTGATCGATGTCTTCACAGCCCTGGAGAATGTCATTCTCGGAATCAAACCGGAACAGAATGTCTTCCAGAGGATGTTTATGAAAAAAGAAGAGAAGGCAGTCAACAAGGCTTCCAAGAAGTATGCCAGGAAGGCTGTCAAGGAAATCTGTGACAGATATGGTTTCAAGCTGGATCTTGACAAGAAGGTCTATGACATGGCTGTTTCCGAGAAGCAGACCCTTGAGATCATCAAGGTTCTTTACCGTGGTGCTGATGTCCTTGTTTTGGATGAGCCTACGGCAGTCCTGACTCCGGTGGAGACTGAACACCTTTTCTCCGTCATGAGAAATATGAAGAAGGACGGAAAGTCCATCATCATCATCACGCATAAGCTGAATGAGGTCATGGAAATCTCTGATAGGGTTGCCGTCCTAAGAAAAGGTGAATGCATTGGTTCCGTCGATACTGCAAAGACTGATGAGAACCAGCTTACCGAGATGATGGTTGGCAAGAAGGTGGAACTGAACATCGAACGTTCCGATGTCGTCAATCCGAAGGATAGGTTGATCGTCGAGAACCTCAACTGCAGGAATGAAGAGGGTGTCCAGGTCCTTCATGACGTTTCCTTTACGGCAAGAAGCGGCGAAATCCTTGGCATTGCCGGTATTTCCGGATCCGGTCAGAAGGAAATTCTGGAATCCATTGCCGGACTTGTCAAGGACGATAACGGAACCATCACTTATATCAACCCCAAGAATGATGAAGTCGTCAATCTGAGAGACAGGACGCCGGCCCAGATCCGTGAACTCGGTGTCCGGCTTTCCTTCGTTCCGGAAGACCGACTTGGCATGGGTTTGGTCGGAAACATGGACCTTGTCGACAATATGATGCTTCGATCCTATAGAAAAGGAAAGAACCATTTCTTCGTCAACCGCGAGAAGCCGAAGGCTCTTGCCGACGATATTGTCCGTGAGCTTGAAGTCAGTACGCCGAGTGTCTATACCTCCGTCAGGAAGCTCTCCGGCGGAAATGTCCAAAAGGTTCTTGTCGGAAGAGAGATTGCCGCTTCTCCGAAGGTCCTCATGGTCGCTTATCCTGTCAGAGGCTTGGATATCAATTCTTCCTATACAATCTACAATCTTCTCAATGAACAGAAAAAGAAGGGTGTATCAGTCATCTATGTCGGTGAAGACCTCGATGTATTGATTGCTCTGTGTGACAGAATCGTCGTACTAGGAAGCGGTAAGGTCACAGGCGTCGTCGATGCCAGAAAGACAACCAAGGCCGAAATCGGCATGTTGATGACCAAGGAAACGGAGGAAAGAAAGAATGACTGAAAAACAGCATCAGAAGAAACAGCCGCTCTTCCATCTGACCAAGAGGACAAACCTTGTATGGTGGCAGAAATGGCTCATCCGTGGCGGAGCCATCATCCTTGGATTCCTTGCTTCCATCCTGATTCTCTTTATTTTTGCCAAGGCCAATCCCGGTGTCGTCATCACGGAACTTTTCAAAGGTGTCTTTGGAACAAAAAGAAGGATTCTCAATTCCGTGCGTGACTTCTCCTTGCTTCTTTGCGTCGGTCTTGCCTTGATTCCGGCTTTCAAGATGAAGTTCTGGAACCTAGGAGGCAACGGGCAGATATTGATCAGTGCCTTGATGTGCATCGTATGTATGTTCTTTTTAGGCAACGCCGGACTTCCGGATTATGCCATCATTCTCATCATGATTCCTGTCAGCATCCTCTCAGGTGCCATCTGGGCTCTCATCCCAGGTATCTTCAAAGCCTTCTTCAATACGAATGAGTCTCTGTTCACCCTGATGATGAACTATATTGCAACAGGTCTTGTCGCTGTCTTCATCAGTGCTGTCGTCACGACGGGATCAGGTGTCCTCAATCCTCTTGACAAGGGAAACATTCCCGGGGATTCCTGGATGATCTCTCTTATCACGGCTATCGTCATGCTGGCTCTCATCTTCGTATATCTCCGCTTCAGCAAGCATGGCTATGAACTTGAGGTTGTTGGTGAATCCCAAAATACAGCCAGATACATCGGCATCAACGTCAAGAAGGTTGTTTTGAGAACTGTCTGTCTAAGCGGTGCATTATGCGGTGTCGTCGGCCTTCTTCTTGCAGGAAGCATCGACCATACCATCACAGCGGACACGGCCAAGAACATGGGATTCACGGCCATCATGGTTGCCTGGCTTGCCAAATTCAATCCGTTTGTCATGATTGGTACATCCTTCCTTGTCACCTTCCTGAACCGAGGTATGGCTCAGGTCCAGACGGCCTGTAGTATCACCAATGATTCCATCACCAATATCGTCATCGGTCTTATCTACTTCTTCATCATCGCTGCCGAATTCTTTGTTTCCTATCAGGTTGTATTTTCAAAGAACAAGGAAAAACATATGAAGAAGATTGCCAGTCAGATGAAGAAGACGCTTGTTGCTGGACTGGATGTCTCTTCTCAAGGGGAGGGAAAGTAAAATGAGCATGTTCATTTCTCTTTTGGTCAGTGCCATCACCATCGGCTCTGTCTTTCTCTTCGGATGCACGGGTGAGATTCTCATGGAGAAGAGCGGACACCTGAATTTAGGTATCCCCGGTGTCATGTGCTTTGGCACCTTCGGTGGATGTCTTGGTGCTTCCATCTTCATGAGCGGATATAGTGCCGACCCGATGAGTGCACCATGGATCGGTGTCGTCTTCATGTCTGTTCTCTTCAGTGCCTTGATGTCCTTGATTGCCGGTCTCATCTATGCGCTTCTTACGGTCACATTCCGTTGCAATCAGAACGTCACGGGTCTTGCTTTGACCACCTTCGGTGCAGGATGCGCTGATTACTTCATGACCATCATCGACAAGACTTATTTATCCTATGCCAGCAAGATCCTTCGTCTCAACATCTTTGATGATGTAATCTTGAAGAGCAACCCCGCTCTTGCCGAGAATGCCGGCATCAGCGTGCTTCAGATCTTCTTAGGATATGGCATCATCATCTATCTTGCCATCGTCATCGCTGTCGTGGCAGCCATCGTTTTGAAGAAGACGAGGGTCGGATTATCTTTGCGTGCCATCGGTGAGAATCCTGCCACTGCCGATGCCGTCGGTATCAATGTCACGAAGTATAAATATGCTGCCATTCTTCTGGGAAGTGTCATCTCCGGTCTTGGCGGACTTTCCTATGTCATGGACTTCGTCGGTGGAAGCTGGGAGAATTCATCTACCATCCAGGCTTTCGGTTGGCTTGCCATCGCTCTTGTCATCTTCTGTGTCTGGAAGCCGACTTTGGCTATCTTAGGTTCTCTGGTCTTTGGTTTCCTCTTTATTCTTCCCAATGCTATCACCGGCATCACCTTCCTGATGATGAAGACACTCAATCTCATCCCGTATGTCATCACCGTCCTGGTCCTCATCGTCACCAGCATCGTCGGAAAGAGAAGTGTTCAGCCGCCTTCATCTCTCGGCTTATCTTATTTCAGAGAAGAAAGGTAACCTACAAAGTTTTCTCTTCTGTATGCGTAGCCTGTTCTTCCTACGACTACCATTTTAAAAGTATGTTGATTCATTTTATCTGTATCAATTTTCTTTTCCGATTTTGAAGATAAAGAAGGGCAGCTAATGGGTGCTTTCGGATGCCGACAAATGTGCCCTTGAGAAAATGTATAAGTTGAAGGGACCCGAACCGAAAGAAAAGAAGAAGCGTGGCAGGCCTAAGAAGCAGGAGGCACCATAGATGTCTCTATAGTCCTTTTTTTGGGAAAGCTTTTACTTTCGCAATTTGATGATGATAGCTACAATAAGTATGTAAGGACGAAAAGTAAGTAGGGGAAGGCATTGGATTACATCATGGAAATCCGCATGTTCGTGAAGATTTTCTCAGGCTGGTCTTATAAATGAGGGCATGTTCGCCAAGGCTAAAGAGGACGTATCGAAAAGATATGGTATCCATCATAGTTTTTTGGAATGAAAGACATGCAAAAGTGAATATGTTTCTCAAAAAATAGCAGAAAAATTACGAGCAAACTAATGAATTGTGAGAAAAAAGGCACTTGCTAAGAATGTAAGTGTCCTAAGTTGATCATCAAACTATGTGGTAGAAAGTCGCCTTTGAGACGCCTTCCTTCTTTATCTTACCCTCATCGCAAAGCTTTTTGAGAGTCTGCTCGACAGAGCCTTTGCTGATTTCCGGACATAGCTCTGCGATTTCGGTTTTGGTAAACTTCCCGATTCTGGAATTCACTGCCTTCTCGACCATCTCTCTGGCGGACATCTTCTTTCCGACGACGTTGACCCTGTCCTCGAAATCACGATAGGCGGCCAAAATGGTCCCGAGTAAATATTTTATGAAAGGAGTGTCATCGTTCTTATCGTCTATCCAGCCATGGGAACTTTCCTTCAAGGCATCGTAATAATCGCTTTTGGTGACTTGTATCTTCTTTTCCAGGGAGATGTATTTCCCGACCTCGTATCCATTCTTATAGAGAAGGAGTGTCGTGAGAAGTCTTGACATCCTTCCGTTTCCATCGTTGAAGGGATGGATGCAGAGGAAGTCATGGATGAAGACCGGGATGACAATGAGGGGATCGATGCGGTACTTGTTGATTGCCTTGCCGTATTCCTCGCAAAGCCTTTCTACCGCCTCTGGCGTCTCAAAAGGCTCTAGCGGCCGGAATAGAACAATCTTCGTCCCTTCTTTGGTTATGGCATCGATGTCGTTGCGGGAATCCTTGAACTTGCCTCCGAAACGCTCATCGGAGAATTTATATAACTCCTTATGAAGCTGAAGGATCATGCCGGGGGTAACGGTGATATAATCGAAATTATCATGAATGATGTCAAGGACGTTACGATAGCCTTTGATTTCTTTCTCGCTGCGGTTCTTCGGTGTCGTTTTCTCATTCATCAGCTGGGCCAATCTCTGGTTGGTCGTGACGATTCCTTCGATTTCGTTGCTGGATTCTGTGCTTTGGATTTTGGAAAGTTCGATGAGCTTGTCGAGCTCCCCTGGCTTCTGTTCCAGATAAAGCTCCTGCCTTCCCTTGTATTCATGTATCAGGCCGATGTAATTGACGGTTTCCCTGTCGAAGGTTCTATCAGCCAGTTTTGAGTAATCAAATTCTTTGCGCATCTTTCTCACAATCCTTTCTTATTGCTCACAAATCATAACTTAAATTGTGAGCAAACTCAATTCATATGCTAAATATATC
>JAJVUU010000118.1 GCA_021621525.1 Caryophanales bacterium
CTAATAGTTGATATTATGATAACATCAGACTTAAAATAATAGTACCTTCAGGGGAAGGCCGTATGATCCCTGGAGGGAAAAGAGCAATCGCTGAAGGATAACAAGCCCCCACACTGCCCGCGTGTGTAACGTTGGGAGAAAGGGGGAAAGCGCATGGAAACCTTAAAAGATCTCCTCGGACTTCTTGCATTCATCCTTCTAGTAGTGCTTCTTATTCTTATTGTCCGCAATCCTCGCAATCACAATGAGGACAACGACAACAATAAAAAATAAGAAGCAAGCCGATCTCGCTGTTATTCGATTAGTAGAGACCTAGCGAATCTCTGCTAAGGGGGCTTCAAGCCCTAGGCGGTTGCTTCTTGCTATTATTCTAATACAACAAAGTGTAAGTTGCAAGTCGTTAAAAAATATGAGTTTCCCCATTTTTCCATTTTGACCATCAATCCGGCATGGCTTTTTGAATTCCCTTTCCAGGCTTATCTGCTTTTCCCGTTTCCTTCTCCCACATTCGAAAACCTGCTTCTTGCTGCGGTGGAGGAGATGTCTCAGTCCATTTTCCAAGCGGTAGTATTTCACTATCGATTCAATTCCATAATCCTTTGCCATCCGCATCGCTTCATGGAACTCACACTGGTTCCTTTCGATGAGGCTTGCCAGGAAATATACGCAGAAGTCCTGTATCATGAGCAGGTTGTTTATGGATACAAGGCTCCTTACACGGAAGTTCTCCATTCCCATCTGTGTCTTCTTGAAACGGAAGAATTCTTCTATCTTCCATCTCTCACCATAGCGTCTTGACCATTCGAGGACGCTTTCCTTCGAATCAAGGACTGCGTTGGTGAAGAAAATCTTTAGGGGCTCCTCTAAGTCACTGTCAGTCCAGCAGATTATAAGCCATAGCCTTCTCTTCACGCTGCCAATCTTTACAAGCTTTACCGTCAGCTTTGCATCAAACTCCATACCTTTTATCCTTATTTTAGTTGCTATCTTCCCTTTGTATCTTTTCGCATATTCGAATATGTTTATTGCTTTGCCTTTTTCAATTACATTTCTTTTCGACGTTTCACGGATAAGAAAATACTGATGCAACTTTTCAATCTCGTTGAAAAATTTCACGCTGTCGTATCCTCTGTCGAAGTAAAGGTGGACGTATAGTCGGCCAATCCGGCACAGCAGTACTTTATTCCTGCAAACGTGATGTCATTGGCTGATGTGTATCCGTCCGATACGCTGGAATGTACCCTGTCAAAGACCGGCACGGGCTGTCTTCCGCTTTCGGACAGCCCTACAATGCTCGTCACATGGTATCCCTTCACCAGCTTCTTGTCGGGAGAAGATGCATCCCTGACCGTTCCAAGGTCCTGAAATTTCTTTCCGTATATCTTGGCAATGTCGCTGTCATCGACACAGAATATCAGCCTCTTTTGTGGCATGATCCGGGAAATGAGATGCCTGTAGTTCTTTTCCCAACCTTTCGGGAACTCTTCCGCAAGATGCCTGGAAAGACGTTCTATTCCTTTCTTCAGGCTGCACTTCCCGGACAGGGAATGTGCGATTTCGCCCAGCACGGTGCTTCCGGAGGAAAAG
>JAJVUU010000068.1 GCA_021621525.1 Caryophanales bacterium
TCTAAATCAAAAAAGGGCATCCAGCAAAGATGTCCTTGATGATTTTCGATGGCGGAGCGAGAGAGATTTGAACTCTCGCACGGTTTTGCCCGTCTATGAGCTTTCCAAGCCCACCTCTTCAGCCTCTTGAGTATCGCTCCAAATATTGCTTTGCTTCCCTGAAAGAAGTAGCAATAGATATTTTATCGGAAAAGATTTCATTGTCAAGAAAAATCGAAGAAACGTTCCAAGTTTTTCCTGGTATCGTGTATAATTGAAGCCATGAAATACATTATCACTGAAAACGACGCTAATCAGCGTATCGACAAATTTTTGAAACGGATGCTTCGCGATGCTCCGATATCCTTCATCTATAAGATGTTCCGTCAGAAGGATGTCAAGGTCAACGGAAAGAAGGCCAGCATCGACTATATCACCAAAAAAGGAGATGAAGTCGACATCTATCTCAAGGAAGCTCTCCTTGAACAGTTCCACAAGGAAGCTCTCTTAAGACCGGTCAAGGCTGACTTTGAAATCCTCTATGAAGATGACAACATCCTTGTCATCAACAAGCCCAAGGGTCTTCTTGTCCACGGAGACGAAGGAGAAAAGAGAATCACCCTCCAGAACATGGTCTTGAACTACCTCAAGGAAAAGAGAGAATGGGATCCCAATGCCCTGGATGGCTTCATTCCCTCTCCTGCCCACAGACTTGACAGAAATACCTCGGGCATCGTCATCTTCGGAAAGAACCTTCCTACGCTTCAGCAGCTTCTCGAGCTCTTCCGCACCAGGGATAGAATCGAAAAGAAATACACCCTCCTTATCCGAGGGAACCTATCCGAGAACGGAAAAATCGACTATGCCCTTTTAAAAGACAGTGAAAAGAAGATGGTCAAGGTCGTCCCCGAATCCAAGGGAGGAAAGCCGGCACTGACCTTGTACCACAGGATTGCCAACTATCCCTTCGGATACTCTCTTGTCGAAGCCGAACTGATGACAGGAAGGACACATCAGCTCCGTGTCCATTTTGCCGCCATCGGCCATCCAATCGTCGGAGATGCCAAATACGGAGATTTCCAGGTCAATGAGGTCTTCGAACGCATGTTCGGACTCAAGAACCAGTTTCTTCACGCATCCTACTTCAAGTTCAAGGAATTGGATGGGAAGCTCTCCTATCTTTCCGGCAAGGAATTCACTTCTCCGCTTCCTGAAAAGGAGCAGAAGATCCTTTCTTCCATCGCCAAGATTCACTGAGCATGAGCCTTTCCTTGCTGCTTCTCATCCTCATCCCCCTATTCCTGATACCGGCCATCTTCCTCCCGCAGAACAGGCTGAAATACTATTCCGCCTGTTCCCTAGTGGCCTTCGGCGTCATCTTTTTCATTTGCCTTTTCGATGTCCTGATCTCCCAGATCGACATCGAAGATGATATCGGAAAAGCCTTCTATGGCATGTTTAAGCCATTGATAGAGAGAAGCCAGCTCAGCCAAAAGGAAATCTATCACCTCTCTTTCTGGCTCACTTTGCTCTTCTTCTATGGTCTTCTCTATCTCCTTAGCTATCTCGGGATGAAGTTCTTCTTCATCGGCAGCAACCCATCCATCAAGAAGCCCTCAAGAAGGATTGCCAAGGTCACCTTGTCCCTTCTCTTCTTTTTATCTACCTATATGGCGCTAGCCATCTTCCTTGTCGAAGTCAGGGAAATCCTTCCTTTCAGGGACGGCTTCCTCTCTTTTCTGTTCACATGGATTCATCCGATACAGGCATAGAGTATGGAAAACACATTGAAATTCTACCTGCTGGCGGAAAAAGGAGGATGGGATGCCTCCTCCTATGCCTATCAATATAGGAAGACCTACATGGAAAGCAAGGCATACCAGGTTCTCTCCTACAACGTATTGGAGGCAAGGAAGCATCTCTCAAACGATGCCAAGACCATCGTCAGCCAGTTTGAAAGTCTCGTCATGGAGCCTACCAGCCTTGAGGAAGCCTTTGTCCTGGAGACCCAACTGAACTATCTTGCCCTCCATTCCTTCCCGGAGTTCTATCTCAACCCCCTCTCCTTGGATCCGAACTATGTCGGACAGGTATCCTCTATCGGTGACCTCATCGTCGAATATGAGAACACACCATACTCCATCAATGAACTCATCCAGGACCAGACCATCTCCATGGACAGGAAGAAAGAGATCATCTGGGACAAGACGGAACATTACAAGGCCGACATGGATGAGATTGTCAACGAATCCATCCGCATCATCAACAAGAGAGCGTTTGCCAAGGAATCCAACGGAAAGGAACTTGTCCGTTCCATCTTCGACGGATGTATGTTCTTCCTGTGGAACTTCTTCTTCCTCTTCACCCTCCTATATCCGCTCAATCCCTATTGGGAGTGCTTCTTCAATCCCAAATACAACAAAGTCATGACCTATGCCTCCTATCTTTTCCCCATCTTCCTCTTCCTGTTTGATTTCTTCTTCGTCCTTTTCCACACCTACAGATCGAAGATATCCGAACCATACAACTACGCAAGAAGATTTCTGAGAAAAAACTCCGGAAGCGTCTATCAGGACATCCAGCAGCAACAGGAAAAGCTCTATGACTACATCTGCGGAGCCATCAACAACAAGATCATCCTGAAGAACGACATCCGTGACTTCTCGAAGCTATCGACATCCTATGTCGACTTCAACGAAGTCCTCAACGTCAGGGAACTCAAGAAAAAGAAGACGTTCATCGTCTTGAATTCCTTGAACTACATCTTCGAGACCCTTGCCGGCATCGCCTTCCTCATCACCTTCGTCTTCTTTGTGATCGGCATGTTCCTGCACATATCATTCTAGGAGGAACCATGGAATACTCTTTTGATGGCATCACCTATTCCGACATCTTCTCCCTTGCCAAGGACTTCTATCGAAATGACCGGTTCTTGCAGGCCCTTCATTCAGACGAACTTATCGATTTCATCGCCAGGGAAGATGTCCAAAAGGCAGAAAGGATAGAAAAGCTGCGCCTGCAGTCCGTCCCAGACGACGTCATGCTTTTCCGTGCTGCACTGGTCCTCAACCCATTCCTTCCATTTTCCTTCCATCATCAAAGGTTTGAATCTCTCTCCGACCTTGGAAGATACATGCTCTCCTTCTCTCCCAGCCCTGATGCTGCCTTTTTGAGCCTGCTACGATATGAGCTACTCACCGAATACATGAACATCACCAGGTACAAGGACAGCCACAAGGAAGAATACGAGGAAGTCAAGGAGATCGAACATATCTCAAGAAAAGACATGACCTATGCCTACTACCTGATGGGTTACTACCTCTCCAAGTCCAAGAGCATCATCTATGACCATGTCGAATATAAGGACATCTACAATCTCACCTACTTCCTGGTCAAGAAGGAGAAAGACCTCAATGCCTTGGGATCCTACCTCTCCTTCTCGCCTCTTCTCAAGGCATACGGAAAATATACTTCGGAAGGAGGCCTTGTCGACTCCTATATGCACCTATGCAAGGAGCTTGATGAATCCAAGGAACATCTGGATGCCTTCCTTGAGAAAAGAAAGCGGAAACTGCTTGAAGATAATCTACCCGAAAAGTAAGCGCTTAGCATATAATAAAGAAGTATCCAATAGGAGGAAATATGGATTACCTACAGAAAATGGAAGAATGGCTGAACAGCGACATGGTCAGCCAGGAAGACAAAGATTATATCCGCAATGCCGACGAAGATACCAAGAAGGAGATGTTCTCCAGCGACCTTCATTTCGGAACCGCTGGCATGAGAGCCCTCTTAGGTCCCGGAAGTGCAAGACTCAACGTCCTCACGGTCAGAAGGGCAACCATCGGTGTCGCCAATTATCTTCTCAAGACCTTCGGAAAGGATGCCTGCAAGGAAAGAGGCTTTGCCATCTCCTTTGACAACAGACATTATTCCAAGGAATTCCGCGACATTGCCGCCAAGGTCCTAAGCGAACTTGGCTTCAGGGTGTTCACCTTCCGCGATCCCCATCCGACTCCGGAACTCTCCTACAGCGTAAGACATCTCCACTGCGTCGGCGGACTCATGATCACCGCCTCCCACAACCCCAAGGAATATAACGGCTACAAGGTCTATGATTCCGAAGGATGCCAGGCCGTCTATGACACCATCGACGGACTCATCAAGGAAATCGACAGCCTGAGTGATGAACTCTCTGTCACCTATACACCCAATCCAACAGCTGAAAGCATCACCTATCTTGATGACGATGACAGCTATGACGAAGAATATGTCAGCAAGGAGGTCTCCACCTCCTTATACAAGGACGTCTTTGTCGGAGACAGGCTCACCAAGATCGTCTTCACGCCGGAATGCGGATGCGACTGCAAGGTCGGTCCGATGGCCTTGAGGAAGGCCGGATACATCGTCTCCACCGTCCCTGGACAGGATTATTTCGATCCTGATTTCACCCATACGCCAAATCCCAACCCCGAGACAGAGGAAGCCTACCTCAGCGCCTTTGAGCATCTCAAGGAGCTCAATGGCAAGGGAGAAGGCTACAACATCATCATGGCAACAGACCCCGACGCCGACAGAATGGGTATCGCCTTTGTCAACTCCAAGGGTGAGATCGAACGCTTCACCGGCAACCAGACCGGCGCCCTTCTCATCGACTATGTCCTAGGCACTTTGCAGAGAAGAAACCAGCTTCCTTCCAACGGCTGCATCTGCAACACCTTCGTCACCGGTTCCCAGGGAGCCAAGGCTGCAAGCCTATATGGCATCAAGGTCAGGACCACGGCTACCGGCTTCAAGTATATCGGCAACATGGCTGACAGGATGGTCGAAGAAGGAGACAAATATCTCTTCGGATATGAGGAATCCTATGGCTACCTTCTTGCTGACTTCATCCGTGACAAGGATTCCCTGCAGTCCATCGTCGCCATCGCCGACATGTGTGAATTCTATCTGAGACAGGGTAAGACCCTCGATATCGCCTTGAAGGATCTTGACAGGAAGACAGGGCATTACTTTGATACCCAGGTCAACATCTATTTCAAGGGAGCCGGCTCCTTGGACAAGATGAACGAAGAAATCTCCGCCATCAGAAAGAGTCCCTTCTCCAGCCTTGCCGGAAGGAAGGTCAAGGTTCTCTTCGACTATCTTGACAGGAAGATCATCGACTTCGAGAACCATGAGACCAAG
Organism: Caryophanales bacterium; assembly: GCA_021621525.1. Lineage (GTDB taxonomy): Bacteria > Bacillota_I > Bacilli_A > RFN20 > CAG-288 > Enterosoma. The sequence continues at coordinate 5,167 of JAJVUU010000068.1, forward strand.
GATATGGACCTTCCCGACATCGATAAGACAAACTGCCTGAGATTCGACTTCGAGGACGAATCCTTCCTCTGCATCAGACCTAGCGGAACCGAACCGAAGGTCAAGTTCTACATCGAAATCGTCAAGGATGACGTGACGGCTGCAAAGGAAGCCAAGGCCATGGCTGACGAGCTTAAGGCCATCATGCATCTTGCATAGAATCTAAAAAAATTGCTGACGTCTGCCTAAAAAGGTGACGTCAGCTTTTCTTATGGCTTGATTTTAAAAAGGTCCAGCAACGCGTAATAGATTCCCTCATGATCGTTGCCATAGGGTGTGATGAAGGTGGCAGCCTTCTTAAGCTCCGGATCGCCGTTTTTCATGGCAAAGGAGATTCCTGCCGCAGTGATCATCTGAAGATCATTCAAGGCATCGCCAAAGCTGATGACATGGGCCCTGTCGATAGAATACATCCCGGCCAGCTTCATGACGGAAGTTGCCTTGTTGGTATCATAGAAATAGAATTCGCCGAAGCAGTCGCTGTCTCTCCAGAAGCGGATGGACATGTTTTCGTAGTGATCATTGACATATCCTACCATTTCTTCTCTTCTATCAGGATCCTTGACCTGGATGACACAGGTCATCATGTCCTTCTCAAGGTTCTTCAATATGGAACCGATCTTGACGATCATTCCCTCCGGATGGAAGAAGTTGACATATTCCTCGTTCTCATGGAGATAGAGCTGGACCTTGTCATCCTCGATCATGATGTTCTTAAAGGAATCCTCACCGAAGTGACTTAGGAAATCAAGGATGACATCCTTGGAAATCGGCTTCCTGAAAGGCTTGAAGTCCGAGTCATAGGGATTTTCAATCTCAGCACCATTATAGGCGATGAAGGGTCCTTTCAGACCAAGCTGGTTTGAATATTCATAGATGGAACGGCTTGGTCTTCCACTGGCGATGGATACGACGTTTCCATAGGAGACAAGTTCCTGTAAAAGAGACTTGGTCTTGGGAAGGATGGTCTTCTCGCTGGAAAGGAGGGTTCCGTCAAGATCGAAGACAAGAAGGAATCTCTGGTTTTTCAATAGTTCATTCATAGCAATCTCATTGTATGGGATTGATGAAAGGATTTCAATTTTAATCGCTTTGTGAAGTGCTTACCTTTCAAGGCATGGCCTTTTGTTGTAGAATATCCACGCTATGAAAAACCTATGGACATTATTCTGCCTTCTTCCTTGCCTGACAGGAACAGGCTTTGCCAAGACAGGCAAGGCAGCCACCATCAAGGCTGCCACAAGATACTATGACAGCACCAAGCTTCTTGACTTCAGCGATTCCAGCAAGGACGAAGTCGATGACTACTATGGCGACATCTCAGACAGGAAAGGAGATGAACTTTTACGATATCTCTATGCCAGGATATCCTGTCCGAGCGAGGATCTCGACAAATACTATCTTGACTATGGCTCCGGCCTGAAAGGCGTAGGCCAGTGGTATCAAGTCACCGACAGGAACTGGAAGATCTCCGAAGAAGTCACCCCGGAGACCTTCACCTTTATCACAAGAAATACGGATACACGCTGCAAGAACACCTACTTCTATAGCATGTATATCAGCGACGAAGCCAACAACGATTCCAAGAAAGCCATCAATAACTTCCTCAACGGATATTCCAGGGATACCAGCCTCGATCATGTCGACTACACAAACAGGAAGAAGCCAAACAGCTATATCCAGATTGACAAAGAGCATGTCTGGGCAAAGAACCACGGCTTCAAGGTCAAGGACAGCAGTGGAAAAGACACCTTCCAGAAGGGAGCACCGACAGATCTTCATCACCTCATCGCTGCCGACCACAACACCAACAGCGCCGGACATAACGACTACTTCTATGGGGATGTCAACCATGATTCAGCTACCAAGATCTATGCCTATCTTGCCGATGGAAGCAAGGAACTGAGCGGATATCTAGACACGTCAGGCGAAACCTTCGAACCGACGGATGAGTGGAAGGGTGATATCGCAAGAAGTCTCTTCTACATGGCTACCCGCTATAGCGTGAAGAAGAATCAGAACACCCAGGGAGAGCCTTATCTGAAGCTCACCGACGACAGAAGCTACAGCGATGATTCCAACGTGACCTTCCATGGGGTGCAGTATAACCTGACGACCCTGCTTGAATGGAACGAAAAGGATCCGGTCAGCGAATACGAGTATCACCGCAACAACCTGATCTATAAGAACGTCCAGAACAACAGGAACCCCTATGTCGACCATCCGGAATGGGCAAGGCTGGTCTTCGCTCCGGATACCATAAGCGACAGCATCTTCCAGAGCATCAATGGAAAGACCTATCAGGGACGGGTCGGAAACCAGATCAGCCTTGATTTGGACTTGGAAGGAAAGACAGACTATGTCACGGAATATGACAGTTCCTATCTCTCGATAGACAAGAACGTCGTCACCCTGAAGAAGGAAGGAAGCACAAGCCTGACCTTCAAGGAGACAGTAAACGATAAGACCACATCCTATACCTGCGTCTTTGACATCCTATCTGCCCCGGCGTTAGACAAAGTTCAGATCGATAACTCCAAGGTCACCATCGATAAGGATAACAACATCACTGCTACAGAAGGAGATAGCTTCCAGCTTGGCACCAGCTTCAAGAACCTGCTTCCAAATGAAGGAATCTGCTATGAGACAAGCGATACGAATATCGCAGAGATTTCCTTGACCGGTCTTGTCAAGCCAAAGAAGGAAGGAACCTGCTATATCAACCTCTACCTTGATGAACCTTCGACAAAGCAGGCAAGAAAAGCAAATATGGCCCCGGAGAGAGCTCCTCTCTATCAAATCAAGCTCACCGTCAACAAGAAGAAAAGCATCATCGAAATCGATGAGAACGGAAACTTCTCCATCTTCGGCCTCTCATCCAGGATGAGCTATGTCATCCTCATCGTCATAGCCGTCATCCTGCTTCTGGTCATCATCCTCATCATCGTTCTTCTTGTCGCCAGTTCCGAAAAGAAGAAAAAGAAGACTTCCATGAAGAAGGCTTCCAGGAAAAGAAAGAAATGATGATATATCCTGAGGAAAAACCCTCAAGATAATTCTTTATAAAAACAACCAAGAAGTAGAATCCGGGATCAAGTATATCGAAATCCTTCCTATAGGCAGGAGACCATAGGCTTTGTCGACTAGTCCTCCCATGGCCTCCCTCTGGCAACCTATTGTGGGTGGGATTGATTAGCAGGTTGTGGTTTTATCTGATTTTTAAGATTATTTACTCTCAGCTTTAATGTTTGATTATTCGGGCTTTGACTCATCAATTCATCCAATTTGTCGGTAAATTTTTGCTTCAGTTTCTCTGAACCAGCTTTATCCAATAATTGAGATAGCAATACACTATAAGCATGTTGTTCCGGAGTGATGTCGTCTTTCAAATCAGGCAAGAAAAAATCGTTCCCAAAAAGACAATCCAAATCAAGAGAATTTTGTTTTTCAGCTGGATATAAATCATGGACATATCTACATAATGAGTCAAAATCGTTTGCACTAAATGCCTTTTCAATATTCAGCCTATATTGATTTGCCTGAACTATTTTTACTTTTTCTTTTATTTTATGTATTTGACCTGAACAACCAACTAAACTCAAATACTCAAAAGCATTGTCGCCATCATGAATTTCCTGCCATTCCTCGACCTTTTCGGCTATTATTGCAAGTTGATTATCATTCAATTCAAACCCATCTTTACAAGAAAGAACTGAACCAAGCTTGATTTGGAAACCTGTTGTCCACGAAAATTGTTTTCCATAAATCAACTTATATAAAGCTTGTCGGTATTTTTTATTATTTTTATCGGAAAGAAGGGACAATTCCTGATTCA
>JAJVUU010000069.1 GCA_021621525.1 Caryophanales bacterium
TTTCAGTTATTATAATAAATAAGTTTTTTCAAATGCGTTTTTCGCGTGTAAGGAGATCAGTATGAACGATAAAATCAGAAACGTTGCCATCATCGCCCACGTCGACCACGGCAAGACCACTTTGGTCGATGCTCTTCTGAAGACCAGCGGCACATTCCGTGACAACGAAAAGGTCATGGTGAGAGCCATGGATTCCAACCCTTTGGAACATGAAAGAGGAATCACCATCCTTGCCAAGACCACTGCCATCCACTACAAAGGAAACAAGATCAACATTGTCGACACTCCAGGGCACGCCGATTTCTCCGGTGAAGTCGAGCGTATCATGAACATGGTCGATGGTGTCTGCCTTCTCGTCGATGCTTTTGACGGACCGATGCCACAGACAAGATTCGTTCTCAAGCAGGCCATCTCCTATCACCTCAAGACCGTCGTCGTCATCAACAAGGTCGACAGACCTGGTGCCGATCCGGAGCGTGCCTTGAATGAAGTCCTGGAACTCTTCATGGATCTCGGTGCAGATGACGATCAGCTCGAATTCCCGGTCGTCTATACTTCTGCCCTGAACATGACTTCCTCCTATTCCAACAAGGTCGAAGACCAGGCTCCTGGCATGGATCCGCTGTTTGATACCATCCTCAAGACCATTCCGGCTCCAGCTGCCGATGAGAGCAAGCCGCTTCAGTTCCAGCCTTCCCTTCTTGACTACAACAAGTATGTCGGAAGAATCGGTATCGGAAGAGTCGACAGAGGTTCCATCTCCTTAGGCGATTCCCTCACCTGCTGCAGACTCGATGGTTCCACCAAGGAATTCAAGGTTGCCAAGCTTTTTGCCTATCAGGGTCTCGACAGGGTCGAAGTCGACCACGTTGACGCTGGCGACATCTGCGGTATCTCCGGACTTCCGGACATCATGGTCGGTGAGACCGTCTGTCCGAACGATCATCTTGATCCGCTTCCTCCGCTTCGTATCGACGAACCGACCATGCGTATGACATTTGCTGCCAACTCTTCTCCGTTCAGCGGAAAAGAGGGAACCCTTCTCACTGCCCAGAAGATTCAGGATCGTCTCTATGAAGAATCGCAGAGAGATGTTTCCATGAAATTCGACATCGACCATACGGATCAGTCTTTCGTCGTCACCGGACGTGGTGAACTTCACCTTTCCGTCCTCATCGAAACGATGAGAAGAGAAGGATTCGAAATGCAGGTCAGCAAGCCTCAGGTCATCATCAAGGTCATCGATGGCGTCGAATGTGAACCTTTCGAAGACCTCCAGATCGATGTCCCTGACGAATATGCCGGTGCCGTCATGCAGCTTGTCGGAAACCGTTCCGCCGAAACCATCAACATGACCAGTGAAAACGGTCAGACCAGGCTTGTCTATGTCATTCCTTCCCGTGGCTTGATTTCCTTCATGAACCAGTTCATGACCGCCACCAAAGGATACGGCATCATCAACCATTCCTTCAAAGAATATCGTCCCAAGATCAACCGTGCCATCGGCCAGAGATCCTCTGGTGTCCTGGTTGCTACCGATGACGGAAAGACAACCGCCTATGCCTTAAAGGATGCCGAAGAGAGAGGTACCATGTTCATCGGCCCCGGCGTCGATGTCTATGAAGGTATGATCGTCGGTGAAAACAAGTACAACAGCGACCTTGCCGTCAACGTCGTCAGAACGAAATCCTTAGGCAACCAGAGAAGTGCAAACAAGGATGTCACCGTCGTCCTCAAGTCTCCCAGAAAGATGTCCTTGGAGAACTGCCTCGACTATATCAATACCGATGAACTTTGCGAAATCACGCCAAAGTCCATCCGTATGAGAAAGAAGATTCTCAATACCGCCGAGCGCAAGAAGTACGAAGCACATCATCCGGAAGAATTTGCAAAATAAAAAAACAGGCAGTCATTCAATAATGGACTGCCCTTTTTGATTCAAAAAAACAGGCAACAAAAAAACATGGACAAATGAAGAACATTCGCGTCCATGTTTTTTTTGATTACTTGCAAAGAATAAGATGATTGAAGAGAAGGACCCAGACAAGGTCGACATAGGCAAGGACGGAACCGAAGAAGAGGAAGAGGACGAAGCCTAAGATGTTCTCAGTCGTAGTCTTCTGAAGCATTGCAGTAAGACGGACGAAGATTTCGACAACCCATCCGACGAACGGAATGATAAGAAGGATAATCTGAACAAGTCTAGACTGTTTGTTAAACCAACTCATAAATGATAATACCTCCAAGTACCGGAAAAGATTATAGGCCAAACCATTTGAAAAGTATAGAGTGAATTTGCAATTTAAGTTATTTGTACAATTGTTCGTTTTTATGCTTCGTTCCATCTTCATTTGCAGGTTTTTTCAGAATTGGCAAAACCAACATGAAATATAAATCCGCCTTGAAAAGAAAACTTTGATGTCTGGCTTTCAAAGCCGTGTCCTGGTATTTTTACGAAATAGTCTCAGCCACCCTTTTCTTAAAAATCTTTGGCGTCACGATATAATAGGCAATGAGGCTGACGATTCCGGAACAGGCATCCGCAATCGGTTGTGCCATGAAACAGAAGCTGGCATTGCCGGTCAAAAGCGGAAGAAGAATCGTCAGAGGGACCAGGATAAATATCTTTCGGTTCAAAGAAAGCCAAAGCGAATATTTTGCCTGACCCATTCCAGTCAGTCCATCCACACAGACATATTGGAAGGCAAGAGGAATGATGGCATACATATACCATCGGATATACTTCACTGCGCCATCGATGACGGCCTCATTGCCAGACGAGCCGGCAAAGATTTCCGCAAACGGTCTTGAGAGTAAAAACGACAAGCCAAATCCGCAGCAACAGAAAGCAAGTGCAAAAAGAAGAAGCTGTTTTTCTGCTTTTTTGAGCAGGTCGATTCTCTTGGCCCCATAGTTATATCCAAGGATTGGCTGAGTTCCCGATGAGATTCCAAGAAGCGGACCGGTAAGCAACGACTCAAAGGCGGAGACGATGGTTGCCACTTCGATATAAAAATCTGCATTCGCACCGCCAAATTGCTTCAGCATGGCATTGAGCAGAATGATGATGACACTGTCGGTAGACGAAATGAGGAACGGGGAAAAGCCGAGTTTCATAATCGAAAGCATCGTCCTGATGTCATATTGGCCGAAGGAAAGTCTGATACGACTTCCTTTCAGCAGAAAGAAAAGCACCAGCAAAAAAGAAAGAAGCTGGCAGAGAATCGTAGCGATTGCCGCACCCTGGATTCCCATGCCAAAGGCATAGATGAAAAGAGGATCCAATCCTACATTGAGAATGCAGGCCGATGTCGTCGTGACCATGGCCTTGAACGATTCTCCCTGAGCCGAGAGGAACTGGTTGAGCCCCAAGGACAAGACGGAAAAGAAGGTACCGATCAGATATATCTTCAGATAGGCACTGGCAAAAGGATAGGATGTGTCAGACGCTCCGAAAAGATAGAGCATCGGTCTCATGATGCCATAGAAAAGAACCATCAGAACAGCGCTCAGGCACAGAAGGAGAAGAAAGGCATTGCTCAGAATCTTCTTCGCCCTCTCTTCGCTTTTCTCACCTAGCGCAATGGAAAACAAAGGTGCCCCTCCAAGTCCGACAAGAAAGGCAAAGGATGAAATGAAGGTTGCCACAGGGGAGACGATGCCCATGCCAACCAATGCCACGTCTCCATTGACAGGCATATTGGCAACGTAGATTCTATCGACGATATTGTATAAGACTGAAACAAGCTGGGCGAGCATCGCAGGTAAGGCAAGCTTGAGGATGACCGGCCAGGTCTTCTCACTTCCGAGTTCGATTTTTTTCATACGGAATATATTCTATACTTCTTATCATCAATGAGAAGAAATATCGTATTTTTCCATGCTTCTATTCAGAACGAAGAGCTACGACAGGATCCTTCTTAGCCGCACTTCTTGCAGGAATGAATCCTGCGATGGTCGTAAGAAGAACGGAAATCAAGACGACAATCAAGGCGATATAGAACGGAAGATTGGCAATCATCGATATCATCGGGAAGTTGGCATGAATGATGATGTTGAGTATTCCTTGTAGTATATAGGTGATGGCAATACCGAAGACACCGCTTAAGAATCCGATGATAAAGGTTTCGGCATTGAAGAGATGGGAGACATCCTTCTTTCTTCCTCCAAGTGCACGGATGATACCGATTTCCTTGATACGCTCCATGACGGAAACATATGTGATGATGGCAATCATGACCGTAGAAACGACAAGACTCAAGGCCGTAAAAGCTATCAAGGAGATGGAGACGATGTTGATGATGTTATTGACCATGGAGATGACGACGGCAAGATTGTCGGTATATTTGATGTCAGCCCTGTTCTTGGGTGCCGTGACATTACCAAACGTCACGTCCTTGTCCTTGTCAGCGTTCCATTGGTCAAGATAATCCGTCACAAGATACTTGCTTTCAAACGACTTGGGAAAGAACTGAATGCTGAATGGCAGTTTCTCACCGCCGACTTGCCTGGAAGAAATCGTCTTCTCTCCGGATGTCGTCGTCGAAGACCCGCCCAGGAGAATCTTCATCAGGCCGGAAAGACTGGAATCACTGGAGCCTAAGAAGGCCGTCTTATCCTTATATACTTTTCCTTCAAGCTTATAATCGAAGTCATAATAGACACCCATCTTGATGTTGGTCACCATATTCACTTCCATGCTGGAGAGGGAGCCTTTGGATTTGATCTTGCTGCCGGATACCTCAACCTCTTCATCTCTTACAAACTTGGTAAACTCAGATTCATCGTTGTCCTCAATGAATTTCTGCGTGAACTTCGGAGTGTAATAGAAGCCGGAAGACAACGTCGTATACTGTCTTCCCTCCTTCGGTGTCAGAACGCCGACGATCTTTAGCTGGATGCCATCGTTCCAGGAAGGGTCCTCCAGATAAGAATAATCAAAGAACTTATAATCCAAGGGTGTTTCCTTGGTATGCCTCTTGAAAATCGTGTTGTTGGGATAATAGGTAAACTTTTTTTCCATCAGCTTCTTGGCATCGAGATTCTGAATGTCTTGGAACCTTCTCTCCGTATCTTCATTCTTGTGGGAATCTTCTCCATTGACATCATTATAATGATAGACCACACTGAGAAAGTCTTCCTGGGAATAATAGCCGAGAAGTGTAAGAAGGAAATCAGTCAAGGCATCGTTGGAATCCAAGACCACCATGATTTCATCTTCCTCTGTGGCAACTTTGCCACCGGGAAGAAGGTCATATTGCTGAAGAAGATAATCCACATTGTTGATGGATTGGGCAAAGGTTCCGGAATATCCTTCAATCACGGAAGCATAAGCTCCATAGCCTGATTCATTCAGCTTCTGGTTGAGTATTTCAGTGGCAAGAGAACGAATGGCAGAAAGAGACATCGTCTCCGTCTTCTGCGTCGTCGAAGAATCCTCGATGGTAGGATCATCTCTCGTTTCAGACGTATAAATATTGTTGGTGACATCGATACCATACTTAAAGGCGATATCTTCATAGTAATCCTTAGGCATGTCCTTGACGAAGTCGACATATTCCTGCGTGATTTCATTTTGAATCATCGCCGATCCCATCGTCTTGGCTGAATCAATCAACTGCTTGGTGACAAAGTCGATATTGATCTTGCCATCCTTCATGGCATTCCTGACAATGGTTTCCTGTTCACCTACCGAAACCGAACCCATCATGGAAGATAGGTCCATAGATGAACGCGACACGGAAATCGGATTTCCTGACAACATTTCATCCTGCATGTCATCGATATATCCCGTCACACCGCTTCGGATGGAAAGGACGGCCGAGACCCCGACGATGCCGATGGATGCAGCCACAATCGTCAGGAAAGTCCTCTTTGCCTTTGACCAAAGATTCTTGCTGGAAAGCTTGAAGGCAGTCCACCAACTCATCTTGGCTTTTTCGTTTTCAAGCCTGGCATGTTCTTTTTCGGAAGTGATTTCATTGTTCCCATCTCTCTCCTGCATTTCTTCTTCGACGGTATAAGGATTGGAATCATCCTGCAAGGTTCCGTCGAGAAGCTTGACGATTCTCGTCGAATAGCGATAGGCCAAATCGGGATTGTGCGTGACCATAATGACAAGCCTGTCTTTGCTGATTTCCTTGATGAGGTCCATGATTTGGACGGAGGTAACGCTATCCAAGGCACCGGTAGGCTCATCGGCAAGAAGAATCTCCGGCTCATTGACCAAGGCTCTGGCGATGGCAACCCTCTGGCACTGACCGCCGGAGAGCTGGTTTGGCATCTTCTTATACATTCCCTTAAGTCCGACCTTATCAAGAGCTTTCTTGGCCTTTTCTTCCCTTTCAACCTTGGAAACACCGCCGATGGTAAGGGCCAGCTCGACATTCTCAAGAATGTTCTCGTGCGGAATCAGGTTGTAGGACTGAAAGACAAAACCGATTCGATGGTTTCTATAGATATCCCAGTCGTGATCGTTGAAATCCTTGGTCGATTTTCCTTCGATGATGAGATCTCCGCTGGTGTATTGATCAAGACCTCCCAGGATGTTCAGCATCGTCGTCTTTCCACATCCGGAAGGCCCGAGAATGGAGACGAATTCATTTTTACGGAAATTGAGGGTAATTCCTTTCAATGCCTGAACAGAACTATCCTTCATCGTATATTCTTTGACGATATGATCTAAGCGCAGCATGTTCTTTTCTCCTTTCCCATGATTTTATAGACACGGATCAACATATCCTTGAAATGGTTCATTTCGTCCGCACCGAATTCACGATAGCAGTCAGATATCCTATCCGTCAGCCTGGCGATGGCAGCCGAACATTTCATCTGTCCCATCTGGGTGAGGCAGACTTCAACGATTCTCTTGTCTTCATCAGATTGCCTTCTGACGATTTCACCTTTTTCTTCGAGAGTTCTTAGAATCGCAGCGACTCTTGCCGTCTTCAATTTCAGCCTCTTGGATATATCTCCGCTCGTCAACTTTCCGTCATTGTACGCAAGAAGTCCCAAGACAGAAATCTCACCGGTATTCTTCGGCATCGAAGCAAAGGATAGATTCATGTTTCGATTTAAAAAGAAGTCCTTGAGGAAACCCTCAGCCTCTGCTTTGATATCAGTTTCGTCGTTCATTTCTCAGCTCCTTTCCTACTAGTATTAGCTAATAATGGTAGAAATTATAGGGACATTTTCCATACATTGCAATTGTTTTATCATGAAACAATCAAAAAATTCACTTTTGAGGAAAAACATAGTAAACTATGTAGGTATGAGGAAAGAATATCTCGGAATCGACCTCGGAAGTGAAAACACATTGATTTACTCTTCTGCCATGGAAGGCGTCATCTATTCCGAACCGACCTGTATCGCCCTAGACCGTTACACACACGAAGTCCGCGAGACTGGATTTTTGGCGAGCAAGATTTCTGGAAAGACCCCATACAACATCGATGTAATCCATCCAGTAAAGAACGGACTTATCGATGACGACGAGGCATGTTATCAATATCTATATGAGGTTCTGAAGTCTCTTCACTTTGATAGAAGAAGCAAAATGCCAGCCTTTGTCTTCAGTGCACCATCCAACTGTTCCAAGGTCAACAGGAAGATGATGATTGAATTGGCAAAGAAACTGGGTGCCAAGGAAATCTACATCGAATCTCAGGCAAGACTCTCTGCCTTAGGTGCAGGAAAGAATGTATTCGCTCCGACAGCAACCCTGATCTGCCATATCGGAAGTGGGGTCAGTGACATCGCCTGCCTTTCCCTAGGTGAAATCGTCAGTGCAGATTCTACCTATATTGCAGGAGATGCCTTCGATGAAGCCATACGAAGATATATGACCATCAACCAGCATCTTGCCATCGGACTCAAAAGTGCCGAATACCTGAAGATGAAGATAGGAAGCCTATCTTCCATAAACGAAAACCGACTTGCTGAAATCAAAGGAAAGGACACCATCACTTCTCTCCCATCCAGTGTCGTCGTATCCGCATCCGAAATCAAAAGCTGCTTAGTGCCGCTTGCCAACTTCATCGGAATGAAGATCACCGATGTCATCAGTTCTCTGCCGCCGGAGCTTGTCAGCGACCTGACGAGAAACGGTCTCATCCTCTCCGGTGGAGGTTCACTCATCGCCGGCATGAAGGATTACTTCGAACATCTCCTGTCCATTCCTGTAAGAGTGGTCGAAAAGCCTCTTGAAAGCATTCAGGAAGGCTTTGTAGCTTATGACAAAGTCATCAATCAATAGGAGGAAAACATCATGGTTACATTATTGGAATTGAAGAAGGCAAAAATGGTTGCCTTGAAAAACAAGGACGTCAATGCCCAAAACGTCTTAGGCGTCACCATCGCCTATTATCAGAAGGCTGAATCTGATAAAAGAGTCAAGAATCAAGAGATGACCGATGCCGACATGGTCTCCGTGCTGAACAAGGTCATCAAAGAGTTGGAAGACGAAAAGAAGATGTATGAATCCGCCAACCACCTGGAAGAAGCCAAGAACGACGAGGCTCAGATTGCCATCATCAAAGCCTATCTTCCGAAGATGATGTCCGAAGAAGAAATCAAAGACATCATTTCCAAACTGGAAGACAAGTCCATCAAAAACATCATGACGACATTCAAAAAGGATTACGCTGGCAAGGCTGACATGGCTGCCGTCAGCAAAATCGCCAAAGAATTCCAAGGCAAATAAAAAAGAAGGACTGACAGCAGATGAACCAAAAGTATGCTGAATTTCAATCACCCTGCCTGAAACGAAAAAATCACTTGACACAGGAAGCCTTGTGGGCGACCATGGTCAGGTGATTTCTTTTTTTGACTGCTTTATCT
>JAJVUU010000070.1 GCA_021621525.1 Caryophanales bacterium
CATAAAAGAGGTATAACATGTACGACAAAGCACAGTTCAAGATGCTGAATAAACAGTTCAAGTTCCTTCAGCAGAAAATCGGCGAATATGACCACATCGTCATCTATCGCCATACGTCGCCGGATTTTGATGCCCTGGGAAGCCAGATGGGTCTCTATACCTGGATCAAGGACAACTATCCGAACAAGGATGTCCATTATGTCGGTGAAAACCATCCTACCTTCATGCCGGAGCTGTTCCCTTATGCTGAAGAACTTGACGAGGTTTGGTATCATCAGCCGCATCTTGCCATCACCGTCGATGTATCCAATCTTCCCCGTCTTTCCGGAAAGGAACATATCGGCTTTGCCAAGGAAGTCATCAAGATAGACCATCATCCGCTTCCGGAAAAAGAAGAGGAACGATTCGGAAATACTCTCATCGTCTATCCTGAACGTCCTGCTGCCAGCGAACTTGTCGCACTTTTCTGTCTTTCCAGGAACAGAAAGGCCGTCTTTTCCGTCAAGGCTGCCGAATACCTTTATTGCGGTATCGTCGGTGATACGGGAAGATTCATGTATCAGGATACGGATGGTGCCACTCTTCGCATCGCTGCCGATTTGCTTGACAAAGGCGTCGATAAGACCAGAATCTATGACCTGATGTATAAAACGGATGCACGAAGGATGAACATCCTCAAATTCGTCCTCAACAATTACCATCTCACTGACAAGGGTACCTGCTATTATGTGCTGAAGAAGGAAGACCTTGAGGAATTGAATATGACCAGCGACGAAGGCAATCTTCACATCAATACGTTCCGCAACATGGATGGTGTCAGGGTTGTTGCTTCCGTGACCTGGAACGAAAAGAATCAGGAATACCGCGTCTCTCTCAGAAGCGGCCATCTTGTCATTGCCGATGTCGCCAACCAGTTTGGTGGTGGTGGCCATGACTTTGCTGCCGGCTGCAAGCTGAAGACGTTGGATGATCTTCCCAGGCTTATCGAAGCTCTTGATCGGATATAAACAAAAATCGTCAGAACCCTTGCCTGTGGTTCTGGCGATTTTCAGTTGAAGATGGTTTTGGCATGAAGCAGCTATAAATCCGTAAAAACAGAGTAATTCACGTCTGTCATGGATACGTCTATTTTTATGAAACAATCATTTAGGGAACTTAGTTTTTCTTTTTGGATATATGGGTTTAAGAAGCTGTAGTCGGAAAGACAGAGACCTGTCTTAGTGATTTCATTGTCTTTCAGGTAAGTAAAAAGGGTATCGTATGTGAAGACTGGCTTACCGAAGCTGAAGAGGTAGCTTCCTTCTTCCAAGGTGACTTCCCGGGCAAGGCTATCCTTGAATGTGTAGGTAGGAAAGATGGAGTCCTCCTGAAGAAGGATGTCATTGATGACTTCGCTTCGGGCATAGGTGATTCTATCTTGGAAGGTGTTTTCGAAATCCTTCAGGGAGAAGATGCCTTCAAAATCGGACCTGTAATCCTTCAAAACACCATCGACAAAGAAAAGAAGGGAAGTCTCGGATAAGGAGACATGGTTTTTGCTTTGAAGGTATTCATCCATGTCCATGATGCAGACGATGACTTTTCTTTTTTTGACATAGCTTTTCAAAGTGGTGGAAAAGACATCGCAGGAATTGCATCCGCTGTTGGGGAGAAAGAGAAGGAAAGAGGCTTTCTTTTGAACAAGACTTTCATATCCATCTTTGGTCAATTTAAGGAACATGCCTTCATTTCCATCCATAGACAGGCTTCGGGCCTGAAAAAGAGGCACCTGAAAAGAGATGTGTTCCTGTTTTTGGCAGCTTGTCAGCAAAAGGAAAGGAATGAATAGGCAATGTCTTTTTTTCATAGATTCTCGTTTAAGTAGGCACGGGCTTTCTTCTTATCGATGTCCTTTGCCTTCTTTGACAGCTCCTTGACGGCACAAAGATAATCTTCCGAAGAGGTATCCATAGAGGAAATACGTCTGTCGGATTTCAGTTTCAGGCATTCTTTGTGGAAGGCCTTGCCATAGGAAAGCGTGCCATCATCGTTTTGGAAGATGTCGGATTCGTTCAGGTATACGTCAGCATTCAGGAATGCTCCGTCCTCAAAGGTGAGAAGGGTCGGAACGACCCCTGCCTTGTTTCCGTTTTTGTCTTCAAAATAGAAGTCTTCGCTGATGAGATGGTTCTCCAGGGAAAAATCCCTCCATTTGGTAAGCCCGAAATCTGAAAGGGTGGCATCCTTGCTACGCTTGGTCAAAAAGTAACCATCGACTTCATAGACATAAATCCGTTTTTCCGGGTTTTCAAAAAGATAGTCGTCCAGGACTTCCTTTTTCAAGGAGGAACAGTCCGAACATCGTTTCCATGAAATCAGGAAGGTGTTCTTTCCCGCTTTTTTCTTCTTGTCAAATTCTTCTGTCGAATAGCCGAAAGTGTCAATCTGCTTGATGTCATATTCTTCGATGTTCCGCCAGTAATGATAGGAGATGTCAAGAGGTGTCGTATAGGAAACGTAGTCATTGACCATATAAAGGTTGAGGATGTCAACCTGGTTGTCCATCTCCTTTCTGAAGGAGTCGTAGTCGTTTCCCAGGGCACCGGCCTTGCTGTTTTTCAATTTGCCGTCCTTGTAGAAGAGGTAGGTCGGATAGTCGGTCAGAAAAGGGTAGGAGAAGGCATATTGTCCGATGGAATTGCTCTCGTCGTCATAAGCCTCGGTATAGGAGGCCTGGTCGATTTCATAGATGACGCAAGAGGTTTCCTTGACATATTGCTGGATTTTCCTTCTTTCGTTTTCACAATAATGACATCCTTCCAGACTTACAAGGATGACGCAATCTTCATATCGGGTCAATGAACGCAATTGTTCGGCTGAAGAAAGGAAAAACAAGGTAGAGACATTCTCTGCTTTCTTCAAGAGGATTTTATTGCTGGAGGAATTGGAATGGCAGGAATTCAGGTATGGAAAAAGGAGGACTGATAGGAAAAACAACAATCTTTTCTTCATAGCAATCCTCCTTGTGTGTTGATTTAAAGCTTAAGAATCCTGGCGGTGTCCAAGGCAATCATGAGTTCCTCATCCGTCGGAATGACAGAGACAGGGATCTTGCTGTCCTTGGTGGAGATGATACCTTCTTTGCCAAGACGAATTTCAGCATTGAGCTTGTCGTCAATCTTGATGCCGAGAGCTTCGCTGACGTTGTCGAAGGCAAGCTTACGATAGAGCGGAGCGTTTTCGAAGACGCCGGCAGAGCATACGATCATATCGACATGGCCAAGCTTTCCGTAATACATCATGATATAGTCAGCAATCCTCGAGGAATACATGTCGATGGCAAGTTTTGCACGTTCGTTTCCTTCCTCGTAGGCGGCTTCGACGTCTCTGGTATCGTTGGAGATGCCGCTGATTCCAAGGAGTCCGGACTTGTGGTTGTAGATGTCATAGATTTCTTCGGCAGACTTTCCGGTGCACTTCATCAGGAAAGTCATGCAGGAAGGATCGATGTCTCCGGTCCTGGTTCCCATCATGACACCGGCAAGAGGGGTGAGACCCATGGAAGTGGCAACGACCTTTCCGTCGTGGATGGCAGCGATGCTGGCTCCGCTTCCGATGTGGCAGGTGATGATGTTGCAATGTTCCTTGTCGGCGAAATATTCTTCCTTGGCATATTCGGCCAGGTATTTGTGGCTTGTTCCGTGGGCACCATAACGGCGGACATCATACTTCTGGTACCAGTCGTAAGGAATGGCATACATGAATTCCTTCGGTTCCATGCTCTGGTGATAGGCGGTATCGAAGACGGCGACTTCGCCGACCTTCGGAAGAGCCTTCTTGAAGGCATCGTAACAAGTCAGATGTGCTTCGGCATGGAGTGGATCGAGGGGTACGAGTTCCTTGATCTTGCCATAGGTATCTTCGTCAAAGATGGCAGAGTCGGAAAAATACTTTCCACCCTGGACGACGCGGTTTCCGACGCCGTTGATTTCATCGAGATTCTTGATGACTTTCTCTTCGATGAGGCTTTCGAGGACGAGCTTGACACCTTCGTCATGGTTGTGAATCGGAAGAGTCTTGGAGTTTTTGTATCCTCCAGGCTTCTTGATGGTAAAGATTCCGTCTTCGTGACCGATGCGCTCGACTAATCCGGAGCAGAGAACGGTCATGAATTTGCTTTTTTCCTTGATGGTCTTGGCTTTGCTGGCCGCTTCCTCCATCTGGTAAAGCTTGAATTTAATGCTGGAAGAACCGGCATTGACACACATAATCTTAAAAGAATTGGACATTTTGTTCTCCTGTTTTGACACATTTATGATTTTAGTTTCTCCATCTTTTATTTACAAGACAATTTCATGTAAACTTCTTTTTTAAATCTATTCTTGTGTTATAATCTCCTTAGCTCGGAGGCATGCTATGAGTAATTTTACCTTCTTTGATAAATATCTGAATGGTCATCTGCCCGATGCGTACCGCTATTTCGGTGTCCATAAGAGGGTTGAGGATGGCAAGGAAGGATTCCTTTTCAGAGTCTATTGCCCTATGGCCAAGGAGGTCGACCTTATCGGTGACTTCAATTCCTGGAATCCGGAAAAAATGGAGAAGATGGATTATCGAGGACTTTATGAGATCTTCGTTCCTGAAGCAAAGGAAGGGAATAGGTACAAGTTTCATATATTAGGATGTGACGGATGCTGGAAGGACAAACAGGATCCCTTCGCCTTCCAAGATGAGCTCAGGGGAGAATCCTGTTCCGTGATTGCCGATATTTCCAAAGTGAGCATTTCGGATGAGGAATGGATGGAAAAGAGAGAGCGCAATTTCTCCAAACCCGTTTCTATCTATGAATTCCATATGGGAACCTGGAAAAGGAAAGACGACGGAAGCTTTTATTCTTATTCCGAGCTTGCCGATGTCATGATTCCTTATTTGGTCAAGATGGGCTACACTCATGTCGAGGCTCTGCCTGTCACAAGTTATCCGAATGACAAATCCTGGGGATATCAGACGACCGGATATTTTGCCATCGACAGGCGTTGGGGAAATCTGTTTGATTTTGCTTCTTTCGTCGAGAAGATGCATAAGGCCGGCATCGGCGTCATCATGGACTTTGTCCCGGTTCACTTTGCCGTGGATTCGTTCGGACTGGAAAAGTATGATGGTTCCTGTGTGTATGAATATGCCAATGAACATGAATTTTCCCAGTGGGGGACAAAGAACTTCGACCTGGGCAAGGATCCTGTGCGCAGCTTCTTGATTTCTTCGCTCTTCTATTTTGCTGATATCCTGCATGCCGATGGCTTCCGTTTCGATGCCGTCAGCAACATCATCTATTGGGATGGCGATTCTTCCAAAGGCGTCAATTCCGGTGCCGTGGAATTTGTCAAGAGAGCCAATGGGTATATGCATTCCCTGAATCCTTCTGTCATGATGATTGCCGAAGATTCCAGCGCATACGGACATGTCACCAAAGGCATGTTCGACGATGGCCTGGGATTTGACTATAAATGGGACCTCGGATGGATGAACGACACTTTGAAGTACTATGCCAAGGACCCGGTCTACAAGAAATACTGTCACAATCAGCTGACGTTTTCCATGGCATACTTCTATAGCGAGAATTTCGTCCTTCCTTTGTCTCATGACGAGGTCGTCCATATGAAGGGCAGCATCGTGAACAAGATGTGGGGCAATTATGACAACAAGTTCGCCAATGTCAGGAACCTGTACGCCTATCAATATGCCCATCCTGGGAAAAAGCTGAACTTCATGGGCAATGAACTTGCGACATTCGATGAATGGAAGGAATTCGAACCCATAGCCTTCAATGTCTTAAGCTATCCGAAACATGCGGGGGTTCAGCGTCTGATCAGGGATTTGAACCTCATTTATCGGAATCATCCCTGTATGTATCTTGACGAATATGATCCCAAGACATTCGGCTGGATCATGGCTGACAATGCCGATCAAAGCATCTATGTTTTCAAAAGAGAAGATGAAAATGAGTGCATGGTCTTTGTCTTCAACATGACGCCGAACTTCTATTGGGATTTCGATGTCGGGGTTCCCTATGAAGGGACCTACGAGGAGATTCTCAATACCGATAAGGATGTCTATGGTGGCTGGGGACAATACAATTCCATTCCACTGCAGACCCATGGTTCGGGAATCCATAATCAAAAATACCGTATCACCATCAAGATCCCATCCTTCGGCGCCATCTATCTTTGCCACCGAAAGAGCCTTCCTGAAGAAAAGAGGCCGTTTGTGACACTGGAAGGAAAAAATCCGATTTCCGTATCCGATAAGAAGTAACCTTAAAGAGTCAGACGAATCAAATTGCAAGGAGAATTGGCTTCGACTCATATGCCAATGGATTTATAACATGTTCACATTTACCAAAGGGGAAAATTTCAAGAAAGAATTCATTTCCACCTTCAAAGACCGCTGTATCGAAAAGTATTCCCGTGATCCCAAAGACCTGGATTATCATGAACTATATGATATCCTTGGAACCATGGTCAGGGATTATGCCAACGTCCTTTCCAAGAAGTGCAAGGAAGAGGTTACCGAAAACCATCAGAAACAGCTGATCTATTTTTCCATGGAATTCCTCATGGGCAGAATGCTTTCAACCAATCTTTACAACCTGGATGTCCTTGATGAGGTCAAGGATGCCCTCTCTGAACTTGGCATTGACTATGACAAGCTGAAGAACGAGGAACCGGACGCCGGTTTAGGCAATGGTGGTCTTGGAAGACTTGCTGCCTGTTTCATGGACTCCATCGCTTCCCTTGGCCTTCCCGGCCATGGAAACTGCATTCGTTATGAATATGGTTTCTTCCGCCAGAAAATCAGGGATGGCCAGCAGATGGAATTCCCGGATACATGGCTTACCGAAGGTTTCCCCTGGGAGATCAGGAAGCCGAATGACTCCGTCATCGTTCGCTTCTACGGAAATCCGGAGACATATCGGGATGAAGTCGGCGATATTCGCTGGAAAACGTCCAATTCCTATGCTGTCAGGGCCGTTCCCTTTGATGTCCCTCTTATCGGAAAGTCAAACAACGTCGTCAATACGTTGCGTTTATGGTATGCGGAACCCTGTGATGAGGACCTTCCTACCAATTCCGATTTCAACGGCTATCTGAAATTCATCCGTGACATCACCCATGGTCTTTATCCTGATGATTCGACGGAAGAGGGAAAACTCCTGAGACTTCGCCAGCAGTATTTCCTTGTTTCCGCCGGTATGCAGTTTGCCGTCAACCGTGAGAAACAACTGTACGGAACCCTTGACCATCTCTATGACCATTATGTCTTCCAGCTCAACGATACCCATCCGATCATGTCCATTCCGGAACTCATGAGAATTCTCATGGATGAAAACGGATATGGCTGGGATGATGCCTATGCCATCGTAAGCAAGTGCTTTGCCTTCACCAATCATACGGTCATGCCGGAAGCTCTTGAGAAATGGCCGTGCAGATACATTGCAAGTGTCGCTCCCCGTGTCTACATGATCATCGAGGAAATCAACCGCAGGGTTGTCCAGTCCATGAGGGAAAAAGGCCTCAAGGATACGGCCATCGAAAGAAACAACATCATCACGTATGGCAACGTCAACATGTGTCAGCTCGCCATCCATGTCGCAACATCCGTCAATGGCGTTGCCGGCATTCATACGGAAATCCTGAAGAATCAGACTTTCCACGACCTGTATAAGCTTTATCCTGAAAAGTTCAACAACAAGACGAATGGTATTTCCCATAGACGCTTCTTCCTGGTTGCCAATCCAAGGCTTTCGGAGTATGTGTCCTCCCTCATCGGAGATTCCTTCATCTATCATCCGGAAGACCTGAAGAAGTTGATGAAATATGCCGATGAGGATAATAAGGAAGTATTTTCCCAGTTCAACAGAATCAAGATGCAAAACAAGCTTGCCTCCTATGAACTTATCCGACAGGCCAGTGGCATCGAAGTCGATCCTAACAGCATCTTCGATACACAGATCAAACGTCTCCATGCCTATAAGAGACAGCTTCTCAATCTGTTTCACATCATCCATCTGTATCTCAAGCTGAAGAATGATCCCAAGGCTCTCATCTATCCACATACGTATATATTCGGTGCCAAGGCCGCTCCTAGCTATACCTATGCCAAGAAAATCATCGAGCTCATCCTTGCTGTCAGCAAGACCATTTCCGAGGATCCTAGCGTCAACAAATACATCAAGGTAGTCTTCCTTGAGAATTATGATGTCTCCAAGGCTGAAGTCATCATACCTGCTTCCGATATCTCCGAACAGATTTCCCTTGCCGGAAAGGAAGCGAGCGGCACTTCCAACATGAAGTTCATGATGAACGGTGCCGTCACCCTCGGAACTCTTGACGGTGCAAATGTTGAAATCAGCAACCTTGTCGGAAGCGACAATGCCTGCATCTTCGGTATGAGAGAAGAAGAAGTGAAGAAGATAAAGTACGAGAATTCTTACAATCCGTGGGATGTCTACAACCGCGATCCGCGCGTCAAGGAAGTCATGGATTCCCTTGTCAATGGCACATTCAGCAAGGAACCTGATCAATTCCGTATGATATTCGATGAAATCATGTATCGTAATGATGAATTCATGGTTCTGAAGGACTTTGACAGCTATCTTTCCGCATGCAAGAGAATCGAAGGATGGTATCTTGACAGAGATGGCTGGGGAAAGAAATGCCTCATCAATGTCGCCAATTCCGGATGGTTCTCCAGTGACCGTACCATCGCTGAATACAACAGGGATATCTGGCACCTCGAGAAGATTCACTGATTTGCATCAATCTTATTAATTCTTGCAATAAAGTTTCCATA
>JAJVUU010000071.1 GCA_021621525.1 Caryophanales bacterium
ATTTAGCACTCTATGCTTGACAGTGCTAAATTTGAAGCTATAATATTCCCGACGATAAAAAATCAGGAGGTAATGATTATGGAAGAACAGAAATATACAAACCGAGTCATAGATGCCATCAACAAGGGAGCCGAGATTGCCAAAGACAACCATCTCCCAAGCTTTGATGTCCCGGAGCTTCTCCGTGCCTTATACGACCAGGAAGACTCCATGTATGTCAACATTCTCAAGAAGCTCGGCATCGACTGCAAGAGTGTGAGCCAGTACATCGACGACTATATCCACAATTCCGTCAAGACCACATCAGCCAGCGAAGATATCGATACTTCCGCCGACGTCAAGAACATTCTTTACAACGCCACCAAATATCAGAAGAAGATGGAAGATGACTATATGTCCGTCGAACACATCCTGCTTGCCCAATTCGACTGCCGTCATTCGCTCATCCTCAAATTGACACAGGCGATTGAAAACTACAGCAAGGATTCCTTTGAAAAAGCCATCAGGCAGATCAGAGGAAACAACCACGTGACAAGCGACAACCCGGAAGTCCAATACGAAGCATTGAAGAAATATGGTCGTGACCTTGTCAGCGATGTCGCTTCCGGAAAGATCGATCCCGTCATCGGAAGAGACGAGGAAATCAGAAGGATCATGGAGATTCTCTCCCGGAAGAGCAAGAACAATCCGGTCCTGATCGGTGACCCGGGTGTCGGCAAGACAGCCGTCGTGGAAGGATTGGCCTGGCGAATCTTCAAGGGAGATGTACCAGAGACCTTGAAGGACAAGACCATTTGGGAACTGGATGTCGGTTCTCTCATCGCAGGTGCCAAATACCGTGGCGAATTCGAGGAAAGACTCAAAGCCGTCATGAAAGAGGTCGCTTCCAGCGAAGGCAAGATCATTCTCTTCATCGATGAAATCCACACCCTGATCGGTGCCGGAGCAGGTGGTGATTCTTCTTTGGACGCCGCCAACATCCTCAAGCCGATGCTCGCCAGAGGTGAACTCCACTGCATCGGTGCGACGACACTCAACGAATACCGCAAATACATCGAAAAGGATCCTGCCTTTGCAAGACGTATGCAGAAAGTCATCGTCGACGAACCTAGCGTGGATGATTCCATCGCCATCCTCCGTGGCATCAAGGACCGTTATGAGCAGCACCATGGTGTAGAGATCAGCGATGATGCCATCATTGCCGCCGTGACTTTGTCCAAACGATACATCACCGACAGGTTCCTTCCTGACAAGGCCATCGACCTCATCGATGAAGCCTGCGCCAAGGTGAGGATGCAGATTGACACGATGCCTGAAGAGCTTGATGAAATCAACAGAAAGCTCATGCAGCTTCAGATCGAAAAGGTATCCCTGAAGAAAGACGACAGCGACACCGCCAAGAAGCGTCTTGAAGAGATGGAAAAGGACATCGCCGAACTCACGGACCGTCAGAAGAGCCTCACGGCTCAGTGGCAGTCCGAGAAAGGTGAATCCGAAAAGCAGAAAGAGATCAAGAAGCAACTGGATATCGCCAATCTCAACCTTCAGAAAGCGATGCAGGATGCTGACTACAATACCGCAGCAAGACTTCAGAACAAGGATATTCCGGAGTTGAAGCAGAAGCTGAAGCAGATTCTTGAAAACAGCAAGGATTCCACCCTTCTTTCCGACCATGTCACAGACGAGACCGTCGCCCAGGTCATCTCCCAGCAGACAGGCATTCCTGTCAGCAAGCTGACCAAGAGCGAGTCCCAGAAGATTCTTTCCCTCAAGAAAGAGCTTGAAGACAGGGTCATCGGACAGGATGAAGCGCTTGAACAGATCAGTGAATCCATCATCCGTTCCAGAGCCGGACTTTCCGACAGCAACCGTCCAATCGGTTCGTTCCTCTTCCTTGGACCTACCGGTGTCGGTAAGACGGAAGTTGCCAAGGCACTGGCTGAACAGCTCTTCGACAGCGAGAAGCAGATCGTACGTATCGATATGTCCGAATACATGGAAAAGTACTCCGTCAGCCGTCTTGTCGGTGCCGCTCCGGGCTATGTCGGCTATGAAGAAGGCGGACAGTTGACGGAAGCTGTCAGAAGGAAGCCTTATTCCATCGTCCTCTTCGACGAAATCGAAAAGGCTCATCCGGATGTCTTCAACATCCTGCTCCAGGTTCTCGATGACGGAAGGCTCACCGACGGACAGGGAAGGACGGTCGATTTCACCAATACCATCATCATCATGACCAGTAACCTTGGAAGCGAATATCTTCTCAACGGCAACACTCCGAAGGAACAGAAGCAGGTCATGGAATTGCTCAAGAAGTCCTTCCGTCCTGAATTCCTCAACCGAATCGACGAAATCGTCATGTTCAACTCCCTTAGTGAAGGGGTCGTCGACAAGATCGTCAGCAAGTTCCTCAACCAGCTCAAGGCTCGACTTCAGAGCAAGGACATCGTCTTCGAATACGATGACAAGGCCGTCAAGTTCATCCACGAGCATTCCTATGATTCCATCTATGGCGCCAGACCGATACGCCGTTACGTCCAGTCCCATGTCGAGACTCCGATCGCAACCAAGCTTATCGAAGGAAGCATCTATAAGAAAGTCACTTTGACTGCTGATAAAGATCAGCTTGTCTTCCACAGCGATAACGACGTTGCCAGCAATTAAAAATACCGGCTTGGAGAAGCCTTACTTCCCCAGGCCGGCTTTTTGTTTGTCCGGATATGGCCTTTCTTCAGCGATTTGAAAAATCTTGCCCAAATCAAGGCTCGTCTGATGAAGGAAGAGTTCACTCTTCTTCATCCAGTACACCTTGCCTTCTAAGGAAGAGATAAGCCGTCCGTGGAATTCACAGGACTTATAGACAAGTCCAAGATATCTGGACTCGTCATCCCATGGCCATTCGATGATGCCGCAGAACAAGACGGAATCCAGAACCAATCCCGTCTCTTCAAAAACTTCCCTCTTTACGGAAGCATCCAGGCTTTCTCCTTTTTCGACATGTCCTCCCGGGAAGGTCAGACCTGGCCAGTCTTTCTTCGTCCTTTCCTGGACAAGGATATTCCCAAGACCGTCTTCCACCATGCAGATGTTGGCTAGGATACACTTTGTATACTTATGGTCTTTTTCCATTGTCTGTTCCCTTACCTGAATTCCTGAAATACCGGCAGAACGATACAAAAGGACAAGCATCACACTCCGGTCTGTTTGCCTTACATATGTTTCTTCCGAAAAGAATCAGCTGGCGATGGATTTCGATAGAATGGAATTTCCGGAACTTCTTTTCCAACGCCGTCTCCGTCTCTTCCAAAGAAAGATCGTTCTTGACGATGCCAAGTCGATGGCTCACCCGATAGACATGGGTGTCGACAGGAATATAGGCTTCATCATAGAGTTCGGCAAGAACGACACCGCTGGTCTTATAGCCTACTCCCGGAAGCTCCATCAGACTGCTCCTGTCCTTAGGTACCTTCCCGTCATAGCAAGAAAGAAGGATGGCGGCCGTCTTCAGAAGAAACCCGCATTTGTTCTTGGCCAGGCCGACCTTCCTGATGCAACGATAAATTCCTTCCTGATTCTCAGGAACATAGTCTTCAAGGCGTGGGTAGCTTACAAAGAGTTTTTCTGTCGCCTCATTGACGCTCTTATCCGTCGCCTGGGCAGAGAGGATGACAGCAAAAAGAAGCTCGTAATCTTTGTTATAGTTCAAAAAGCAGTGGGTATCCGGATAGCGCCATTTCAGTTCGTCTACGATTTTCTCCAGGTTTTCATTTGTCACCATGATAGGTCCAGTCGTTTCTGCTGAAGAGGTCTCTTAATTCCTCTCTCTTCCTTGTCTCCTCATTGACAAGGGATGAACCAGTCGTCTGCCTTGACTGGCTGCGTTCCATCTCAAGGATGAGCTTGTCGGCATTCTTGAAGGAAAGGTTGCCTGACCTTGTCAGGGACTTCTGCAGGGCCTCCTTGATCATCATAGGCTGTGCCCCCTGCTTGAGCCAGGATGTCACCTGGTCACGTTCAAGCGGGGTCAGGGTCCTGTTGACGATGGATTCGATTTCCTGATATAGGCTATCGCTTCTCATCACATTGTAGTTGGAGTTCTGGCTTTTTAAGACGATGTCCTTCATGGCATCATCAAAGAGCTTCTTCTTGAAATCCTCCAAACTGCTATAGAAGGAGGTTCCCTCATTTTTGATGGTGAGGATTTTCTTTGATAGAAGGCTGGAAAGAGATGTGTCGATTCCATCGCAATCGGCCATATAGGGAGAAAGGACTTCCTTGGTGATCAAGGTCTTCTCCTGTACATGCAAGACGGCATCCGAAACAAAGAGGACCATGCAGTCCATCTCATTGAGATCGTAGTTTTTATATCTTTTGATCAGAAGGGCCTTCCAATCAAGGTCGTTGATGTTGATTTCCATATTGTTGCCTCTTCGCCTATTATATCAAAACAGGGATTCCATATTCAGCAAAGACACCATGTCCTTTCTTTTTTCTTCGGGACATTTCCTGACTTCTTCCCTCATCTTTGCCGGATTCAATCGCCAAATGAGTTCCTTCTGGGCAAGAAGGATTTCTCCTGTCTTCTCTTCAAGAGAGAAGCCAAGTTCCATCTCAAAGCGGACAGCCCTCAGGATTCTCAGAGGATCTTCCAGGAAACGTTCTTTCTTGTTTCCGATAAGACGTATCAGACCATCCCTTAAATCCTTGAGTCCATTCTTGGTAGGGTCATAAAGAAGACCATCCTTATCCGCATACAGGGCATTGATGGTAAAATCACGCCTGAGGGCATCCACATCCATATCCGAAATGAATTCGACACGGGAGGGATGTCGATAATCATCATATCTGCTCTCTTTCCGGAAACTGGCGATGGTGATGTCACATCCTTCCATCTGAAAAGAAACCGTGCCATACCGGGAGAAATACAGTCCATCCATAAAGGCATGATGGACCGCTTCAGGAGATAAGGGGGTGCTGAAGTCGACATCGTGAGACGGTCTTGAAAGAAGGAAGTCCCTGATGTAGCCACCGACGACATAGACCTTCTGGAAAGAAAGCCGGGAGATGACCTCATCTAAGATCCTTCTTCTTGTTTCATCAAATGGTATGTTCATTTAAAAATGCCGTCTAGACGACGGCAATAAGCGTCACTTATTTGGCGTTGACAAGATCTTTCAAAGTCTTGGAAGGTTTGAACTTGACAGCCTTGGAGGCCGGAATTTCAATCTTTTCTCCGACATTGGAAGGATTGACACCAGTTCTTGCAGGACGATCGACAAGCGTGAACTGACCGAAACCGGCAATCTTGACGGTACCGAATTCAGGATCGGTAAGTCCCTGAGCGATGGCAGCAAAGACAATTTCAATTGCCTTGGTAGCTTCACCCTTCTGCATTCTTCCAGCAGTAGCCAACTGTTCAGCCAAATCTTCTTTTGTGATTAACTTTTTCTCTTCCATGGTCTTTTACCACCTTTCTTTAAGAAAAAGATAGCACACTGGAAAAAAGATTTCAATTTATTTCGATGAAATCGGACTTTTTTCGTTCTCCGCCTTCAAGGAACGAGCCATCGTCTCCTTCAGGACCAGAGAAGGCCTTCCACCCTCATAGAGAACCTGATAGACAGAATGGACGATAGGCATATCGATATCCATCTTCTTTGAAAGAAGATAAGCATATTTGCAGGCGATGACACCTTCGACGGTAGCTTCATTTCGGGAAAGGACCTTGGAAGCATCATCCTCTAGACCGATTTGATAGCCAAGGGAATAGTTCCTGGACTTCATGCTCGAGCAGGTCAGAAGAAGATCACCGATACCAGTAAGGCCAAAGAAGGTCTCAGACTTGCCACCCAAGGCAACGCCGAAGCGGATGACCTCGGCAAGCCCTCTTGTGACAAGGCCGGCCTTGGCATTTTCGCCTTCCTTAAGTCCGCTGATGCATCCTCCGGCAATGGCGATGACATTCTTCAATGCGGCTCCGATCTGAGCGCCGATTTCATCCTGATTCGTATAGATACGGAAACAAGGGGTAGAAAAAGCCTTCTGTATCTCACGATTGATGGCTTCATCCCTACCGACGGCACATATCGTCGTGATCTTATCTTCCATGACTTCGCTGGCAAAGCTCGGTCCGATGAGGGATACGATGCCTTTTACATATCGTTTGGGTAGTTCCTCTTCAAGCAGGAAACTGAGAGGCCTGAAAGATTCCGGGTCAAGTCCCTTGGCTGCAGAAAGGATGATGACTGGATGGTCAAGAAGCAAGGCAACCTCCCTGGCTTTTTCACGATAGGCTTTGCTGGGCACACAGAAAAGAATGGCATCCGCATCCCTTAAAGAGGAATCAAGCTTTGTCGAAAAAGAGACAAAAGGGCTTAAGACAAAGTCAGGAAAATACTTCAAATTGACGTTTCTTACGGAATCATAGGATTTCTCATCTCTTCCAACCAGTACGACTTGATGGGAATTGGTGCTGAAGACGTGAGCAAGGGCAGTCGCCCATGCGCCAGATCCGATGACTGCTATCTTCATTTGCTCTTCAGAATATCATCCCTCTTGCCACGGATCAGAAGCTTGATCGGACAGTTGAGGAAGCCGAACTGGTTGCGAATGACGTTCTCAAGGTATCGCTGGTAGGAGAAATGGAAATAATTCGGATTGTTGCAGAAAAGAATGAAGGTCGGCGGGACATCCTTCGTCTGGGTGCAGTAGCTGATTTTCAGTCTTCCGCCGTTGAAATCAGGTGCCTCGTTGTCCATCTGTGCCTTCAAGAGGACAGAGTTGAGAAGGTTTGAAGGAATCGTCTTGTGCATGGTCTGATAGACGTCGTCCATAGCCTGGAAAATCTTCTGGATGTTGGTTCCTGTCAATGCTGAGACAAAGACGATCGGAGAATAATCCAAGAACTTGAAATAGCTCTTGAGCATCATGGAGAATTTCTTCTGGGCATCCTGGGTATGATCGACAAGATCCCATTTGTTGACGACAATGATGACCGGTTTGTTGTTGTCGATGGCATATCCGGAAACATGGATATCCTGAGAAACAAGGCCTTCGCTGGCATCGACAAGAAGCAGGATGATGTCGGCACGCTTGGCTGCATCGGCAGAACGGATGACGGCATATTTGTCAAGGTCCTCTTCGACCTTTCCAGGGCGTTTGATGCCGGCCGTATCGATCATGACATATTTCTTTCCTTCACGTTCGAACTGGATGTCGACACTGTCCCTGGTCGTTCCGGACTGGGGAGAGGTGATGACACGGTTCTTGCCGAGAATCTTGTTGGCCATGGAGGATTTTCCGACGTTCGGTCTTCCAAGCAAGGCAAAGGTAAGAGCACCTTCATACTTGTTATGATCCACCTTGGGGAGTCTCTTGATGACTTCATCAAGCATGTCGCCAAGGCCTAGACCATGTTCGGCAGAGATGGCAAAAGGATCGCCGAATCCAAGCTGATAGAAATCATAGGCATTTCCAAGCATGGTGTTGTCATCGATCTTGTTGACGACAAGGATGACCTTCTTCCTATATTCATAAAGCTTCTTGGCAACGAACATGTCGTTGTTGGTAAGTCCCTGTCTGCCATCGACGACAAACAGAATCAAGTCAGCTTCCTGGCAGCCAAGTTCGACCTGGGCCTGGACTTCCTTCTGGAAGGGAATGTTCTCACCTGTGACACCACCGGTGTCGATCAGGGTAAATTCCTTGTCAAGCCAGTGACCGGTTCCATAGTTCCTGTCTCTGGTGATGCCAAACTGCTTTCCCGTAATCTCCTGACGGGAATCGCTGATACGGTTGAATAAAGTCGACTTTCCGCTGGAGGGAGATCCGACTAACGCGAGAGTTCCAAGTGTTTCCATTCTTCTTCACCTATTTTCTTTCTGAAGAGGTCGATGATGCAATCGACTTCTTCCTGTATGGTCATATCCGAAGTATCGACTTCAATGGCATCCGAAGCTTTTCTGAGAGGAGAGTTTTCCCTGTGGGAATCGATATAATCCCTCTTTTCGATTTCAGCCTGAATCTCTTCGACGCTTTGATTCGAAATACCTTTTTCGACGTTTTCCTTCTGCCTGCGGATGGCCCTGGCCAAAGAGGAAGCCACCTGGTAGACCTTCAGGGTCGCATCCTGAAGGACGACCGTTCCGATGTCCCTTCCATCCATGATGACATTCTCGCCCTTGGCGAGTTCCCTTTGGAGTTCCACAAGCTTTTCCCTGACTTCCTTGTGCGCACAGGCATAGGAAACAGAATTGGAGACATCACTCATCCTGACACGCTCTGTCACATCCCTTCCGTTGAGGAAGACATGTCCCTCGCGGTCTTCTTTGATGTCGCATCTGTCAAGGGCGGAAATAGCATCCTCCCTCGACTTGGGATCAAGGTGTTCTTCAAGCATAAGAAGAGTCACCCCGCGATACATGGCTCCTGTATCGACATAGAGAAAGCCAAGCTTCTTGGCGATGATCTTTGCAGCGGTCGATTTGCCGCTTGCAGCCGGACCATCGATGGCAATCGAATAATATTTCATGTTAAATCACTCCCGTAAAAATCAAGACGACGAATAGAACGACAATCAAGGCACATGGAATGGTGACCATCAAAAGGATTTTTCCCTGAGTCAGGCTTCTTTCCTTCCGGAT
>JAJVUU010000005.1 GCA_021621525.1 Caryophanales bacterium
AAGTAGAGCATGTTCTCATGACATTAAACCAAATCTGTCATTTTTCGTCTCAAATATCCATCGACTTTTTATTTTGTCCAAAACAAGCCATGAAAACGCAATCAAAGGGTTTTCATGGCTTTGATAAAAGAAAATCAGTCTACCAGAACATCCAGGTTTCCGGAACGATACTTCATCAGAGGTGCATAGGTTCCACGGAGCATTTCCTCTTCCGGAGGAAGCTCATCAAAAGAATAGAACTTCAGCAGACTGGATTCCCCGTCTGTGATTCTCATATGGATTTCATCGCTTCTCACATAGCTGACAAAGATGAGATCGACATAGTCCGTGACATCCCCGTTGGGATAGACAAGCTCCTGTTTCTTGCCGGAGTTGATCATCATCAATCTTGCCTCTTTGATTTCAATGTCGGTCTCTTCCCTGATTTCCCGCTTCAGTCCTTCGAGAACAGTCTCATCAAAATTGATGCTTCCCCCGGGAAGACAGTATTTTCCGTTGTCCGTCCTCTTTTCCAAGAGCACCCTTCCCTTCTCATCGATGATGAGACAGCCAAGGCCTACGGACATCATCCTCTTATGTCCGATTATCTTTCTCATATAGGATATATATTCTTTTTCGTTTTCCATGGGCTCGCTTCCTTTTCATATATTGTATAATCTTAGGCATGGAAAATGAATCCTTGGAAATCGATACGGCCATAAAATATCTTCAGGCCGGATATCATCTCTATGCCATCATCGACAAAAAGGAAGAGCGGTTCTACAAGAAGGAGAACAGAATCCTGATTTCTTCCTTCAACAAGGCCGTCTTTCTGGATGTCTATGCCTTCAGAAGTCTTTATGACAAAGTAAAATTCCATATTTTGGATGATTCAGCAGAAGATGCCGTCGACATGAAAAAAGATGAAGAATATTATTCCTGGCGCCAATAACACTTGAAAATCATGAAAAACCTTGTATAATAGACAAGCATTGCAATTTCGAGGTATATACTATGGGAAAGAAAAAGTATGAAGCCAGAGGCTTCGCTGATGAATGGAGAGTCAGAAGAGAAAAGAAGTTAGCCAAGGAAGCTAAGCAGAAGGCTGCCAGAAAGGCTGCCAAGGCTGCCGGTGCTACCACTGAAGCTAGCAAGTAATCTCTTTAACAGATTCAACAGAAAAACTTGAGCCACCCCGAAAGGGTGGCTCTTTTTTTGGCAAAAAAAAGGCCAGAGAGAATCTGACCTTGCTTTCGATAGATTACTTCGTCTCTTCCTTCTTGCTGGCTTCCTGTTCCTCAGAATCCAAATCCATAAGGATCTTGAGTCTTTCAGCCTTTCTTCTCTCGGCGGCAGCATGGTTGTTGGCCTTGGCCGAATAGGCGAAGATGGCAATCAGGAAGGCAATCATGGCAACAGCCATGACCAAGGTTCCCCAGAGACGGAAATCCATGACACCGCTCATGTTGAAGAAGGAAGCAAAGTTCTTCTGCATGGTATAGAACGGGTTCAAAGACAGTTTTCCGACATTGTAGGCAAGGACACCGAAGATTGCGAATACGAAGCCGAAGAGCCAAATGGCTCCGAAGATGGAATATAAGACGATTTCAGAAGTATAGAGTTTTCTTTTCTGTTTGTTGCTGACGGTATTTTCCATAGACAGACTCCTTTACTTGGCTTCTTCAGCACTGGCTGCAGGAGCTTCTTCCTTCATCTTCCTTCCAAAGGCAGCAAACATGTTGTTGAGCTGACCCTGGGTAGAATCGATGATGCGGTCGAAATAGGAAGTGAAGATATTGAAGAAGGCATTGATGTCCGTCGTCTGCTTCTTTCCGGAGAAGATGTCGCAATCGGCATAGACACTTTCCCTGGCAAACTTGAATTCCTCATCTTCACCATCGTTTCCATAGGTGTTCAAGACGGCATTCATATTGGAATTGATCTGATGGAATTCGTTCTCAAGCATACGGAAGCTCGGATCGTTGTGAACATTGAATTCCGGATCGTTGTTCGGATTCTGTCCGTTGTGGGACTTGACATAGTTCTGGGTGAGAGTCCTTGCCATCTGGTTAAGTTCCATGAACTTGTTGGCAATGAGGATGCAGCTGACCTTGCCGGCAAAGGCATGGAAATAGCGGATGTCGGTATGGATGAGTTCTTCAAAATCACTTTCCATCGTCTTGCGTTCCTTCAATGCGGCAATGGCAGACTTGAGGAAGCTCTCAAGGAATCCTCTGAGCTTTACGATGCTGTCAAAGAGTTCCAGGTTCAGGGAAGATTCGACCCTGACGGAACCATCGAGATTGACGCTCACCATTCTTCCGGGATCGCCATAGACATCCTCGATGAAATACTGCATGTCTTCCTTGAGCTGCTTTCCAAGGTCACCATTGTTGTCACAGTTCATGGCAAAAGGAGAGCCTTCGGCAGTCAAAGCAGTGAGAGCCTTGAAACGGGCAGTTCTTTCTTCAGGAGCAAAGCTTCCGTTTCTCGGAGGCAGGCAGTACCAGAGACTGGATTCGACGATACGGGCAATCGTGACGATTGTCATCACATTCTTTTCTTCATTATTCATAATTTAAAACCTCGAATAATTTGCACACAGCTTTGTTTATTATACCTAAAAAAACTAGATATCCAAAGCTTTTTCATAATTGATATCCTTTATCCTGTCATTTTCAATCAGGGATGGATTGTCGATGTACTCCTGGAGGGAGGATACCTTCTTGATTCTGTGATTGGCCTGGCTCTTGAAATGTTCCGGAGAATGTTCCATGGCAAACGTATGTGGAAACTTCGCAAACATATACAGATCGTTTCCGCTGTCTCCACAGACAGCAACTTCATCCGGGGCATAGCCATTGTCAAGGCAGTACTTGGACAGACTGATTCCCTTGTTGACGCCTTTGGCCGTGATTTCGATGACGTTGGAAGAGACAGCGATTTCAAAATAATCGCCGAACCTGCTCTTCAAGGCAGGAGCCATCTGTTCTGCCTTGTTCTTCCCATCCTGCTTGAGGCCGAGGCAGACCATCAGCTTGTAGCTGTCTGCCGTAGCAAGACGGCTGACGAAGTCCGCATCACTTCCAATCAGGGTTTCGGCAAAGAAGTTGTTGAACCTATTTCCGATACGAAAGACCGAATCCACCCACTGCGGAACATTGGACGTATTGCTATGAAGGGCATTGCTCTCGTCAAAAAGCATCCATACCCATGGGCAGAACACCCTGTGGGTATAGGCAAAGAGCTCGACGATCTTCTTTCTGTCCATCGGAATGGGATTATGGAACTTTCCTTCCTCGTCGATATAATAGCCACCATTGCATCCAATCAAGGCAACCTTGTGATGAAGCTGTCTTTCCACCTTGGGCAAAATCTTCGGATTTCTTCCGCTGATGAGAAGAAGCTTCCCGCCCTTGTCAAGATACCTTCTTAGGAATCTCTTGTTGGAAAGCGGAATCCCGGTGACACGGTTTTTCGGATAGAACAGGGTTCCATCCAAATCAGTAGCAATCAGTTTGATCATAGCAGGAATATTTTAGTATATGCCGTCAGGGATTTGTAGAATATTTCATCAAAAAAGAGGCAGCTGTGACTTGCCGCCCCCTTTTCAAACATTACTTTTCGATTTCGATGATGCCGTAGCCGTGGTCTTCTCTTTCGTAGATGACATTGACAAGGCCGGATGCCGAATCGAGATAGATGAAGAAGGAATGACCTAAGGCATCCATTCTGGCAAGAGCTTCTTCCTCATCCATGGGAGTCAGGTTAAGGGACTTCCTTCTGACGATTTCCAGGGCATCTGCTTCAGCTTCGTCAGCATGGATCTGGTCGAGATAGAAATTCTCGCTGACAGAGTTCTTCTTTGTCGTCTTGGCAATCTGCGTCTTCATCTTGCGGAGCTGACCTTCAAGCTTCTCGACGACCATATCGACGGCGTTGTAGAAATCCTCATCTTTGGCTTTGGCACGGATGTAGACACCGTTGATGGTGTTCAAAGCGATTTCGACAACCTTCACCTTATTCGGACGGATCTGAATCGTAACGACACAATCGACTTCACCTGTGGAACGGAAGTAGCGCTCGAATTTGGCGAGCTTTTCCTCGCATGCCTCTTTCATAGCAGGGGTCAGAGAGACGTCTTTGCATACAAACTGGAATTTCATGATGATTATCTCCTTTCTGTTCCTACTTTGATTATAGGCTATTTCGACCATAAATTAAAGCTCTTTCAACGAATAATTCAAATGTACTTAAATAAAGCACTTTCTGATTTGAAAGTGCTTTCAATTATAGCGTTCCTACACACCTTTCCCAAGCGGTAAATCCTCATTCAGATACCAGTTCTTGCGATCGATGATCTTGATATATCCATACTCCGTATCCTTGAGGACTTCACCTCCTTCGTCATGATAGAAGGAGATGAGTCTGACGGCATCGCCGGAGATGACTTCTCCCGGAATGACAAGAGGGATTCCTGGTGGATAGGCCATGACGGTCTCGGCTGAAATCTCGCCTACGGAATCCTCTATCTTCACCACACGATGCGGAGCATCATAGGCGATTCTTGGCGAGACAAGATTCTTCGGATATGAATAATGATAGTGAGGAATCTCCTTGACTTTGCCTGCATCATAGAATCTTTCGGAAAGAAGGGCAAATGCCTTGATCAGACAATCGACATGTTCCTTTGTCGTTCCCGGGCCGATGATGGCAAGGACGACAGAAACCTCTCCTAGTTCGAGTTGGATATTCGACTGTTTCCTGATTTCCTTATAGACTTCATATCCATAGAGACCCAGTCTAGTCGTTTCGATGACAAGCTTCGTCCCATCGAGAGCATATACGCCGGAGTTGTTTCGTCTTTGGACATATTCTTCTCCATAGACATGGATTCCAGGAATCTGATTGAGATGTTTTCTTGCATAGTCCGCAAGAAGAAGATCCTCATGGATGATGTCTCTTCCGTGAATGGCCATCTCCTTTCTTGCCGCATCCAAGGATGCAAGAAGGATGGGATTGGGAGAAGTCGAAGAGAACATGCCAAAAGCCCTCTTGACCTCATAATAGTCGACCCTGTCTCCCTGCATCAGAATCATGGAGGTCTGGGTCAGGGAACCGGAATTCTTATGCATGCTCATCGCTGTGATGTCAGCACCGGCTTCCATTGCCGATAGGGGCAATTCGTCACTGAAGTAAAAATTGGATCCATGGGCTTCATCGCATATGACGATCATATCACGCCTATGGGCTTCCTCTACGATTCTCTTCAGATCCGAGACGACACCGAAATAAGTCGGATTGATGACAAAGACGGCCTTGGCCGTAGGGTTCTCATCCATGGCCAGGACGACATCTTCATATCTCATGCCACATGCCACACCAAGCTCTTCATCGATGTCAGGATTGACAAAGATCGGGATGGCACCGGTGATGATAAGGGCGTTGACGACGGACTTGTGAATATTTCTGGGAAGAATGATTTTGTCCTTGGAATACAGACATGCCTGAACGACGCTCAGGATTCCGCCGGTCGTCCCATTGACGGAAAAGAAGCAATGCTTTGCCTTGCAGCAACGTGCGGCAAGGTCTTCTGCTTCCTTGAGGACGCCTTTGGCATTATAAAGATTGTCAAGGCCTATCGGGGCATTGGCATCGTAAAGAAAGGAAGCCTGGTCGATGGTCCTGAACAAATCCGTATGGAAAGACCCGAGCTTGTGTCCCGGGACATCAAACGGAATCGGCTTGGAATCGGCATATTCTCTCAAAGCAGTAAGGTATGGGGTTTCTTCCTGCTCTTTTGTCGTGTCTTTCATTTTCAGAAGCAGAGTTTTCTAAGCTTTTCAACCTTATCAAGCTTCTCGAAAGGCAAATCGAGGTCCGGTCTTCCGAAATGCCCATAGCTGGCAAGGTCCTGATAGCGGAACGTCGGTTTTCTCAAAGAGAAGGCAGAGATGATACCAGCCGGAGTGAAGTCAAAGACATTCCCTTCAATGAGTGCAGAAAGGATCTTGTCCTTGCAAACCTTCTCAGTACCATAGGTTTCCAAGGAAATGGAGACAGGTTCAGAGACACCGATGGCATAGCTTAACTGAATCAGACATTTCCTGGCAAGGCCGGCAGCGACGATGTTCTTGGCTGCATATCTTGCCGCATAGGCTGCCGAACGGTCAACCTTGGTCGGATCCTTCCCAGAGAAGGCTCCTCCGCCATGTGGAGCAGATCCACCATAGGTATCGACGATGATTTTTCTTCCAGTAAGGCCAGTATCGCCAAGAGGGCCTCCGATGACGAATCTTCCGGTAGGATTGATATAAAACTGACAACCCTCGTCAAGCGGGAAGCCGAAAGACTCTACGACAGGAAGGATGACCTTGTCCTTGACTTCCTTGCGCAGCTCTTCGATTTCAATATCAGGATTGTGCTGTATGGACATGACGATGGCATTGATTTTCGGATGGTCATTTTCCGTATAATCGACAGTGACCTGGCTCTTCATATCCGGTCTTGCGAAATCAAGTTTTCCTTCTTTTCTCAAACGGGTGGCATAGCGGACAAGCTTATGAGCCATGACAAGAGGAAGAGGCATATAGTTTTCCGTCTCATCGGTGGCATATCCGAACATGATTCCCTGATCGCCTGCTCCGATAGAATGGTTGTCAAAGGAATCATCGACACCCTGGGCGATATCCGGAGACTGGGTACGGACATAGACTTCGACATCCATGCTGTCAGCTCCGATACCAAGTTCAGGGGAAGTATATCCGATTTCCCTGGTTACTTTCCTTGCGATGGCTTCATAATCGACCTTGGCCTTGGTCGTGACTTCACCGGAAATGATGATCTTGTCTCTGGTTGCCAAAGTCTCGACTGCCGTCCTTGAAAAAGGATCCTGGGCCAGGCAGGCATCCAGAATGGCATCCGAAATATTGTCGCAAAGCTTATCCGGATGTCCTTCCGAGACGGATTCAGACGTGAAAAGATTCTTGATTTCACTCATAATTGTTCTCCTCTTTCAAGATAATAGGCCTTGATGGCCTTGGAAAGCTGATCCGGACAGGACGTGGGCTTGCTCCTGCATGTCGTACCAGATAATTTTCCAGCTATATCCTTGGCATTCATGCCGATGATGAGCCTGCGGATACCGGAAAGATTTCCGGGGCATCCTCCGACAACCTCGAAGTCTTCGATGACATCGGTGTCATGATTGATTTTGAGAACCATCCTGGTAGAGCAGGTTCCCTTAGGCTGGAATGTGAAAGTGTCTGTCATTTCTATAAATACCTCTCTGATAAAAAACAACGAAAAAAGGGTTCGACAATGAACCCCAAGAAAACTTTTCGGTTCATTGATCTAGGCTTTAGCACGTTACGATAGTACGTTGCTGCCGGTTTATAGGGCCTAGTCCCTAGCCGGTCTCTTGATGAACGAGATAAAGTATACTTGTCTTCATAGGCATAGTCAATGAAAATGATTGAAAATTCCAAAAGCAAAACCAAAGACCGATTCTCCTATAACCTTATATATTATTGTAAGTGGCTGACCTTATCATGACATCAGATCATCCTCTGGTTACGATATCGTAGACAACGATGAAAAGATACGTGAGCTGAACAAGAAGATATCGGAAATGTTTGACGATTATTATGAATTCGATTCTCACGATATGCCTTGTTACTTTGACAAGGAAAAACAAAAGCAGGAAAAACCTATCATGTTGGACCTTTTTAAGCAACTGAACGACCGTCTTGACGAGATCAATGATGGCTCCTTTGTCGTAAAAGACTATATCACGGATTATTACAAGAATCTTTGGATGCTCCTAAGCAAAACAAAAAGGCAGCCTGCTGATAGACCCCCTTTTTCATGAAACGATTTATTTTTCCTTCCTATGATACTTCCATTTTTCAGAAGGAAGGTTTCCATAGTAATTCCGTCCGTCGATATATTCGCTGAACGTTTCGAAATTGAAGCCCTTTGTCATGATATCCTCATAAAGACGAACAAGGATATCATAGGCTCTGGAATGAAGCTCCAGGAAAGACTCATGGTGTTCTTCTCCGCTTACAGGATCAAGCCAGAGTTCCTTCTTTTCATTCAGGACGTCTTCCGTGACTTCGGAAGGAAGCCTTGTTGCCGATAACGAGGTCTTGCCAAAGAGGAAGACTCTCATTTTGCTGCCGTTGTTGGAATACGTAATCCAGGAACGGAAGTTGTTGACACCATTGGAATACATCTTCTTGGGAAGTCTTTTGACATCGAAGGTCTTCTCCAGCACCGGGACAAAATACCTATCAATAATCTTGAGAGGACCGAATCTGTTTGGAATCGTCTCTCCGGGACGTTTGAGGAAATACTCTACCTTATAGTGCTTGGCAAGGCAATAATCGATCTGTGATTCAAAGAAGGTATGCTGATAATGATACTTTCCTGTGATTCTTCCATTATCGTCAAACCCACTCTCATAAAGAATATAGGGATGGCATTCCCTGTCGAGAAGATAGTGGGCAAACTGTCCGAAGATGAAAGCCTGGAAACGTTTCTGTTCCTCGCAGTTCTTTCCAAAGTCGATGGAATAGCTCATCTCGATAAGATTACGGAAAAGCTTCTTTCCATCAAGCTTATGAAGCCTGTTGCCGATTTTCTTGATTGCCGTGATGAGATGAAGACCCTTGAAAGGGATGATTCCCATGTAAAAAAGAGGGTCGGGACCCTGTGTTCCAAGAAACAGGTAATCCTGATTGGGTTCCAGGAATGGTTCCCAACCAGGATTTTTCAGGCAGATTTCCCGTTCCTTCAGAAGGATTCGCTTGGCAAGAAGAGAATGGGCAAAGAGATTCGGCATTAGAACTCCACTTTGACGATTTCGCCGACAACACCGGTGGAAGCACCGCCGACGGCATTGGATTCATCTGTATCGATGTGCATGGCAAGAGCATACTTCTCGCTGACACGGATGACCGTATCACCAAGGATGGCAGATCTTCCATTGGCAGATTTGATCTTGACGGCAACGATTTCACCATTGGTGACACCGAAGTTTTCAGCATCGGCAGGAGTCATATGGATATGACGCTTGGCGATGATCATACCTTTGTCACAGTCAACCTTCTTACCATTGAGAGGATTGACCAAGGTGACCGGGGCAGAGCCTTCCAAGTCACCGGACTCCCTGACAGGGACGTTGGCCTTGAGAGATCTGGCTTCCGTCATGGAGATTTCGACCTGATTAGCTTTTCTGACAGGTCCAAGGATTCTCATGCCCTTGATGGTGAAATCCTTGTTGGTAACTTCGCCGGTCTTCTTGTCCTTGATGGAAGCATGATAAATGATATCAAGCTTCTTGTCGCTGGCAAACTGACCCGGCTGAGAAAGCATCTTGACGACATTCAGTGGCTGACCATCGAAGAGATAGTCCAAAGTTTCCTGAGTGACGTGGATGTGATGTGCACTGGTTTCGACAATAAAAGTTTTTTCTGACATTGTTATTTACCTCGCTAACAATTCTACTACAAAAAAAAGCATGCGAAGAGGAAAATCATCAAAAAAGCCTTTTTAAAATCAAAACAACAGGCAATCGCTCTTTTCCTCTCCTATAGAGAGCAACCCAAGTGATGATAGGAACATCAAGTCCATAACAAAGCAACCTGCCTTCCTATATTCTCTATGGCAAGAAAAGCCACTCATTCTTCTCGGTGAGGTAAATATCAAGGCTTGAAAATTAAAAGGCCGTAGAAAAAGGCATCCTAAGATGCCTTGAGTCACTGCTGATTCTTATGTGTGCGGTTATACTCTTCCAGTTCCTGGTTTGCCTTTTCTTCTGCCTGAAGCCTGGCGAGCATATCCTCGAAGGAAGGTTGTTCAGGCTGGACAAGGATGACCTTCTTGATTTCAGGAATCTCATCCATCAGAAGGACTTCGACAGAATCGGAGACATCACTTTCAGCCATATAGCAGCCGTTGCATGCACCGCTCATCTTGACATAGCAGAATCCGGTTTCTGCATCATAATGGTCAAGATGTATGTCTCCTCCCTCTCTTGCAAGAAAAGGGCGCAGCCTATCTAAGACATCATCGATCTTGGCTTCCATTTCCTTGGAATCGTCTTCTTGAGTAATTGTTGTCATTTCATACCACCTTGGATAGATAAAGATTATATCACCAAATCGATCATTTCAATATGGCGATGACATGCTCTTGTCTTCCACCAACCATATGAGGTTCCTTTTCCTCGTCGATATAGACGTCAGTCTCGCTTCTCATGCCGAAATCCGGAGCATAGATTCCTGGTTCCAAAGAAAAAGTGATGCCAGGAACAAGAGCCCTCGTATCATGGCTTTCATAGTTGTCGATATTGACACCAGGGCCGTGCGGAGAGACATCGATGGCAATGTTGTGTCCGGTACGGTGGGTGAAATATTCACCATATCCGGCATCCGTGACAACCTTTCTTGCGACGTCGTCGACTTCATATCCTTCCACTCTTCTCTTGGGAAGATTCTCCTTGATGAACATGAAGGCTGAATCGACGGCCTTGCGAAGTATCAAAAACCTGTCCTCCACTTCAGCCGGAACTTCTTTTCCGACATATCCCATCCAGGTGATATCGGCATAGACACCATCTGGCTTATCAAGCTTTGCCCACATGT
The DNA here is from genome assembly GCA_021621525.1 of Caryophanales bacterium. Classification (GTDB taxonomy): domain Bacteria; phylum Bacillota_I; class Bacilli_A; order RFN20; family CAG-288; genus Enterosoma. The sequence continues at coordinate 10,629 of JAJVUU010000005.1, forward strand.
CAATCAAAACGACATCTCCTGGATGAATCGGAGAATGAACATCCTCTGAGGGCCCATAATGCGGATTGGAAGCATTGGCATTGACTGCCACGATGGCCGGGTCATCATAGACCATGCCTTCTTCATGGAACCTTTGCGAGATGAATTCCTGGATACGGAACTCATCACTTTCGCCTTTTTCAAGAATATCCTTCCTGATCAAGGAAAAGGCTTCGTCTTTGATCGTCAAGGCCTTCTTGCAGGCGATGAGCTGACCTTCATAGGCATCCTTTCCATAGACGGCAGAGAAGGTCTCCAGGATATCACCGCTGGAAACGACTTCGATGCCAAGGCTCTTGACGAATTCGACAGAACCATAATCGGCAAGGGAAATTCTCGGAAGAAGTCCGTTCTCGGAGATATCCATCAGGACAGAGCGATATCCCTCAAAGGCTTTCCTTTCCAAGTCGAGCATCTCTTTCCAGGTATGATAGACCTTCAAGTCAAAGTTCTTCCTGGTTTCCTCATCATTCAGAAACACGGTATCGATCACATGAGTGATCAGATATGCTCTTCCTTCCTTCGGTATGACTAAGAAAATCTTCCTTGTCAGCATCTTATGCCCGAGGAAAGAGACCATGGTAGGATTCCTGTTTTCATAATCCACCATGATCCATGCATCTTTGTCTTCTTGCTTCAGATAATCCTGAACTGTCTTGATTGCTTCCATGATATCACCTCAAAATCCAGACCATTATATTACAAAATGATAAAAGGAATGAGGGAAACACATCCAAGGGCAATAGTCATCATAGACCGGGGATAGCTCCATACGGCATGCATGACAGATTCAAATGCAACGAAAACTCCCCTATGGGTCCTTCTACAGGATGCCACAAGGGAGTCTGAAACGATTCAAAATGTCAAGGACTTATCTGTCGATATAGAATTCCATCGGATAAGGAAGATAGCTGATGGTATCCAATTCATCGCAGGAAACATAGCCTGGACGTGCATTGATCAAAGTAGGAAGACGGTTGACGATGGTGGCGCAGGTATGGGCGACGGTATTCGGCTTCACGACATGGTATTCGATATCCGGTTCACCCTCAATCTTCCAATCGCACATATCGCCATCGCCCTGGGCATAGACCTTGCCGATGGTTTCTTCTTCAATCGTGATTCCCTGAAGCGTCTCAGCCGTGACGACAGCCGACATACCGATGACTCTTCCAGCCTTGATGGTCTTGCCCATGGTCGAAGAATATAAGTCGTGGTCAAGGACACACGGGACATGCTTCTGTTCGATCTTGGTGATGGTCAGATGAAGCTTATGGGCAAGGGCTTCGACGGAATTATAGGCGTAGCTTGCCTCAAAGACTTCCGGATGAGCGATGTTCTTTTCGAATTCTTCCAAAGTCAGATCCACACCGTGTGCCTTTGCCAGAGCCATGCCATATTCATCGACGTTGTAGGAATAGGCACCCTTGACCTTCGTGACATGGTTTGCCCCAGCCATGGCCAACGCGACCATATTGATCCAGAAGATATCCTGCATGCCGGCACCGGTGACCGTGCAGCCATTCTCCTTGGCCAACAGATCCAGTTTATAGGTTTCCTTGGCTGCAGTGGTAAACGGATAGATAGCCTCTTCACATGTCGTGATGACATTGATTCCTCTGGTCACGCATTTCTCGACCATCGGATAGATGTCCTTGACAAAGGAGAAGAGGGTGACGATGGCAACATCGGCATCCACGCTATCCAAGACCTTGTCAGCATCATCGCTGATGACGACTCCCGTCTTGAAGCCAAGCCCTGCGAAATCTCCGACATCCATACCGACGACAGCCGGATTCACATCGATGGCTCCGACGATCTCTGCGCCATGTTCATAAGCATAGCGAATGATGTACTTGGCCATCTTACCGCATCCATACTGAACAACTCTGACTTTACTCATATTGCTTTCAGGTCCTTTCAAAACCTCTTGATAGCTCTATTCTAAACTCTATCGTAAGTTGAGAGTCAACATCAGAAACTGAATTTTACCGGGACCTGCAGACGCAAGAACATTCCTCTTTGATTCTTCTTAAAGACGTTGAATTCGGTCATGACTTCGCAAAGATAGTCATTTGTAATGATATAGTTATTCTTCCTACAAAAATCCAGCAGCTTCAGAAGGCATTCCTTTTCCGCATCAAAGGATGCAGCATATATCGTAGCAAACATGCTTGCCTCGATCTTGGTCATCGGAAGACCGTCAATCTTATATTCGGAAAAAATAAAAATCTGATCAGCCTTGTCCTTTTGGCTTAAAAAGTCTTCTTTCCTGATGGAGGTTCCGATATTGTAGGAATAGACCTGTTCTAATTTCAATTCGATAAGATGGTTTCTTAGCAAAAGCAAGTCTTTTTCATAATCAGATATTCCTGTCTGATAGAAATCGTGCTGACATGGAATTCCATAGAAATATCGTTGGGATATATATTCAAGGGAACAGACTCCTGTCCTTGGAGACTGTCTGTATCGTTCAATCTTATGGATGGAATCGTCGACAAAGTGAAGCCTGGTCTTGAGCATCCTGATTTCCTGATAAATCTGTTCTTTCTTCCGGGAAAGGATGTCCTCGATCTCATCAAGGTTCTCCTTTGCAAGCACATTCTGGATTTCCTTCAGGCTCATGCCCAGATCTTTCATATAGGCTATCAAATCCAATGTGGAGTTCTGCTCAATCGTATAATAACGATAGTTTGTATCTGTATCGATATAGGCCGGTTTCAAAAGATTCATGTCATCATAGAGCCGTAAAGTAGCAATGGAAATATGGTTTATGTCAGCCATTTTACCGATAGAAAGCAAATCTTGTTTCATAATGAACTCCTTGAAAGTCTAATCTAAGTATAGACTTTTAATCATGAAAACAAAAGGAAAACAATCTCTTGAAATACGAAGTGTCAAAATGGTAGCCTTTCGGCTACCATGTCATCAGAATCGGAAAGACCAGCAAAAGGAAGAAGATGAAATAGATGGAGAAATCATATAAAAAATGGTTCTTTGTCTTTCTCTTTTCCTCCTTAGTCATCCACATAGGGAAGACTCGGATTCGTATAGAAGCAATGTTCATAAAGGAAGGTCTTGAGGTTTTCCTTTTCATCCGTCTCAAGATACTTGATGAGAAGAGTCAGGAACTCCTCATCCTTTTCGGGACGGATGCTGAAGATACCCTGACCATGTCTGAGCAGGAACTGATTGGCGAATACATTGGCACTTCTCTTGTTTCCATCCAAGAATACATACGTCTTCAACAGATAGCAATATAAGTCAAGTCCGCGTTCCACATATGTCTTCTTCTCTTCGACGATGTCACGGATATGATAATTGACATCATAGGGATCAGGAATCGGAGGAACATACTCCGTACCGGAGATGGTGACGATATCCCTTCTCACCCTTCCGCCTTCCAGAGAGACGCCTCTTCCATTGATGATCCTGTTGATGTCGCAAAGCGTCTCAAGGTCGCTTGGAAGGTTCAGATACTGATCCGTCTTGAGAAGCTTGTAGGCTGTTGCCAAATTCTTCAGCTTCTTCAATCCCAATGGACGGGGCCCTTTGGGTTCGACTCCATCAAGGATGAAGGCTCTCGCTTCGACAAACGATATCCTCACTCCTTCCAGATAGGCGGAATTGTAGACCAAATCCACCAGATTCTGCATGACTAAGTTGCATTTCTGCTCGGCACTCATCTCCAACTGGTCTTTGAACTGTGTTACCATTTCCGGTATTCTCCTTTCTGTAACGCCATCGATTCCTGCCAGTGAATCTATTGCTTATATTATAAACGATATGCAAGCGCTTACAAACAGAAAAAACAATTTATTTTCCCTTTTCTTTTTGAAACTGAAAAAACACCCCGTCACAAGGCAAGGTGTCCTTTCATCATTTATGGAGTTGCTTTCTGATCTGCTTGGTTTTCTCTATCAGTTTCGGATAGATGTGTTCGACAAACCAAGGCTCACTGGATGCCTTCAGGATATCGTCCAAGGCGAACCATCTTAAGGAGCTGTTCTCATCCTCCTTGATATGAAGAGTTTCATTCATATCCGCAACCAGAAGGTATGTCACATTGAAGTGAAGATGACTGGAAACATAATGTCCTCTTTTGACATGTCCGTTGACACATAGGGATTCGATAGAGAATATCTTGGAATCATAGGGCCTTATATGAGTCAGGCCGCTTTCTTCCCTGGCTTCCTTCAAGGCAACTTTGAGAAGGTCCTTGTCTCCGTCTGCATGTCCGCCCAGCCACGACCAGGACTGATAGATTCTATGGAAGCAGAAGAGTGTCTTCTCCATGGCAGGATCGACGATGAAGCATGAAGCCGTCATATGGGCGATGGTGTTCTCCCTATCGAAAGCATTCGGATTGCTCTTCAAAAACCATAGCATCAGCTCCTTATCCTTCCTTTCCTGCTCATTATAAGGTGTATATCCTTCGATTTCCCTGATGATATCCATGTTCACTTGTCCTCCATGAGAGATATGACATCTGCCTGATTGAGAAAGCCGTCTGCCGTCCTGTTCATCTTATTGACGCGGTTGGAGAACTCCTCCTTCTTTTTGGATAGGCTGTCGACGCTTCTGGCAAAGCTATCCCAGTCAGAGGCAAACCTTCCGCATTCTTCCCTGAGCCTGCGAATCTCAAGAAGGACATTCCTGATATTGGATGCAACCTCACAGTTGACCTGAAGCATCCGGATATTGGCAAGGATTGGCTGAAGCGTCGAGGGAGAGGTCAGAATGACGTCGTTCTTCCTGGCATAGCAGACAATCTGTTCATAGAAATCGTCATGACACTGCAGAAACGAATAGATGCCATCGCTCGGGATGAACATGATGGCGTAGGGAGACGTCTCTCCTTCCAGGATATAGTCATTCCTGATCTTCTCAATCTGTTTCTTCAAGGTAGCCTTGAATTCCTTTTTCAGCTGAAGCTCCTCTTCCTCACCCGTCTTGGCAAACAGTTTCTCATAACTCACAAAGGAGAATTTAGAATCGATGCAGACCATCTTTTCCTCTCCCGGAAGATAGATGACGGCATCCGGCTTCTTGTCATTGGCAATCTTATGCTGAAGGTCATAGAGGTCATGGGAATCCCCGAAGACCTCATAAAGGATGCTCTCCAAGGCTACTTCGCCAAACCTGCCTCTCTTCTGGGAATTCGTCAGCACGCCATTGAGAGAGGAAACCTCATCCTTCAGGGAATCCAGGTTTCTCTGTGCTTCCTGGATCTGCCCGAGCGTCCTACTGACCTCCTTCATCTCTTCTGCATTGGAACTGAAGCCTTTTTGAAGGGAAGATGTCACCTTTTCATCGATCTTGTCCAGCCTGGTATTGACGATGGATAACAAGGCCGTATAGCTATCCTGGATGCTCTTTGAGGAGCTCTCCTTGAATTCCAAAAGAGAACGCATCTGTTCTTCCTTGAATCTTTGGAAAGCTTCCCTGCTATAAAGCTGATGATCCTGAAACGAAGCAGACATCTTCTCAAAACGTCCTTCCATCCTGTTCTGGAAGGAGTCCATCTCCTGGCTGACCCTGAGCAAGGCATCCTGATTGTCTTTATGGATATGTTCAAGGTAATCGAACATATCCTTGCTGCTGTTTTTGGAATTCTTTCTTAAAAGCAAGAACAAGACAGCTATCAAAAGAAGAATCGTCAGACCGACAAGCACGCAAAGAATGATTTCCACCATGAATATCTACCTCTCTTACATTATATGTCATCAAAAGCAAGTCTTGCTTGCTTTCAGCAAGACAACTTCAGAAAGAAGAAGCACTTTCAGCCATGTCAGCTCAGGCTTTCCTGTTTTTTGATGAGAATCTTTTTGTATCCAGAACAGAATCGCTTATAATAGCCGGGTCAAGGAGCCAACTAGATACATATGGAAAAACGTAACATAGAAACCAATCCAGAGCCTGAAAAGAAGGAAAATCCCATCCTGAACGTCGTCAAAGGTATCACATTGGGAATCAGCGCAGCCATCCCCGGTCTTTCCGCAGGCACGATTGCCATCGCCGAAAGATGCTATGATCCTATCATCCATGCCGTATCCGATTTGAAGAAGTCGTTCAAGAAGAACGTCCTTCTGCTTCTTCCTTACGTCATCGGACTGATTCTCGGTGCCCTGGCTGCCCTCATCGGTATCCAAAGAGGATATCAGGCTGCACCGTTCACCCTCACCGGTCTGTTTGCCGGACTGGTCATCGGTTCCCTTCCTGTCGCCATCAGCGAACTTAGGAAAGGAAAGACGGCTTTTGAAAAACTTCACCACATCCTGCCGTTCATCCTATGTCTTCTCATCGCTGCAGGTCTCGGTCTTGTCACAGCCTTGTGCAAGGTAGATCTGGAAGCCTATCTCAGAGCAAGAGAATGGTGGATGTATCTGTTTATCGTCTTTGCCGGCTTCCTTGCCGCAGGAGCATGCATCGTTCCCGGCATCAGCGGAAGCATGAGCCTCATGGTCATAGGCATGTATCTTCCTGTTCTCAACACCTATACCGGAAACGATTCCATCTTCCATTCCGGTGACACCATGACGATAGTCACCGGCCTCATCCTAGCCCTTCTTCTTGTCATCGGAGCTCTTGTTGGAATTCTAGTCTCAAGCAAGGCCATGAACAGCCTTCTTACCAAGCACAGGGTTTCCACCTTCTATGGAATCCTCGGTCTCATCCTGGGAAGCATCTTCTCCATGTTCATGAACTCTACCATGTATCCAAAATATACGGAAGGTTCCATCAAGACCTGGGATTACATCGTCGGATCCGTCCTTCTTGTCCTTGCCATGATCGGCATGTTCTTCTTCTGCCGATATACCGAAAAGAAGAAAAAAGAAGCCTGAGACACTTCGCTTCCCACCGGGAAGCGATTTTTGTTTTCCGGATACAAAGTCCTGTTTTTCTATTCCATCGGCAGGAAAAAGGATTACAATATCCTTGTATACAAGAGAGGACTCATATCATGATCGTAGGAAACATCAAAGATTTCAGCCAGAAGGACTTCAGCTATTCCAAGAACCTTCAGATTGCCTTTGCCTATCTCAACAGACTCGGCATCGAAGGACTTCTTGCCTTGGAAAGCGGAAAGCATGTCATCAAGGAAGACGGCGAAGTATATCTCAACCGTTCCAGCTATGTCGGAAAGGAATTCAAGGATGCCAAGATCGAAGGTCACGAGAAGTGGCTCGACATCCAGCTCGTTTTGAAGAATGAGGAAGACATCGGCTATGTCGATAAGAGGAAGTATGATGAAAAGAACATCACTTCTCCCTACAATCCGGAGAAGGACAAGGCCAACTATGAAGGAGACCTTGATGCCGTCGTGAGACTGTCCGGCGGTTATTTCTGCCTGGTCTATCCAAACGACCTTCACAAGCCCTGCATCAAAGTCAACGACCAAACCATCGAAAAAGCCGTCGTCAAAGTCAAGATCGACTTCTAAGCCAAGCCCCCTATGGGGCTTTTTGGTTGACATAGGAAACCTAAAACCGGAACCCCTTTTGTTAATGGAGTCCCGGTTTTTCGATGACGTATCAGTTGATGTTCATAGCCGTATTGCTAGAGCGGACGGCAGTGACCAGATCCTGTCTGGACAGAGGCTTGAAGAAGGCATATCCTTGTAGATAGCAGTCAGGATTGATGTCCTTGATGATCTTATACTGTTCCATATTCTCGACACCGATGAGACCGACTTTGATACCAGCCTCCTTGGCATCCATGAGAAGGGAACGGACCATGTTATACTTGGCTTTGTCGGTATCGATGAAGCGGGTATAGTCCCTGTCGATCTTGATTTCGGTGATATTCAGGTCCTCCAACCTGCTGAAGGAAAGATATTCACCATTGTATCTATCGCAGACGAACGTCACGCCAAGATTGCCGACCATTTTGATGAACTGCTTCATATCATCATAGTGGTCATAGATTTCCTTTTCATTGATTTCAAAGGCAAGGAAACCTTTCGGAAGATGATGTTTCTCGAAGAGATTCTTGATTCTCTCCGGAAGCATCTTATCGGAAAGATAGGAATAATCTGTATTGATGGACAATCTCTTGAAGCCATAGATCCTGAAGAAGGCTGCACCATATTGCGTATATAGTTCATCGATATAGTCCAGCAATGCCGAAGAAATCAAGGATATCTTTCCATTCATGGCGGCAACCTTGATAAGGTTATCCGTATTGAAGGTGATTTTCCTATATTCATCCGAGAGACGAAGCAGAAGCTCGGCTCCGAAGATCTTTCTGTTGGACGTATTGAGAAGAGGCTGAAGATTGACGGTGAAGTCCTTCTTGGTGAACTTCTCGTTGATGACGGAAAGCATGAATGCGTTCGGATCGGCACTTCTGGAATAGTCGGATTCATCGAAATAGATGAATTCCTTGCCGGATTCATATTTCTTGGAAAAATAGAAATCATCGGCATGCCTTAGGAAATCCGCAAAGGTAGGATAACCCTGGGGATAGTTGATGGGAAGATATGTCAGCCTGATTCTTTCCTTCTCATCTTCAAAGAAGGATTCCTTGCTGAGTCTATAGATGGCTTCGCACTCATTGACGGCATCGATCTGACCATAATCATTCAAGAGGACGGCCAGGCAGTCAGGCTTATAGAAGAAGACGTTGGAAATCGTCTCAAATTCACGGATGCGCAAGGCGAAGGTGCGGATGGCCTGGCTTGTCTTCTCACCTCCGAATCGGGAGACAAGTTCCATCTGGTTGTCAATCTTAAGAAGAAGGAGATATCCTCTTCCGCTAAGAAGGTAGGCATTCTTCATGGCCTGGATCAACGTATAATAGGAATTGACAAGAAGAGTGCGGTCATAGGGTTCGTCAAAGACGAGATCCTTGCCCTCCATCCTTTGGACAAGCATGATCTTGTCTTCCTTTTCCTTGTCCGTATCATTCAGAGTGAGGGAAGTCTCGATGTTCCAAGGATGCAGGAAGGATTTCATCTTCCTTCCGGTAAGAAGAGGGCACTTCTCACACGGACTTTCCCTGTCGTAGAGAGCTTCATAGCAATGGCATCCGATCTTAGCCTTATGGTAGGTGGCATCACTGATACCGGTCGAAAAGCCGGTCAGCTGGAACGTCTTGGAATTGACTTTGTACATGGCATAGCCGGAAAGCTTCAGCAAGGCCGAAGTGATTCGTTCCTCTTCATGAAGCCTGTTCCTTCTCTGTGCAGTCAGATAGAAATCAGCCATCTGATTGGAGATGAAGAGCATGCATTCCCTCATGTAAGTATCCAAAGACATCCTGCCATCTTTTTTGTTGAAGAAGATGACGGCATGGATGACATTGTACCTATCCTTGACGACATATAGGAAAGTAGCGCTGATGCCAAGCCTGTCACAGACCTCGGCAATCCTAGGAGAGATATGGGCTCTCTCACTGGCATAATAGGAGGCATCCTCATCCTTGATGGCATCGATGTCATAAAGAGTGGAGGATGCGATTTCAAGTTCCGGAGAAAAACCAAAGCTCCTATCTCCTTCTTCCAAAAGGATACGATAGGTATTGGTGGATTCATTGAGATAGATAATGCCGGCCTGATCGATCTTCATATAGGAAATATATTGGGAAAGAAGGTTGGATACTTCCGTCTTGACATCTTCCTTTTCCGAAATGGACAGGTTGATGAATCCGCTGGTGAACTTGCTCATAAAGTTGAGATTCATCGCCTCATGACGGACAAGGCTGCTTATGTCTCTCATATTATTATTCCTGAAAGGCAGGTAGAGATTGACAATCTTTCCCATACGCGTAGCAAAATCGATATCGGCAAAGAGATCCTCGATATTGCTATAAGGATAGCAGACGATGGAGAAATGAAGAGGAAGCTGACTGATGGCACCATCGGCATTCTCCCTGCTCAGGGAGACCATCCTGACAAGATTCGAGCATCTTTCCTGGATATCGGAGATGCTGTCGATCCTAGGAAGATATAGATAATATCCATTGTTTCTCTTCGTCGGTGAGAACAGCTTTCCGTCATAGGACGAGAACATGTCAGAGAGCTTGTCATAGAGCTCGTTTTTCTCATAATCCCAGAGCGACTGGTTCGGTTCAAATTCATAATAGGCCAAAATCAGGCAGTTGCGATAGCTGCAGGAATCATGGACGATCCTATCCATATAGCAATGGAAGGTATGGTGGTCGACAATACCTTTTTCCTTGTCAAGATAGACCAAAGGGATGGCTGAATAATCAGAGGCATTGCTCAAGATGAGCGTATGCTGGAAGGCTTCACTGACAGTGGAGACTTTTTTGTTGAGATCATCGATTTCCGCATACCCCTTGCTTTGATACAAGGCAAGTCCTCCGTGTCCCTTGGATATCAAATCATAATTCTTCATGGAATTGAGATAGAGGTCGTCATGAAGAAGGAAATAGACTTTATGCAGGATTCTGGCATTCATCAAGACACATATGATCAAGGATACAGCGATAAAACCGACCAATATATATAGATATAAATTGTTTCCAAGGAAGACATTCAGGAAGATGAGAACGGCTCCTATAGTCAAAGAGAGGATGACAAAGGCAAGACAAAAGATGGCATCAAGACGGAAGATCGAATCAAAACGTCTGCTTTCTTTTTTCATGTCACACACCCTCCAGGATATCACCCGATCCGATATCGCCGATGGCACCGCTGAGTGCCTTTCCGATATCGACATAGAGCGTCAGGATTTTGCTATAGTCCTGACAGTCGATGGCTTTGCCAAAGCTGGATTCGACCACCTTCACGGCAAGGCAAGAGACCGAATTCATGTTGCAGGCCAAGGCTACCCCACCATAGATGCAGTCAAAGACGACACCGGAATCCAGGCTTGTCAGCTTTCCATAGTTCTTCAAAGGTTCAAGTTGCTCCTCTCTGGTATAGAAGGTGTTGCTTGAAAAATAAGTGGCGAGGAAACAAGGTGTCTGTGTCCTCTTGGCAAAAGAAGCAAAGAGTATGTCCCTGGCATCGCTGTCGCTGTCGAAATAAGTCGGAAACCCGTTGGGAATCTGACCGATGCTGACAGGTCTGACGGCAAGCTGGTTGACATCGGAAAGAGTCACTTTTCCGGATATGGCAACGGAAAGAGGAAGGCTGTCGGAAGAATAGCCGATGCAGGTTCCGACACAGACGACAAGGATGACGAAGAACTTATCGATGAAATAACTCGTGACGATGCTGGAAATATAGTTCGTGTAGATTTCACTGACGACGGCAACCTCCTGATTGAAGAGCTTGCCAAAGATGACAGGATATCTGTCAAAGAGGATTTCCTTCCTCTTGGCCGTCATCATCGTTTCATAGTAAAGGACGTCATCATGGGAAGAGCCAAGAATCAGAATCATAGATGTCTTTCCTCCTTTTCAAACGGATTGTCGACAAGGAACTTTTCATAGGCACTTCTTTCCAAAGGTTTGGAATAATAGAATCCCTGGATGGTGTCACAGCCCATGTTGCGAAGCACTTCGACCTGCTTTTCATCATCGACGCCTTCGGCAATGACTTCAAGGTTGTTGATCTTTCCTAAATCGACCATGCACTGGCAGATCTGTCTGGCCTTTTTGTCTGTGACGATGTTCTGGACATAGCTGCGGTCAATCTTGATGGTATCGAAAGGAATCTTGAAGAGATTTCCGATATTGGAATATCCCATACCAAAGTCATCCATGAGAACCTTGACGCCGATTTCACGGAGCTTCTTGATGATGGAGACGGACAAAAAAGGATTGGCCTGGCTGGTCGTCTCAAGGATTTCAATCTGGATGAGATGAGGATTGACATCATATTTCTTCAGGATGTCGGTGATGGTGGTCAAGAAGTTGGGAGAATAGAATTCATAAAGTGAGAAATTGAGGGAAACCGGAAGGATTCTCCTACCTCTCTTCTTGTTCTCCTGAAGATCCTCGCAGACCCTCTCAAAGACATACATATCCAGATCGTTGTTCAATCCGGCTGCGTTGGCCTGGTCGACGAAGGCAGAAGGAAGAAGGAGACCTCTTGTCGGGGAATTCCAGCGAATCAAGGCTTCGGCCGAAATGAAACAGTTCCGTCCAAGATCGAACTTCGGTTGATAATAGACGACGAATTCCTTGTTTTCCAGGGCATCCAAGAGCTGCCTGGCATCATCCTTGGTGGCATTCTGCCTCAGGCTGGACTGATAGAAATTGAGAAGTTCGAAGTTCTTTTCGGATATCTTTCGGGAAAGATTGGCATTTTCGATGGCTTCCAGAAGGATTTCCTTGGGCTTGACGTCAGTGATACCGAAATAAGGGTTGACAAGAAGATGGATGTTGTTCTCATTGGCAAGCTGATAGAGCCTGTCGTCGATGACGTTGACAAGGTGGATGACATCCATCTTGCTGTCATTGAAGCAATAGATCATGAAGACACCCTCATCATAGCAGAAGAGGTGCCTTTTCTCCTTGGTATCGTTTTGTTTGAAGTAGCTGTCAAGGAAGTTGACCGTCAGGTTCTGGAATTCACGGATGGTCTCCTGTCTCGAAGAATTGTAGGAAACAGAATTGGAAACACCGGAAAAGATGATGAGATATTGCGTCGAGTCATGATATCTCACCCTCTTTCTCATGGCATTGACGACATCCTCGAAGATAAGCCTGTTGAAGAAGATGGTGCTCTTACCAAAGGCATGAAGGTTCTGACTCATCAGATTGTTCGTCACCATCCTGGCATTGACATAGCGAAGAAGGTAGTAGAAAAGGAGTCCCATCAAGGCAATCATGGAACAGACCATGGCATAGGGCACGAAAATATTGAGTCCGCGGAAGACACCAAAAAACTCCAGAACCGTATAGGCAATAAAGTCCAGAAGGAAGAGTCCGGCAACGATGAGCATCAAAAGAAAGTATCGTTTTTTATTGATCATGTCCATCGTCCTGTTTCTGATTCATCATATCCTCAAGCATCTCTTGCTTGAGACGTTCAATCTCTTCGGGTGGAAGATCCTTCAAGGCCGTGTTGGCAGTGACTGGTTCTGTCTCATCCTTTTCCTTGAGCGCCCTGACGATGTCGATGATGGAAGTGATGATGAGATATAGGGCAGGTATCAGAAGGAGGATGAGGAGACCCCAGACAGAGGTGACAAAACGGAAGAAGGATCCCAAAGCAGGAGAGTTCATGATGACTTCACCCAAGAACTGGTTCTCCGTAAAGGCCTGATATTGACCAAAGGAAGCATAATATCCGTTGATGTTGGTACCGCTGGTGATGAAGATGTATCTGCCTTCGCCTTCCTTCTTGGTCTCATCGATTCTCATCTCACGAAGACGGTGCGTCATAATGGGACTTGACATCTCACCGCTTGAAACCTGGACTGGTGAATCCAGGTTTTCCAGAATGGGATCGGAAGTACCTTTGCTGGGCTTGACGGAAGCATATCCTGAATAATTGTCCATGAAGGTGATATCGATATGCTTTTCCTTCTTCTCCATCTCTTCGATGAGGGTAATCTTCTCATCAGTTGAGGTGACCATCGAAATCTTCTTGGCATATTCTTCCTGAATCGGTCTGTTGTATTCCAGATTCTCAAGATACATCTGATAGATGGTATCAGGAGACTGCTTATAGGTGATGATGGCATTGTTCTTGTCATATTCCGGTTCCATGGAATCCGTAAGGACGATGAAGTTACCGAACTTACCGAAAGCCAGAGACTGTCCGTTGTTCTTATCCTTGGAAACCAAGCCGATGAGCTGCCCGATGGCGACAAGCGCAAAGAGGCATACCACGATGCCGGTCAAAACATATCCGATGACTTTCCTAAGCTTGCTTTTCTTTTTCTTTTCCGGTTTTTCGTTCATAATGTGATCACTTTGCCATGGATCGAGATGGCCATCCTGTTGGCTTCGTCAAAGTCAAGGAAGATTCTGGCTGCATTTCTATCCATGCTGAATTTCTTCTTATCGACATAATACCCGTATTCCTTATGGAAGATGAGATACACCTTGTCAAGGCCATCCAAAAGGCTATCGACTTTGACTTCCTCCATGACGGGAGGCACCTGCTTCTTCAATTCCTCGCGGATGGGAAGACCCTTGAGAAGTCTGTTTTCAACAAGGCCTGGATAATAGATGAAGGGACCATACTCTTCATCATATTCCTTATAGGCATGGTTGAGAGCACGGATTCTTTCAAACGGATCATAGTGATAACCATCGTCATCAACAGGGAACGGGACATCAGGCAGATTGTTGATTTTACCTTCCAGATGATTGAGTGCTTCATCCCTGCTTTCAAGGCCATAGACCAGGACAGCCTTCTTTTCCTCATCACTAAGACGGTCTGGACTGTCATAATCAAGAGGCTTTTCGACTTCCACAACCTCTGTCTTGACAGAAATCGGAGGAATGGAGGCATCCTCTTTAGGCTCGATGCCGACAGAGCTCTTCTCTGTCATTTCGTCATCGACGACAGGAAGGCTAGGCACCACATCCTCTTGGCCGAGTCCGGCCGTCAGGACATCCTCCTTGCTGACAGGCATGACAGGAACGACCTCAGGAAGAGAGGGAGTCTCTTCCTTTATGGCCGGCTTTGAAGACAAGGCGACACCAGAAGCAGCTTTCTCCTTGGTTTCCTGTGCCTTAGGGGTCCCTTTCTCAGCCGCATGATTGAGTTTGAGCTGCTGAAGGAAGAGTTCCTTGTCGATATCCGACATCTTGTCAAAATCAAACGGACGCTGGGATGTGAGGCTGGTCGGCTTATAGACATTCTCGGCACTTGCTTCATAGATAGGTTCAACCTCATCAGGCTGATCCTTGGGCTTGAAACGAAGGGCTTCGTCGACGATTCTCTGGCGGAAGACACGGAGATATTCCTCTTCTTCCTTGAGTCGGGCCTCGATTCTCGCCTTGCGAAGACGTTCTTCCTCTTCTTCCCTTGCCTTGATTCTTGCCTGGACTTCCTTGTCAAACTGAATCTTCTGCCACTTCTTTCGTTCAAGAAGCTTCAGTTTCTCTTCATACTGAATCTTATTCCATTTTCCAGCCTGGATGTCATCGCTATAATAGGCTCTCTCATGACTGTCCGGATGTTCGGGAACAGCTTTGTTGACAAAGGAATCAAGGTATCTTTGATAGGCTTCGTCAACCCTGACAAATTCAATAGGTCCCTTGAAAAGAGGTCCATAGACAAAAGCCTCATCATCGCTTGATGTAAGAATCTTGGGCTTATAAGTCTTGACCTTGGTCTTGACATGGATGGACTTGTCCTTCCCCTGCAAGGCAAGATAGTTGGCAAAGACAAGACAGTTGAGCTCATAAAGCTCCTGTCTGTCAAACTCGGAAAAAGACTCTTCTACCTTATAGTCGACACCAAGTCTGTCATAGGCTTCGATAAAGCGATAGAGTTCATAGCAGTGATGATACAGTGGGTTCTTGCGGATGATGTTGGTCTGTAAAATCGGATTGCGGACATCTCTTTCATTGCGGAACTGACGCATGAACTTCGAATTGTAGTAATAGAGGACAAACTCTCTCATCTGCTCGATTCTACGCACATACTCATTGTTGGCAAGGGAAACCGGATCGGTCTTGGGAGATACGACCGTGACCTTCGTCTCGATGTTCACATCAGCACCATTGACTTCGGAGCTGTTCTTGAAGAAGAGGATTTCGTGATTGTGAAGGATGGCAAAGCGCTTGACATATTCGTATCTCTTCCCGATGAAAAGGACAAGGTGACGGATCAATGTCGCGATGAACCTGTTTTCATACGTCTTGATTTCATCATCCGAACCGATGTTGAGGACTTTGTTTGGAATGACGTTGCCGTCATCCTGGATTTCCTTGATGAACTGGGTATGACTGGCAAGATGCTTGACGGAATCGGCATTCGTCTTCCTGGCAAGTTCGACAGGAACGAGATCCGATACGATCTTGGTCGAAAGGCGTGGATTGTTGACGATGGTTCCGAGATCCGGAATGCATTCTTCGATCATGCTGATCCAAGACAGGTCAAAAGAGGAGGACTCGATTCTATCAATCCTCATATAGGTGTTCTTGCCATTCTGCAGGGACTCGAAAATGCGGTGGGCATCCTTATCCTTCAGGACATCCCCGACCTTCGCTGCGTATTGACGATAAAGATTCTTCTCTTTTGAATTTTCAGCCATTTTCTAAATTAAATCAGTTGTTCTTGATGAGATTTTCGATATAGGAATGAGCCATCGGGAAATTGCCTTTCCCATAGAGCTTGTCAAGTTCCGTCTGCAGGTTCTTCAGCTCATCCTTCAAAAAGGCAATGTTGAGGGATTCAAACTTCTTGAGGACCTTGTTGGTGAAGATGAAGTCAAATCCGCCCATTTCGGTTCCACCGCATGCAACATAGACAGGAATGAATGTATCCAGCTGCTTCATGATACGGTTACCGAAGGCAAGCTTGAAGTTCTTGATGACATAGTTGTCGAGTTCGTCGAACTTCGTCAGCATGTTCTCCGAGATGGGATACTGGGCCAAGGCCTCCTGATAGAGGGAGGAAAGCTGGGAATAGGGGACATTCATGCTCTCCTGATTCTCACATTCGAAGGCTCTTCCCTTATCGTCAAAGAAGATGGAGATGGCACGGTCATAGACCTTGTCGGAGATGGTGAAGGTGGAATCATCGTTGTTGGCAGTGCCGAAGAATTCGACGTTCTGCGGAATCAAGAGCTTTCCTTCCTTGACATTGACAGGGTCATCGTCCTGAGGAGCAGGGATAAGGTCGATAAGCCACTGGCTGGTATCCCTCATTTCCATGATGGAAAGGAATTCGGCAAAGTAGTATTCGATTCTGGCCAAGTTCATTTCATCAAGGACGATGATGTCAAGGTCCTTGCGATAGGTCGTCGTATACAGAGCCTTGAGGAACTCGCTTTCGTTGAACTTCTTGGTGAATTCGTTATAGTAACCTAGCAGTTCACTTCGATCCTTCCAGGAAGGCTGGACAGGAATGATGGCAGCATCGTAGTTGAAGAACTTGCCTAAGGCATAGGCAAGGGAGGTCTTACCAGTACCGGAGATACCTTCCAGAATGATAAGCTTGGAAGTCGCCATACCGGCAAAGAGCTGTCTGATGACATCAATCTTATAATAGAGCTTCAGCTTGGAAGCTGCAAAATTGCGGAAGGCATTGCAGAGTTCTTCCAAGGAAAGATCCGGAATCGGAGGTATTTCCGTCGAAACTCCCTTATACTGGTTGTCGACATGGACAAGCTTCGGAAAACGAGCCGAGACTTCCTGTACGGTCTCCTTGCTTTCCTTGGCAGCCTGGGCAGGCGTAAGTCCCAAGGCAGTCACCTTCAGATCGAGGACTCTCTTCCTTTCGGCATCGGAAAGTTCAAGCTGATAGGTAAGACGTTCGACCTCTTCCCTCAAAGCATCCTTATCGATTTCCTTCTTGACAAAGCGGACATATTTTCTGATAAGAAGGAAAAGACCGAAACAGAGAGCTCCGACAAGAGCAATGAAGAGAACGGCAAACAAAACAAAGAAGAACCATCCCCAGAAGCCGAAGGATTCATAGTAGGTCAGGAAATAATTATGGTAGTTTTCAAAATTGCCACCGACAGCCTTCCAGGGATCCACGATTGCGGTAGAAAAGAAGTGAATGATATCCCAAAAGACAGCAACGATCATTTCTCGTAGATATTCAAAGTATTCAGCCATATGTTACATCTCCTTGGCAATCATGAAGCTCAGCGTCGAAAGAAACGTCCCACCCATCGTCGAATTGATGCACTCCCTATCCCATCCTTCAAGGTAGATGGATAGGACGATTTTCCGTGGCGTATTGCGATAGACGGGAATCATCAATTCATTATAAGCCTGTCCTTGGTCTTTCAGTGCATAAGAATGTTCTTTTGCAGCTTTCAGACCATTTTCAAGTGACTCTTCCATTTCAAGATGATAGCAATCATCCTTGGTCAAGGCATCGAAGGAAGAATACCTGCTCTGGTCATGGACGGGGCCATCCGTACCCGTAGCATTTCCAGGTGTCGAATCATAAACGGCTTTGTCCCTGGTATCCTCATCGATATCACCATAGAGAATCTCTCTTTTGGAGGTTCCGTCATAATACCAGTCATAATATCCATCCAGAGACAGGTCCATGTTTGAGGCAAAGTAGGTATCACCATCCTTGAAGGGATCCAGGATGGCGTATTGATAGACTTCTTCGTCAGGTACCAGGATGGATATCCTGAGGCTTCGATAGAGCTTATCCATACCATCAGCCCAGGATTCATAGTAGTCATCTTCACTGACATTCTGGTCATCTATCCCTCTCTTCTCATAAGGATGGATTTCCTTGGCCTTCTTCAGGTTTTCCTTATGGATCATGGAGACGATATCCTGTATCACAGGCTTATCTTCATCCATGGAAGTATATCCGTTGAAGAAGCAGCTGTATGGGTCCAATGTGACATAGCAGTCAGCATCGGCAAGAAGGTAAAGTTCCTGAGAGAAGTAACCGGAGGTTGCTATAGATGGACTCATCGGCTTCTTTACGTTTCCTTCGATATAGGAATCATAGAAGACAGGCTTTGTCTTCTTCTCCTTGGTGAAAGGAACCTCATCCTGAGTCCAATCCTCTTCAAACGAATACATCGAGGTGACCGGTTTGAAGAGAAAGTCATCCTGTGTCTTCAGCTGAAGTGAAGTGTCGTCCTTCTTGATATAGTTTCCGGAGTCCTTGTCATACTGATATCCGGCCGTATGTTCAGCAAAGGAAGCAATATCCTCAGAAGCAGAGATTTTGAGGTCCCTGGAGGAATGGACACCGATTTCAAACGTTTCGACACGAAGCTGGGTGGAAGACTGATACCATGCTGCCGTCACTCCAAGACTTGCAACAGAGAGACCTATCAGGGAATAAAGGGTTCCCAAGAGAAGACGGTTACGCTTCATAGCCTTTGGCCACCTTGTTGATTTGGAAAGTCAGACCGAGCTGGAAGGTGAAGTCGATGTTCTTGTCGATGACGCTATGATCCCAACCCTCGAGATAGATGGTCATGGACAAGTCGGCAATGGAAAGAGAGTCATTTGAAGTCATCGTCAATACCTCACCCTTGGAGAGGGAACCATTCTGATCCAGAGGATAGACACTTTCTTGTCCATAATACCGGCTATAAGGCATATTGATGCCTTCATAACTATGATATCCATCGATGCCTTTCTTGTGACTGGCATAGAAAGTGTTGTTTTCATAGTCTGTCTCACTGTCGGAATAAAAGGAATTGATATCGCTGTCTTTCCCACTGACATCTTCATCAAACTTGCTTCTCTTGTCAGAAGACGGCTGATTGTTGAAAAGACCATATATATGTTCTTTTCCGCCATCCATATAGTCCGTATCGTAGTCATAATATCCATCAGCATCAAGATCAAGAAGACCGGCAGTCATCGTAGATCCGTCCTTCTGGGAAGTAGGATTGAAGAGAATCTTCTTTGTAACCGGGCTTCCATCATCCTTCAAAGAATCCCCTTCGAAATAAAGCCTGAGAGAACTGGATGCCGAACCGGAGACACTCTCCTTGGCATTGGCAAGCCAGATTCCCTGATTTTTGATATATCTACCTGAACTATCCGCCACACGGAAAGCAAAATCAATCGTCTTATAGGAATCCGGATCGGCTTCAGTCTTGGTATCCTCCGCCTTCCTAGGATTGCGATAGAGATGGAAATCACCACCATAGCTATAGTCACCGGTCGTAACCGGAACGAGAGTGTTGGTGTAATAAGGATTGATGGATTTCTTCTCGAGATATGGCTGAATATCATCCACGGAAAGTCCGGTGCCCGATTCAGTAAACCAATAGCGATAAGCTGAAGTCTCGACAACCTCGACAAAGTCGCTCTTTGCTTCATCTTCAAGCCTGTAGGTCTTCACACCATCTGAATCACTAGAAAGCTGATAGGACGAAGAGAAGTCTCCGACCAGGGAGATATCCTTTTCTGTCCTAAGTCCCATCTGGAGCTGCTCTGTCGAATAGACAGAGGTTCCGTTTAAGGATGCGCTGGCCCTGGTAGCATAGGCATACCAAGCCAAGGTGCCTGCGACGGCACCGGCAAAAGCGGTGAAAGTTGTGGCAGAAAGAATCGCTGCCCAGGCTTTCCATTTCATGATATTCTTAGATTAAGGTAAAAATCATAATTCAGTTAAAAATTCGAAACAGCAAACGTCATACCGACATTGAACTGCTTTCCGTTGTATGAAGTATCCCAGAGGGAGGATTCCTTTGTGACATTTGTCACAAGGGTATCAATACCAAGTTCATTCTTGGCAGATTCGTAAGCAGACTTCGTCGTCAAAGCAGCATCCAAGGAATTATTGTCACCAAAGCTTTCCACAGTCAAATCTTTGACTTCATTGACATAGGCCTCTTTGGCAGTCCTGAAACCAGTAGTATCATCAGCATTCTTCAAAGCTTCCTTGATACTCGGAAGAGCATCAACTCCAGCCATGTAATCCTCAAAGGCTTCCTGATATACAGCAAGTGCATCTTCCAAAGCCTTTTTCTTATCATCCTGCTTATCTGAATTGTAGACTTCCAAAGCAGAATTCAAGGCTTTTTCAGCTGCTGCTTCCTTGTTTTTAAGGATTGTAAGAGGATTTTTAGGATTCACTTCCTCTTCAGAGAAGACATGCCAACCCTCAAGCCAGACAGTGACATTGACCTGAAGATATCCATCCTGAGGAATGGTTCCAAGAGGTTTTGTCGTGTCTTTTGCAGTCAATTTTCCTTTGCCATCATCTGTGGCAGCGATATCAGCCTGCGTGAAACTGCTCTGCTTGCTTCCATCTTCACCATAGGTGATGACATTCTTCTCATCAAAGTCATACGTATACTTTGCACTGTCAAAGATACCATCGCCATTGAGATCCAACGGACCATAGGTGTAAGTCTTACCACCTTCTTCGGAAAGAAGAACATTGGTGACATTACCATCCTTGACAAACTTCGACACATCATCGTTGTCCTTGACAAAGGCCTGAGAAGAATACTCTACACGAAGAGCCTTGGAAAGAAGGCTGTCAGTAGATTGCAGTCTCAAATCCTGAAGATAGACAGGATAACCAGTTTCAGCCGTAGCATTACCTGCAAGCCGCAGGGTAAGAGGGAAAGTGATGTAATCTGTCACGGAAGCCTCATTCCAACTATTCAGTTCGTTATACTGATAGACTGGATAAGAATAGAATTTCTCGATTGCCCCATCATTCTTCAGCTTTGCGGTGACAGGCTTGAATTCCTGAACTTTGGCATCTGTAACACCAAGTTCCGCTCTACGATAGGAAGAAATATAGCTGGCAAGCTCAGTAGTTCCTGCATCCGTCTTCCAAATGGTATTGTCATTTGGATTCGTGATATTGCCAGACTTGAATTCAAATTGATTTTGACCATCCGTTTCTTCTTTTTTGAAGTAACCGAAAGCAAGCTGCAGATTACCATAGGTAGAAGCATCCGTGCCGGCAATGGAAGCAGTAGCCCTGGTAGAATACTGATACCAGGCAACGGTGCCAGCAAGAGATCCCAGCATGGATGCAACCGCCAACGTAGCAAGAGCAGGAATGATGATTCTTCTCTTCTTCATCTTTTCAGTTCCATGATTCATATCAAACACCAACTTTCCTGACATCGGCTTACATCGATGCCATATCATCAAATCAATCCAACGTCGTAACAGCAAAAGTCATACCGACATTGAAATCAGAACCGATGAAATCAGTATTCCAAATCGAGGAGGCATTTTCAGATTCACCTAACTTTTGCCATCCTTCCAGCCACATCGTGACAGTGACAGTCAAGATACCATCTTTGGTAATCTTACCTAGTTCTTTGCTACCAGTGAGTTTTCCATTTGCATCGGTTGGTTTGACATCATCAAGCTTGAAACTCGTCTGTGTACTTGAAGTAGCACCATATGTGAGTTCTTTTGCGTCGGTGTCAAAATCATATTTGTTCATTTCCTTGTCATTACTACCATCGCCATTCAGATCAAGAGGACCATGAGTGGCAATTTGTCCGCCTTTCTTGGAGAGCAGGAGATTCTTTTCGGTCGAAGAGAAATGAACACGGACAGCATCAGAAATATCCTTCCCGGTGTCGCCGGACTGAACAATTTTGAGGTCATCCAAATACAAAGACAATCCTTCTGTCGGAAAAGAAGCTTTGTCATTCGCTACGACTTTGAATGACAGCGGGAACGTAACATAATTGCCTGCTGCTTCCGTGACAGTGTTCCAACTAGAATAATCAGCATACTGATAAACCGGATGAGAATAGAACGTTCCAAGAGCATCTTCGCTGCCTAAAACATAATTTTTCTCTTCCGTTCCGACATTCGTACAGGGTTTGACAGCGAATGCCATATCATTTCCTGTAGTTTTCTTCACATAATTGTAGATGTCGTTCCTTGTCAAATCGGTCTTCCAATTTGCACCAGTTGTTCCATCTCCGAGCGTAATCTGCAGATTTTCGCTGACCGATGCATCACTTCCCATGATGGAAGCAGTGGCCCTGGTAGAATACTGATACCAGGCAACGGTCCCGAAAATCGAACCGACCAGACTCATTCCGGCAACGCTCGATATGGAAGCCAACATCAATCTTCTACTGAATTTTTTTGCTTTCATAACCGTTTACCTTGATTCCTAACTTCAACGTAGCACCTTCCGGGACATCCATAGCCAAATCGGAAGGGTCCCATCCTTCGATCCAGCAGACGAACGTGTATCGTTTCGTTTTGCCGGGTTCCAGAAGCGGAGTCGTCGAAGAGGCAATCTTCGTGACCTCCTGCTTGATGGGGTCTGTCTCAAACGGCTCGGCAAAACCTAAGAACTCGCTCCGATGGTTCTTGGCCTGACTGGGTGACATCGATACATATTCCTTGGCGACCATATTTCCATTTTCGTCAACCCTGCCCTCCAAAGGAGCCTTGGCATAGATGGTCTTCTGATGGGAATCATCCTCATTCTCGTAGATCATCACATGCAGGGTGTCCAGAAGGGAACGATTGGTCCCGTCGGTTGACTTCTGGTCATCCAAAATATTGTAGTCAACATCAAAACCAGCCTGACTGGTTCCAACGTTTGCGACATAGAACGTATATTTCAGATAATAGAGAGTTCCTTTGTCCGGATCATCTGTAGCTTCCTTCAAGGCACCTGGTGCATCGCGATAGTCGTATAAGTCGCTGTCAAGAACATCATCCGACGGAAAATCCGAATAGGTAAACTGCCCGAAAGAGGGTAGCTTATCCACCATGAAATACGTCGTATTCTCGACATCGTCCTTCTTCCTTTTCAGGGCAAGCCTGACATCCGTCTGGTTCAATGAGACAGTGAACGAGCCGATGTCTCTACCCAAAAAGGCGACAATTCCCAATACCAACAGGCCCGAGAGAGAAGAGCAGGCAATGATGCGGGCAATCTTCTTTTTCTTTCGTGTCTTTTGAAATTTAGATTCTGCCATAATAAAATCGTGGTTTTTCTGAAACCATAACTGCTGAAACGTCCCGCAAGTCCAACTTCCCGTATCGTAAGTCCATAAGATGTATTCAAAAAACCAGTGCCTATTGTCCAATCACCAATTTTCCGGCAATCATCTTTTTAAGGCAACTGGCTATCTATTGTCGGTAGACCCTATAGTTTTGCGTCGCCAAATCACTCTGGCTTTGCTTTTTGCCACTTCAGTTTACTTTATAAAGAAGTCAAAATACAAGTTTAATGAATCTCATCTCAAAAAAAATCTATACACTTCTAGTTTTTTGTCACGGACAAAGACTGTCGGCGTCTTATTCCTTTTTGGAAGTATCCGTATCGTTTTTCTTCTCTTCATCCTTGGGAGAAGAAGCTTGCTTCTGAAGATCGGCAAGAATCTGTTTCTTGAGCTCTTCCTTCTGAGCATCAGAAAGGTCGGTGACCTTGACTGGCTCGCTCTTGGATGTCTTCCTGACATAGAAGACAAGTCCTACGATGTTCAATGCAAGAAGAATGAAAAGAGGAAGGACAAAGAGGCAGAAGTAGAAAGTCGTATGCTTCTGAAGATAGTTGATGAATCCTGTACCATTCTGAATTTCAGCAGCAGATTTGCCGATAGTCTCAGCAAGCATGACGATGCTGATGACAAGAAGGGCGATGGTGATGACTGCATCCAATAAGATTGCAGCAGTCAGAAGCACCTTCTTGAAGTTTCCGCTCTTTGTATGTGTTTTTTCACTCATTTTAAATAAATCCTTCGGTAAAAACCTCTTTCAAAATAATAGCACAGCATCCATGGATAGTCAAACAAAGGTAAACAATTGTCAAACCAGAATTCCCGTTTCATCATAAAAAAGAACGTAAATCCATTGGGATGCACTCTTTTTCTTGTTTTAGTCATATTAAAGAAATAAAATTTAATTCATATATATAATAATGAAAAAAATCAACCTGACCAATTCTATCCTTATCCGTAGCAAGCTGGATTACTCCTTATATCGAAACGACATCCAAGAAGAGAACAGGAACATCTTCGTTTTTTCCTTCGTCGCTGCCTTTTTCATCTGCGGTATCGTATCCCTTTGCGGCCTTTTCGGCCTGAAGACGAAATCTCCTGTCTATATCACACTATCGATTACAGAGACATGTTATTGCCTTATTCTCCTTTTCCTATCCATCTTCTTAAGGGAAAAAGTGCAATCCAAATACATCATCATCCTTCTATATTCCCTTCAGGCCCCCATCTTCATCCTATCCATTCTCAACGGAACCATCTTTTTGGGGGACTTATACACTTTCAACTTCTTCATCCTGATCCTCGTCCTTCCTCTTTTTATCTTCGATAGGCCAATAAGACCTCTTATCATCAATACTGCCTACTTCATCCTTTATTTTGTCTTGGACGGCATCAGCAAATCTAACTCCATCTTCAAAGTCGACATGTTCCATGCCATAGAGGCCTATGTCGGAAGTATCATATTGATTCTTCGGTTCTTGAAAATCAGGTTCGGTAACCTCGAGAACTTCATCAACCTGCGTGAAAAAAGCGAGCATAATGACGTCACCGGATTGAAAAACAAATCTGCATTGAGAAGCAGCTGCAGCCACTTCATTCACCTTCCGATGTTCATCAGCATGATCGATATCGACAACTTCAAGTTCTTCAATGACATGTACGGACATCAGACAGGGGACCTTGTCCTGCAGTCCTTTGCAATGATTCTTGTCCAGAATTTCGGAAAGGATGCCTGCTTCAGCTATGGCGGAGATGAATTCCTCATCGCCCTCCAGTCTACCAACGAAGAGGATTTCAAAAGCAGGCTGAGAAAAGCCTTGGACGGGCTATCCAAGCTTTCTCTGGACAAACGTGTCCTGGTCAGACCGACCTTCTCGGCAGGATATGTCTATGGAAAGCCTTTGACCCGAGAAGACTTCATGGATATGATTGCCAAGGCCGACTATCTTCTCTATGATCGTAAATCCAAGGGAAAGAACGGCTTCTCTGGAAAGGCCTATGCAGAGTATAAGAACAGCCATGATACCATCTTCTTCCCGATGGCCAAGGATATCGCTTCCAAAGAGAAGGACAAGCTGACCAACCTAGGGAACATGCACACCTTCTATATCCGTGGAAAAGAAATCCTCGGAAGCCCGACCTTCTTCGACAAGACACCGGTCATCATTTATTTCAATTTATCCAATTTCAAGCTTTATAACGAAATCAACGGCATAGAAAAGGGTGACCTTCTTTTGAAGGATGTCTCCAAACTGTTGGAAAAGCTATTCCCGGGAAGGCTGATTTCCCGTCTCGACAACGACAAATTCAGTGTCCTTTGCTACAAGGACGAATTTGAAAACAATCGGGATGAGTTGGAAAACAGCCCCATCTTCCTGACAGCCAACCCACATTGCCACCTCCATGCCGGAATCTGTGAAATCCACAGGGAATCCACTTTGGAAGATGGCATGGACAAGGCTATCCTCGCCTGCGAAGAAGTCAAGAAGAACAGCAAGATACAGTTCCGCTACTACGACAGTGCGCTTGAAAAAGAGCGCAATATTTCTCTTTTTGTCCTCAGCAGCTTCCAGAATGCCATACAGAGCAAGGCCATCAAGGTCTTCTATCAGCCGATCATCCGCTGCATGAACGGACATATCAGCAGTTTCGAAGCTCTCGCCAGATGGGAGGACAAGAACAATGGTTTGATTTCACCTGCCCAGTTCATTCCACTTCTGGAAGAACATGGACTCATCAAGACTCTTGACCTATATATCCTAGACAATCTCTGCCAGGATTTCATCCATCGGAAGGAACTCGGTCTTTCCAACATTCCTGTCAGCTTCAATCTTTCCAAATATGACTTCCAGTCCCTGGACCTTGTCGATGAAATCATCGCCACGGTCGACAAGTATGCCATTCCGCATAATCTCATCATCATCGAGATTACGGAAAGCATGATGGTGGACAACCCATCCATCCTTGTAAAGCAAATCAATCTCCTTCAGAAGGAACATTTCCGCGTATGGATGGATGACTTCGGTTCAAGTTACTCTTCATTGAACCTTCTCAAGGATTACAATTTCGATTGCATCAAACTTGATATGAGGTTCTTGACGGATTCAAGCAACCATGAAAAGGCAAAGATCATCATCGCCAACATCATCCGCATGGCAAATGAACTTGGCATCCACACACTGACCGAAGGCGTCGAATCTCAGGATGATTTCCTGTTCTTGCAGGATATCGGCTGCGAGCGTTCACAAGGCTATCTCTTCAGCAAGCCTCTGCCCTTTGAATCATTGCTGCACTTCCTTTCTGTATGCCCTTATCCACAGGAAGATATCGTCGAACAGCCCTACTTCAACCTCATCGGAGAGACTTCTCTCACATGTCCGGTCTTTGAAAACGGAAAGCTCGACCTGGAAGAAAGCCTGTCTTCCATCGCCACCATCATCCTGGAATACAACAACCATGGAAAATTCCGCACCATGAAGAGCAACAAGGCATACCAAAGACTTGCCGTCAAACTCTCCGGAAAGTCATCCAAGAGAAACGGCATGTTCGATTATTCATGGCATCCCGTCTCCTCTCCGGAAATCGACCGCTGTATCCTTAAGACGATTCAGACAAAAAAGTTTGAATGTGTCACATGGAAGAATGATCGGGGGACTCAGTTCAATCTCAATCTATGCTATCTCAGTGAGAATCCTTCCACCCATTACGTCGCTCTCTTTGCCATCATCGACAAGTACGGCAATGATATCGGCAAACTGATTCAAAGAAAGGATTGGTAAAGATCATGTCAAACAACAAAGACGACCTTGGCGAATACATGGGCAAGTTCCCGTATCCGCTCATTTCCAAGGGAATGGCGTATTACAACCAGGGAAGAATCACCGAAATAAAGATCCAGGGCGGCAGGTTTTTTGCAAAGGTCAAAGGAAGCGATGACAATCTCTATGATGTCAGCATTTCCTATCGGGACAAGAAATACGAAGGAGACTGCACCTGTCCTTACTGCTATGAGCATGGCGAATGCAAACACATCTATGCCGTTCTCCTTTACATGAGCAAGAACAATATTCTTTTGGATGGAAGACAAGTCACCATACCGCCATCTTCCGAAAGTCAGAAAAGCGTAGCCAAAGAACAGGTTTCAGCAACCCCGAAGGCAAACAAGCCAAAGGTGATCATCCCAAAGAAGACAGCCGGTCAGAAACTGATTGAAAAAATCGAAGACAGATTGTCTTGGGACCACTATATGTCTTATAAGACACATGCCCTTTTCAATCAGCTTTATCGGACAAAGGAATATGATAAGATTGCCGAAAGCCTTACCTACCTCAATACGAAAGACGACATCGAAACGATTCTGAACGACATAGACAAGGAATTCTCTTTGGAACAGCAGAAGGAAATCTTTTCCAGAATCAAAGCTCGGGATACCGGATTCAGCCAGACGCTTGTCGCATACATCGAAGACCATCCTGAAACGCTCTTCTTCTTTCCTATATCCTTCTTCCAGGCAAATTCAAGTGACAATCCTTTTCTGACGATGCACCTTCTCCATGTCGCTGTCAGCTATCACTACGATGATCTTATCCGCATCTATTTCGACAGGAACATCTATGAAGACATCATCGACAACCTCTTCATATTGAATTACATCAAGACGAATTTTGCGGAGGATAAATACCTGGAGCTGTTCAAGGACAAGATTGAAAAATACAATCTATCCAGAATAGAATTTGCCTTTATCGCTCCATATCTTGATGAAGAATCAAAGAAACATCTTCTAAGCATGCCAGAAGGTCTTAAGTTCCATTGTTCAAGTTTCGCCTTTGACAGCGGAATCGAATACAAAAACTACGCCTATGTTTCTCCTGTATTTGTAAAGTACTATTTCGACGAAGACGTCAAGCCTGCTGACTGCGATCTGGTCGATATGCTCTGTTTCCATCATTTCTTCTTCGAAAAAAACGGATCCGCAGCCTTCCGCTGCTTCCGCTCTCAATTCAATGCCGCCATAAGGATTTCACGGTCGCCGAACTTCAAACTCATCGTGCCAGGGCTTCTTGTCATCCTAGAGAAAAAAGACCATCACCCTGCCGAATTCGAAGATACCTTTGCCAAACTCAGGCAATACAGTGTCAATATCGGAAACTACAAGGAACCCATGGCAAGCTATCTTTTTGCCAAGCTTCTTTCCGGACATCCCCAATCCATCGAATTCATGGAATATAAGTCATAGAGGAGATAGAACATGTTTCTTTTAAAAACGAATTTAACTAAAACTTTCCCTGTTTTGTTGTACTATATGCCAAAGGTTTCCATCAGTTTTTTCTCCGTGCTATTTAGGGTACACGTTCTCCAAACCTTCTCGTCTGGGTCTGTTGTTGCCTTTATGATATCCGACAGCTTCTCTTCGACCTCACTATATGTCATGGCCAGCTCGTCCTTGTTCTCCATGTATTTGTTCTGCATCCTTATCGTGATGATCGTGGAGAGGAAATTGATGAATTCGGATCCGTTGACGCTATAGTCATCATGCTCCCTTGTCGTCGTCTGCGAAAGCACGCTTTTGTAGGACTTGAAAACCAGCTCTATCTCCCAGCGCAGCTTATAATACTCATATACGCTCTCAAGCTTCAGATCCATATTCGAAACAAAGACGACGGTGCCAAATTTTCTCTGCTTTCTGAGATATTCGGAATTGTCGAAAGCATTCTTCTTCTTTGCCCTTCTCATATAATCCGACTCTTCCTTCATCTTCCTTTTCCCATCCTGGAAGCAATAGTAGTATCTGGTTTCCCCGTCTTTCCCTTTCTCCGAACCTTTTGAGCCCAGCAATCTGCCTTCGACGGAATCGATGAAATTCATCCCGGAAAACAGATTGAGCCTTTCCGCGGCCTTGCTGTTTCTTTTCAGGGGCCTGATGAAACCCACCTTGCCATCCTTGAAGGTATCCTGACTGTTATCGAACGGGAAGCCTTTATCGCCGACGATCAGACCTTCCTCTATCTTGAATTCTTCCAAAAAGTCCCTGTAATTCGAGAAATCCGGCAGATTCCCTTTGTATACCTTCATGCAGATCGGCTCCCGTGTCTTCGAATCCACTGCATAGATGATGGAGATATCGGCGATTCCTTTTATTCTTCCCTTATAGGAGAATCCGGAAAACGTGTTCACGGTGGATGTGTTCTGTTTCAGCATTCCATCGATCAGCACGTCCGTTTCCTTTTTTACCATCGCCTTCACGCGGTTTTCCATGAAATCGGAAATGCCTTTGTAGTCCTTGCCAAGACCGGATATCAGATTGCAGATGACGTTCCTGGACAGGGATACGCCGGGATAGAATTGGGAGACGAAGGACTTCTGATAACGGTCTTCGATCTGATAGTCCTTGACACCGTCGAAGACGGAACGGAGAAGGGCGACGCAATAGATTTTCTTCGAATCGTTCTCATCGTAGACTGCTTCCAGGGAACCGAGCAGATCCTTCCCTACTCCATCCGCAAAGGCAGCCTTGCCATAGTATTTGTAGGTGATGTCGCGGAGCGATATTCTCTTCGGCAGTTCGTCTTTCTTGACATATTTCCCGTCGATGATATGACCGACCACTTTCCCGTTGACAGGCATGCCGTTTTTGAAGCCTTTCCGTTCCCGAACAAGATATACGCCTTCCTTCGAAGAAGGAGCGACGACCGTGTTGGTCGGCCGCTCGACCTTTCTGATGCTTTCAGGTACCATAACAGTTCCCTCCTATAGTACATTATTATTTAAATTTGTACTATGGAAATTATACCATTTTTTCTATAAGAAAAGCATCAGAGACATACATTTTGATACCTCTGATGCCTGTCCGACCATGTTTGCATCGTTTTTATTGGCCAGATGTCAATTTATATAGTACAACAGTGTGGGAAAATTTTATTTAACCAAATATCCTCTGAATGAGGATGATATCTCCAAAAGAATCCGTCAGGACCTGGAAAGCGGCAAAGTCGATATCAACTTTTATTTTGACAAGAAAACCAGCACCTTGCATTACGAGTGCTATGATGCTGAATTCGGATGTTTCTCATTCTATGTCAATGAAGAAGGAACCATCCGGACTTCCGATGTCTACAATTTCTTTCCTTTCGACATCATACGCAATGAAACCATCCACTATATCCATGACAATGACAAAAAGGCTACCAAGGAAGAACTGCGAAAAAGATATCCTTTGATCTATGCCAAATATGGAAAGATGATGGAGCTTGATGCAGCGACATATGACAAATACAAGACTGTCAGGAACAATCTCCTTTGGCTTGCAGTCAAGCCTGAAAAGAAGATGGTAAAAAAGGACATCCCCATTCAGCATGTCGTCCTCACAATTGGTACGAATTCACCCACGAGTGCCGAGTTGAGCATCGAGGATCCAAATACCATAGAACTTATCTGCGACAATGACAAAGTCATCGATGAACTCTACGCTCCGGACTCCGTCTTTTCAGAGGGGACAAAGAAGATTCTTCAAGCCTTCATGCCGATTCTGGCAGTTCAGAATCAGATTGCAAACAGCTCTTATTTTTCTCTTGTGAGGAAGAACCCGGACACCTATTGCAGGACGCTCATCCACGGCTTATATCTGCTTGGCACACAGGAATACAACGACAATTCAGTCGAGCTCGGATACGATTACTATGACGTCGATCCGGAAATCAAGTCATTGTCCATAAAGATCGATGAAAACGGACATATCGAAAGCAACATCAAACCCGATCCAAACGATTGGTTGCTGACGATGGATGACGACACCCAGTTCCTCTATTTCTCTTATCGAGACGAAATCGTCTATACCTACCAGGGTGAAAACATCAAAGCCGTCGAACTGATCAAGTTCCTTGCCAGCAATCCCTTCTTCAACCAGACGGACCTTTTCATGGAAGACATCGCTTCTTCCCTCATACCGAAGGTCGAGGGCGAAATCCAGATTGAACAGACCTTCTTAACCAAGGCGTTGATGAAGACAGACCACGTCGAGTATTTTCTTGACCTTGATCCTGTCAAGAACGTCCTTATCAGCTCCACCCGATATTATGCCGATGAAAAGCAAGTCAAAAAAGAAGAGTTTGCAGAAATCATGCCTGAAAGGATTTCCGCATTCCTGTCTGAATTAAACAAACTGAAGCTTCCTGAAAAAGGGGATGTCAGTGATGCCGAAGTCATCATGAACTTCCTTTCCAGTGACCTCAAGCCTCTCCAGAAAGCTGCCCATGTCTTCATTTCCGATGAACTGAAGAAGCTCAAGAAGAAGTCCGTCGGAAAAATCAAGATCATCATTGATTCACAGACGGATTGGTTCAGCATGAACTTCTCCTCCGATGAATATACGCCTGAAGAAGTCGATGCCATCCTTGCCGCATATCAGAAAAAAAAGAAATTCTTCCTCCTCAGGAACCAGATCCTTGACCTCAACGAAGGAGAAGGAAAAGACCTGCGGAAAATCCTTGATGACATCGATCTCAAAAGCAAGAGGATTCCGATTTACCAGTCCCTGAAACTGGTGGATTGCAAAGATATCGATCTAGGCGAGAGAATCATGACGCTCTTTGGCTCTCTTCAGAAATATGAGGACAGTGAAATCCATGTCTCCGAGTCTTTGGGAAAGATTCTGCGTCCCTATCAGGTCATCGGTGTAAAATGGCTTACTACCCTCAAGGAAAACCATCTTTCCGGCATCCTTGCCGATGACATGGGATTGGGAAAGACCCTTGAGATGATCGCCTTCCTCAGCCAATATAAGGAAGGAGGTCCAAATCTCATCGTCACCCCGAAATCCCTGACCTTCAACTGGGAAGACGAATTCAGAAAATTCGACCCGGAAAGCAAGGTCGTCGTCCTGACGGCTGATCCTGCTACAAGAAAGGCAAAGATTGCTGCTATCGGCAATCAGAAGAATGTCAACTATATCATCTCCTATGATTCATTGAGGCTTGACCTCGACCTTTTCAAGGACAAGTCTTTCCAGTTCCTCATCCTGGACGAGGGACAGTACATTGCAAACGCCCTTGCCCAGAAGACCAGGGCCGTCAAGAGCATTCATGCCGAATATAAATTCGCCCTTACCGGTACACCGATTCAGAATTCCCTGATGGATCTGTGGTCCATCTTTGACTTCCTCATGCCTGGATATCTCAAGTCCTTCGGTGAATTCAAGAAGAAATATGGAAAGCTTGACCTGGACGAAGATGACAAGAAGCACCTCGAACACGTCGTCTCTCCGTTCCTTCTCAAGAGAAAGAAGGATGACGTCTTGGATGATCTTCCCGGAAAGACCATCATCACCCAGAGGATTGCCATGAACGACAACGAGATGTCGCTCTATAAGGCATTCTTCATCAAAGCAAGAAACACCTTGAATGTAAAAGACGCAAATGGCAAAGTCAATAAATTGGCTGTCCTTGCTGCATTGACAAGACTTCGTCAAATCTGTGTCGATCCGAGTGTCTTCTTGGAATACAAGGATATCTCCTCCAAGCTGGAATATACCATCTACGTAATAAAGGAAGCGATTGGAAAAGGACACAAGGTTCTTCTTTTCTCTTCCTTCACAAGCGTTCTCGATCATATCGAGACACTCTTTGAAAAGGATGGCATCCGTTTTGAAAGGATTGACGGAGACGTCTCCGCCAAAAAGAGATTGGAACTAGCCAATCGGTTCAACAAGAAGGATGACGACCTGAACGTCATGCTTGTCTCCTTGAAGGCCGGAGGTACCGGCCTCAACCTAATCGGTGCCGATATCGTCATCCATCTCGATCCATGGTGGAATGTTGCTGCCGAAGACCAGGCAAGTAACAGAGCCTATCGTATCGGACAGACAAGGAAGGTCACGGTCTACAAGATCGTCATGAAGGACACCATCGAGGAAAAGGTCCTTTCCCTTCAGGAAAAGAAAAAAGACCTAGCCGACATCTTCGACACTTCCCAGGGAAAGAGCAACCTCAACGAAGAAGACCTTCAATACCTGCTCAGCTAGGCAGCTTCGGCTGCCTTTTTCTTATTTGGCTTTCCTGCTTTATCACAACCTTTGAAAACAAAAAACTACTTTTAAGAAAATCGTTGACGTTCCCTTCCCTTTCCCAGGCAAGAGGATTTCATCAAAAAAGTTTTCTTTACATTCAATTCCTTTTATCCTATGATTTCAATATTCATTTCAGTGACAAAAAAGAGGTTAAGACAATGGATGACAAAGACCAGACCAATAAAATAATCATCGTAGAGAATCCTGCTACCACAAAGACCAACCATCTCACCTGGAAAGGATATGGACAAGGAATCAAACACTTCAAGTATTGGATTCTCGGGATTTCCCTGGGATGTGCTATTTTAGGATACATCGGAGGAAAATTCATTCTCAATCCAGGAAGAGAGACCCTTACCACCAACATCGAAGCGGATTTGGCCTTGAACGAGGATAAAACGGCTTATCTTGACGGAAAAAGTTTCTTCTATTCCAATATCATATCGAGAGACAACATTGCAGGAACCATACAGGGAAACGAGAAATTTTCCAATTATGACGCTGACAGACTTTTGAAAGATGCCTCTTTCAACATAACTCCGAAAAGTTCCAACGAAACTGAATCCAAAACAAGTTTCACCATCACCTGCAAGCCGAGCGCATTCAAATCTACGACAGAATGCAAGGAGTTTTTAAAGGAACTCCTCAATTTTGAGGTCAAAAAAGCAGAAGCAGCAACCTCTTCCTTCGCTTATAGCAGCAAACTTCCTTCCAGCATAGACACATTGGCTTCCATGGAATTCGATGACATCATCTCCTCTTGCCAAAGCCAATATGATTATCTATCTTCCTGCTATCAGGACATGGAGGATACATTCAACAGCTATTTCGTTGCCGATGACAAGACACTCAATGCTCACTATATCGACTTTCAGACAAGGTTCGAATCCCTCAAATGGTCTCAGCTCAAAGGAGATTTCTATATTAACAAATATGTCAACATATCTTCTATGGAAGAATGTCAGACAAAAATAGGAATCTACAAAAATCTGAAAGCCACCTATGAAGTCGAACTCAAAACCCTTCAAAACAACATATCCAAGGATAAGAGACTGCTTGAAAGCCTATGCAACATTCAGCAACCGGACAACACCATCAGTGCAAAAATCATTTCCCTGAGCAACGAGATTTCCAGTTATGAGACAACAAAGCAAAAGATGCTTCTGAAACTTGCTGACATCGGATACGATGTCCAAGAGACACAGGATGGTTTCCTTTTCAATGAGACTTATGACACCGACAAAAACACCTATATCTACAAGCTCAGCAACGCCGATCAAAATTATATTGATTCCTGCATCAGTTTCAAAAGCAGTCTCAACAAGGTCTACCAAGCCCTGGTAGAGGCTACTGACAAGGCCACGATTCTCTATCAAGCCTGCAACAAGAACAGCGACAACAACAACATCTATGTCCTGGATGCAGATATGGGAACCATCAGCGGTCACATCAGCAACATGTTGATTGCCGGTGCTCTCCTTGTCGTCGGTTTCCTTCTTTCCTCCTTCATCTTTGCCGAGATTGACATCAACAGGAATGGGGCAAAGAAAGAAGAAATTTCAAAAGGCAACGAAGAAATCAAAGCCAAAAACTAATGCCCTAAGCGCTTACATGGTCATTTAAAGCGTTTACCTTATCCTATCTATTCCTTTCGCTTTACATTTCCATTACATTATTGCAAGTTCAGGCGATAATATTTATGGAACCACAGACTGCAGATATCTTTTTCCCATCCCTCAATAATTTGCAAAATACAAATTATTACCAATATCCTTCCTTTGTCCAGAACGAAAGGAACCGGGATGAAATCATCATCAAAGGCTCCAAAGCCTACGCTTTCTTCAAAAGAGGATTTGACATCCTTCTTTCCTTTCTTTTGATTCTCCTTCTTTCTCCTCTTCTTCTCGTCCTTGCCTTTTTGGTCAAGACGACCAGCAAAGGCTGCGTCCTCTTCAGAGACAAGAGAATCGGCTATCAGGAAAAAGAAATCGGTGTCTTGAAATTCAGAACCATGTACAGCGATGCCGAGACACACATCCATAAGTACCTCACTGACGAGCAGTATCGCCAGTGGAAGATAGAAAGAAAGCTTGATAACGATCCCAGAATCACCAAAATCGGCAAGTTCTTGCGCAAGACTTCCCTGGATGAACTTCCACAGATATTCAACATCTTCATGGGAACCCTCTCCTTTGTCGGTCCTAGACCAGTCACTGCCTTGGAACTGAAGGAAAACTATACACATTATGAAAGAAGATGCCTTGCCCAGGTCAAACCAGGTCTTACCGGTTACTGGCAGGTCTATGGAAGAAGTGATGTTGACTATAAATCAGGTGAAAGACAGAAGGAGGAGCTTGCCTATCTTCCGAGAAGAAGTCTTCTCTTCGATCTGAAGCTGATGATTCTTACCATCCCTGCGGTACTGAAACACAAAGGTGCCAAATAGCATAGAAATATGCTATTTTTTTTCATCACTTTTCTTTAGTCATTACCCATAAGCCCGGTTTTTAGGGTGTTTTGGGCCCTTTTTCGGCATA
>JAJVUU010000072.1 GCA_021621525.1 Caryophanales bacterium
ATTCAAATTTTAGGAGGTAAATTTTATGGACGCTTATACTCCAAGAAGGCTTTCTGTACTGCCAAATAGACAAAATGTAGCCTTGCCTGATATTGAAATGAGAGTCGTTGCCAGCAACGATTATGATATCAATCTTTTCTCCCGCTTGAATGCAGGGGATGAATTTGTCATGTCTTTGTCGAATGTCGACAATGCCTATGGCGATTTCAACAATCTTATCCTTCCCGGTGTCAAGAACATCGGCTGTCTTTGCCGTGTTTTGAAGATTGAACCTGACAAACAGGGTGTTTTGGTTTGCCATATGATAGGTAAGAACCCTGTCGATCTTTTTGACTTCAACATCGATGACGCTTCTCATACCATCACCTGTGCAACTGCATCCCATTATATCTATGACCGTGATGATTCAAAGATCTATGAGATGTTTGGCAAATTTACCGGAAGTTACATGACTTTGAGGAAAAAATATACCAATCTTCCCGAACTTCCGGATTTTTCCCAGATGGTGCCGGATGTCAGAAACATTGCCTACCACATCACTGCTTTTTTGAATCCTGACATCACAACCAAACAGCTGATCCTTGAAGAAAAGGACGCTTTGGAACAGTATCGTCTCCTCATCAGTGACCTGGATCGTTTCAATCTCGATGCCAAGGTCGAGTATGATATTCAAAAGAAAGTCAGCGAGAATATCGATAAAAACCAGCGTGAATACGTGCTTCGCGAAAAAATGAAGGTTGTCAAAGATCAGCTCAAGGAATTTGATGGCGGTGATTCTTTCGACAAATGTGAAGCGCTTCTGAACCAGCATCCTGACCTTTTCCCGGAGAACATTCAAAAAAGAATCCGTTCCGAAATCACAAGGGCCAAGGCTATGCCTGCCGGTTCCCAGGAGATAGGCGTTGCAGCCAATTATTTGGAATTGGTGACTCATTTGCCTTGGAAAATATCTTCTACGGATAATGATGATCTTGACTCGGTCAAGAAGATTTTGGATACCAATCACAATGGCTTGGAGAAACAAAAGGAGCGTATTCTTCAATATCTTGCCGTTAAGCAACTTACAAAGTCTCTTAAAGCTCCAATCCTTTGCTTCTACGGTGCCCCAGGCGTAGGTAAGACATCTCTTGCCATCAGTATTGCCCAGGCTTTGGGAAGAAAGTTTGTCAAGGTTGCCCTTGGTGGTGTTTCTGATGAAGCGGAAATCCGTGGACACAGGAAAACCTATATCGGTGCTATGCCTGGCAAGATTATTTCCAGCCTCCAGAAGTGTGGCACCAACAACCCTGTCTTCTTGCTTGATGAAATCGATAAGATCAATGGCGGTGGATATCACGGAGACCCGGCCAGTGCTCTTTTGGAAGTCCTTGATCCTGAGCAGAATAAGAACTTCATGGACAATTATCTGGATGAGCCGTTTGACCTTTCTAAGGTCATGTTTATCTGCACTGCCAATGATGTCAGTAAAATTCCTGGCCCGCTTTTTGACCGTCTGGAGATGATTGAGCTTAACACCTACACTAAATTCGAAAAGTTGGATATTGCTAAAAATCACCTTATCCATTTAGAAGAAACAGACAATGGTATTAAGCCCGGCATGATGAAATGGACTGATGAGGCTTTGGATTACATCATCGAGTACTACACCATGGAAGCAGGTGTTCGTGATCTTAGAAGAAAGATTGGAACTATCGATCGTAAATTCGCTGTCGATTATCTTCGCAATCCTTCTATTGGAACGCTTGTCGTGGATACGGATATCGTCAAGAAATATCTTGGCGCTGAAATCTACATCCGTGAAAAGAACATCAATGATTCCCAGGTGGGTGTCATCAACGGACTTGCCTATACACAGGCCGGTGGAGAAACACTTAAGATCGAAGTCAATACCTTCCCTGGAAAGGGATCTTTGATTCTTACTGGTAACCTTGGCGACGTCATGAAGGAAGCCTGTGAAACAGCTCTTTCTTATGTCAAGTCCATCGGTCCGGATCTTGGCATCAATCCGGAGTTCTTCAATTGCCATGACATCCATATCCATTTCCCTGAATCCGCCACACCTAAGGATGGTCCTTCTGCCGGTGTCGCTACGGTCATGTGCATCATCTCAGCCATCTGCAAGGTACGTATCCGCAATGACGTGGCGATGACAGGTGAGGTCGATCTCAGAGGCAACTCCATGCCTATCGGTGGTCTTAGGGAAAAATGCAATGCTGCCGCAAGAGAACATATAAAGACAGTCTTTGTGCCTTACGAAAATGATAAGGATGTGAAGGAACTTCCTAAGGAAATTGCTGATGCCCTTCAGATCGTCGAGGTCAAGAAAGTCAGTGATCTTTTCAAAGGTGTCTATCTTGAGGACATCGCTTCCATGAAAAAGGAAATTTACGAATCTACGACCCCCAAGAAACCGGACGTTGCCAAAAAGGTTCGCTCTAAGAAGGCGGCATGATATGGCTAAGGTCTGCTTTCAAAATGTCGAGTTCGTGAAGTCGGCTGTCGATAAGAAAGGTTTTCTTCTCGACAAGCCGACCATCACTTTCATCGGCAGATCGAATGTCGGAAAATCGACTCTCGTCAATGCTCTTGTCCAAAGAAAGAATTTCATGAAGACCAGCAAGACGGCCGGCCAGACCAATATGGTCAATTATGCCTGCATCGACAAGAAATTTTACCTTGCCGATGTCCCGGGTTATGGCTTCGCGACTTTCAAGAGGGACACCTTTGCCGGCCTGATGAAAGACTTCATCGAGGACAACAAAGGTCTGAAGAAGGTTTATCTTCTCATCGATGCCAGAAGGCTTCTTCTTCCTGCTGATGATGACTTTGCTTCCTATCTGGATTCACTTTCGGTTCCTTATGCCTTCGTGTTCACGAAAATTGATAAAATCAACATGAGCGAAAAGCATTACCTTTCCCTTCAGAAGGAAAAACTTGCCGGAAAACAGATCTTTGATGTTGGCTTGAAGAAGGAAAACCTATATCAGATTCTTCGGGAAGACATTGTCAAATCCGTGAAGGCGTAAGTTAGCTTTCTTGATTTTCAATATTGAATTCTCTATAATTTTCTTCGGCGATGAAGAGAAGGGATGATAGCTCAACTTCATAGAGAGTCCGGGATGGTGGAAGCCGGATAAGACAACTT
Source organism: Caryophanales bacterium (assembly GCA_021621525.1). Classification (GTDB taxonomy): domain Bacteria; phylum Bacillota_I; class Bacilli_A; order RFN20; family CAG-288; genus Enterosoma. Next base: position 3,146 of record JAJVUU010000072.1, read on the forward strand.
GATTCTGTCGTCTCCGAGCCTGGGAGGAATCCCCTAAGTTCCTGCTTAGCATCAAATAGGTCAATAAGAGCGGATATTCCGAAGAGGGGTGGTACCGCGCAAGAGATTGCGTCCCTTCATATTCCATGGAGGGACATTTTCTATGAAGGAAATGGACAAGGCCTATGACCATACCAAGGTCGAAGAAGGCAAAGAAAAATTCTGGGAAGACAATCATTACTTTGAGGCTATGAGGGAGGAAAATCTTGGAAAGAAACCTTTTTCCATGATTGTTCCCCCACCGAATGTCACCGGTATTCTTCATATCGGACATGCTACCAACACGACTGTTCTGGATATCATCGCACGTTATAAGAAGCTGAGCGGTTATGATGTTCTTTTTTTGGCTGACATGGACCATGCCGGCATTGCTACTCAGGCAAAGGTTGAAGCAAAGCTGAAGGAAGAAGGAAAGAACAAATATGAACTGGGCAGGGAAGGCTTCCTGAAGGAAGCTTGGAAATGGAAGGAAGAGCATGGTGATTACATCTCTAAGCAATGGAGAGCTCTCGGCCTTTCCATGGATTATTCCAAGGAACGCTTCACTTTGGATGATGGAATGTGTAAGGCTGTCAACAAGGTTTTCAAGAAACTATATGATGAAGGCCTTATTTATCGTGGCGAAAGAATCATCAACTGGGATCCTGTCCTGAAGACGGCTTTAAGTGATATCGAAGTCCAGTATTCTTCCGATAACGGACATTTCTATTATTTCAAGTATTGGTTCGAAGATCATTCCAAGTATCTTGAGGTCGCTACGACAAGACCTGAAACGATGTTCGGTGACCAAGCCGTTGTCTTCAATCCTGATGACGAAAGATACAACATGTATGAAGGACAGTATGTCATCAATCCAGCCAATGGCGAAAAATTACCTTTGATTGCAGACCGCTATGTCGACAAGGAATTCGGAACCGGTGTCATGAAATGCACACCTGCCCACGATCCGAACGATTTCATGATTGCCAAGCGCCACAATCTCAAATTTGTCAAGACCATGAATGATGATGCGACGATGAACGGAAACTGCCCCGAGGAATATGTCGGACTGGACCGTTATGCCTGCAGGAAGAAAATCGTCGAACATATCAAGGAGAATGGTGACCTTATCAAGATAGAGGACATCGTCCATAATGTAGGTCATTCCGAAAGAAGCAAGGCCGTGGTTGAGCCGATGCTTTCAAAGCAATGGTTTGTCAGGATGAAGCCTCTCAGCGAAGCGGTCATGAAGATGCAGGAAAACGCTGAGACGAAGACGGACTTCTTCCCGCTTCGTTTTGACCATATCTTCACCCAGTGGCTGGAAAATACCCAGGATTGGTGCATCTCCCGTCAGCTCTGGTGGGGACATAGAATACCTGTCTATACGAATAAAGAGACCGGAGAGGTCATCTGTTCCGAAAAACCGCTTGATCCAAAACTTTACGATCAGGACCCGGATGTTCTTGATACATGGTTTTCAAGTGCCTTGGCTCCCTTTGCCTTCTTAGGATGGCCTGAAAAGACTCCACTGTTCAAACGTTTCTATCCGCTTGACGTCATGGTGACCGCTTATGACATCATCTTCTTCTGGGTCGAGAGAATGGCTCTTGACGGTGTTCATTTTACAGGAGAGATGCCGTTTAAGAAAGTCTATATCCATGGTCTTGTCCGTGATTCTCAGGGCAGGAAGATGAGCAAATCCCTCGGCAATGGAATCGATCCTTTTGATGTCATAAAAAAATATGGTACAGATTCCCTTCGCTATGCCCTTGCTACTGGTGGAACACCTGGACTTGATATCAATTTTTCATTCAATAAAGTCGAATCCGCCCATAACTTCCTCAACAAGGTCTGGAATGCTTCCAGGTATATTCTTTTCATCCTTCCGGATGATTTCCAACCTAGGAAATTAGAAGAGAAGGAGCTTTCCTATCTCGACCAGTGGATTTATTCCGAATTTGACAGACTGATTTCCAACGTCCGGTTGAATATGGATAAATATGAACTCGGCCAGGCTGCCGATTACATTTATTCCTTTGTCTATGATGAATTCTGCTCTGACTATCTTGAGTACACAAAGGTTACATTCGGAGGAGACGACGAGAAGGCCAAGGAAGTGACTCTTCAGGTTCTTTATGATATCCTGAAGAAAGTTCTTGTCACGCTCTTCCCGTTTGCACCTTTCATCACGGAAGAAATCTATGGAAAACTTCCTTGCTCCAAGAAATCAGTGTATGAGGAGGATTATCCTTCCCAGACGGGATTCGTGTATGATGAAGAAATGATTGGTCTTGCCAAATCCCTCATGGAAGCCGTCAAGGTCATCCGTAATCATAAATCCGAGCTTTCGATGGCTCCGAATGCACCGATCAAACTGAAATTCCTGGGTTCCGATGTTGCTTTGCTGAAGGTTTCTCCGTATCTTAAGAGATTCTCATTTGCTGACTCCATCACAAAGATTGAAGATAAGAATGATGATTTGGTCTATTTTCACTCTTTTGCCTTGGAAATTGTCGAAGAGGAAACCGCCGAAAGCAAGCAAAGACGTGAGAAACGGATTGAATTTTTGAAGAATGAGATTTCAAGAAGCGAAAAAATGCTTGCCAACGAGAACTTCCTTAAACGTGCTAAACCTGAAAAAGTTCAGCAGGAACAGGAAAAGTATCAGAAGTACAAAGACGAACTTGCCAAATATTTGAAGTAAAAATAGATAAAAACCCTCCTTCGATGACAATATAAGGTTGAAGGAGGTTTTTTCATATGAGAAAACTAACAGTTGAAGAAGAAAGGCAGACGAAGGGTGGAGAAGCAATTACATTGAGTGCCATGATGGCTCTTTTGGCTATTGGCATAGTCACCGTCCTCTGCTACAAGCTGTTCTTCGCCAAGGATGGTGGAAAGGTTGCGCTGCCTGGCGGATTTACTTTCCAATGGGGAGACTAGAAGAGGACTGCTTCCCAGGGACTTGCATTCCAAAGCCGAGAAGCAAGGCTGCCAGGTATGGCTTTGGCAGCCTTGCCGACGAGGAGCTTGTTGCCATACTGTTGAACACAGGCAATAGGCAGGAAAATGTCGTCTCCCTCTCTTCAAGGCTTCTTGAAGAGCAGGGAGGCCTTAAGGGATTGTTCCTGATGGATTTTCCTATTGAGACAAAAGGTGTACGGGAAGCGAAGAGCTTTCGCATTCTTGCTGTCAGGGAAATCATGCGCCGGTTGCCTTTTTCTGGAAAAGTTACAATCATGAATGAAGAAGATGCCTTCAATCTGACAAAGAACTATTATCTTGGAAATCGTAAGGAAATTGCCGTTGTCATGTTTTTGGACCGCGACAAAGGACTGATTGAAAAGAAGGTCTATGAGGCAGGAAACAGTTCCGAGGTGTATGTTCCGATTACGGAAATCGTCATGGAAGGAATGAAAAATTCTGCCGTATTTGTCCTTATGGTGCACAACCATCCTTCAGGAAGCCTGCTTCCATCTAAGGAAGATATGATGTTTTGTCAAGAACTTGAATTCAGGCTTAGAGCCAACGGAATGGTTCTTTTGGACTTCCTTGTCGTAGATGAAAAAAGGAGTTTTTCTTTACGGAAGAACCATTGCAGCGATTTTTGGGATTGATTCTTTCACGATAGAAAAATCAGTTTTTTGATTGAATATGACAGGGTGGAATCTTATAATTATAAGCAGCGACAAGCAAAAATGATTGGAGGAATACCCATATGTCATATACGATGGATACGGATTTGGAAGCTGGCATCCAATTGATTGAACAGAATACCAAAATCAATACGGCTCTCAAGTTGATCAATAAGTCTGCAAGATTTGGAAAAACACCTGGAAAATCCTACTTTGAAATCGGTGAAATTTTCCGCAAGGGTATCCCTGGTCTTGAAGCCAATCCTGAAGATGCAAGGAAATATTATGACATTGCCATGGTTAAATTCGAGGAAGGCTCCAAAGACAGCCTCGATTATCGTGAAATGGGTGATTATTATTACTATGGCCTCGGGACTAAGAAAGCAGATAAGAATGCTGCCTTGGTTTGCTATAGCAAGGCTGCCGAAGATGGTGACGAGATTGCTGCCGAGAGAAAGGCGGAAATTCAGAATCAGCTGGACAAAGGCGATTCTTCTAGCACGCCGACTTTGACTCCTGACACCGTTGCCAAGGAAGAAAAGACGGATGAGGAAGAAAATGCTGAACCCTTGAAAGAGGCAACCGCTTCGGCTCGTGATCAGAATCAGGAAGAAAAAGAGACTCCGAAAGGCGATGTGACAGAAGAGTCGGTTAAAGATGAGCCTACAGTTCAAGTGTCTCCTGTTGTCATCAAAGAAAACATGTCTGCTGACACAAGCGATAAGATTATTTCCGAAGAGATCGATTCGGATCAAATTTTGATTAAGGCTCTTCGCATTCTTGATAGTGTCACAGCAGCCAAAGCCGAAAAATTGGATGCGGTTGAACTTGTGAAGACGGCTAGTGAAGGTGGATCTGTCCGTGCATCCGTTTTGATGGGATTCTTCTATGAGGGTGATAATTCCCTGGTTGATACCGATTTTGAAATGTCACGTCATTTTTATGAGAAGGCCATTGAACAGTGTTCCAGTTCTGCTAAGTATAGACTTGGTATCCTCTATACGGACAAAGAAGTGCCTTTCTTTGATTTGAAAAAAGGACATGACTTGATTATTGCATCTGCCCATGACGGATATTCTTTTGCCCTTTGTTATTTAGGTGATTGCTTCCGTTCCAAAGTCGATGATACAAGAAATCTTGAAGTAGCTTATCGTTACTATGCTCTTGCCGGTGAAAGAGGATTGGGTCTTGGCTATCATTATATGGCTGAAATTGATGCTTCCCGTCAACAGCTGGACCTTGCCAAGAAGCATGAGAAATCAGCTGTCGAAAATGGGTTTGATGTCAATTTAGGATATCAGGATCCCTTGTTCTATTCGTTGCATATTTGATTATGGTGCGCCCTTCGGGGCGCTTTTTTAAATCTTGTTTGCTTTGTTGTATACCATGAAACAGTGGCTAAAAGATGAAAATCATCTTTTTTCACTATTTGGTTTAGGATGTTGTGATCTGACCCTTTTTTCGACTGACCTTCTAACTACATTATTGTTTCAATTGGCAAACTTGTGACATCGCTTTGTATTCGTATTCCTTACAGTATTTAAAAAGCCGTTTAAGGGAATGAGATTTTTGTTGATTTTTCTAGCTGATTGGTACTTTTTCTTGATGATAATCGCATCAAAATTGTTGCCTTCTGGTGGGACATCATATTATTTTTCAAAAGCACATAGTGTTTTGACATACGGAAATGCATCTCGAGTAAATAAAAAAGATAAAATATATCTTGCTATTTTAAAAAGCATGTAGTAGAATTCTAAACGCGCCAAAAATGAGGCGCAGATACGATCGCTCTTTGAAAACTGAACGGGATGACC
>JAJVUU010000073.1 GCA_021621525.1 Caryophanales bacterium
AAACGTTCTTTTTTCCTTCACGAAATCCCATCTTTATGAGCTATAATATTTCCGTTATGATTAAAGACAGCTCCTTCTTTTCATCCCATAAGGCAGAACATGTGTTCGATTCCCTGACGAACCTCGTCAACAAGGAATACTTCATCAAATACATGAAGAACCTAGCGGAAAGAAACGTCATGTTCACCCTTTTCATGATTGATTTTGACAACTTCAAGAAGATCAATGACACATATGGTCATCCTGTCGGTGACATGGTCCTTCAGGACACGGCAAAGATATTGGAAGAGGAAATCGGTGCCAAAGGCGTCATCGGAAGATATAGCGATGATGAATTCGGTATCCTCATCCCCAACATCACCATATATAACGATGTCTGGGACATCGCCAGAAACTACCACCAGAAGGTAAGGAAGACCTGCTTCCCGTATTTAAGCAACCCCAATGTCTCCGGTATCACCGTGACCAGCGGCATCTGTCGATTCCCCATCGATGCCAAGACGACGGAGGAACTTCTCGTCTTGTCCGACAAAGCCCTCTATCGAGGCAAGACCAAGGGCAAAAACTGCTTCATCATCTACAACAGAAGCTTGCATGGTGATATCGACATCGAACACAAGAAGGCAGACTTGAGCTTCTCTGGCTTCATGGACTATCTGTTTGGTAACTTCATGACATCGGAGCCTACCCAGGCCATGGTCAAGTCCAGCCACATCGTGGGCAACTATTATGGAGACAAGAACATCTACTACATATCCAAGGATGATTGCACGCCTCTCTATTCTTCCTTGGCAAGCGAAAAGAAGGATCCTCTTCCAAGCCTCCGATTTGCTGCTTACCACTTCTCGGACAAGGAGAACTTCCGTATCTACTACCATTCCAGGCTGAGCCATGATGATGACATCTATCTGAAGATGAAGGAAAGGAACGTCCGTTCCGTCCTTCTCATCCGCTTTGAAGGCGCCAGTGAGAACGATTTGCTTCTCTGCGAAGCAGAGCAAGAAAAGATATTTTCCGATGAGGAAGTCATCCTCCTGAAGATGATCGCAAGGCTTTTCTGTCTCACCACAAGCCTGAAAAAGACAAGCTGAACCTGACTGGGACATCCATGGATGCCCCTTTTCTTTTTACAGGCTAAAAAAACTAAAAATAATCATTGTATCTTCATAAAAGGGGGCTATAATCTATATCCGTCAAAAAAGGATATCACCAAACCCCTGGAGGATTCACATGGCACGAAAAATCTTAGAGCTGAAGGATGTCTACAAAGCCTATGGCGACAATGTCATCCTTGACGACCTCAGTCTTTCCATCAACGAAAATGAATTCGTCACCTTCCTAGGACCGAGCGGTTGCGGAAAGACGACAACGCTGAGAATCATCGCCGGATTCGAAACCATGCAGAAGGGAAGCCTTCTTCTCGATGGCGTTGACATCTCCAGCCTTCCCAGCCACAAGAGACCGATCAACACCGTCTTCCAGAAGTATGCCCTCTTTCCCCATCTGAACATCTATGACAACATCGCCTTCGGATTGAGGAACAACATCTATTCCAATGTCTATGACATCGGAACGATGAACATGATGGAGAAGAACGGCTTCGATGAGGAAGACATCAATGCCCTGGTCCACAAGCTGACCTTCATCGAAAAGCCGGAGGACGTCAAGAAATACGTCATCCACTATTTCACGATGCTCTCTATCAGCAGCCAGATGGAGGAAGAACTTACCAATCTTGGCAAAAGCGAACATTATAAGACCTATGAAGACTGCAAGGATACCTTATCCTACCTTCTTTCCAAGCACGGCATCAAGGACACCTTTTCCTTTGACAAGGATACGCCTTTCAAAGCGATCAAGAAGCAGGTCATCGAGAAGGTATCTTCTGAAGATGTCTACTTCCAGATGACAGAGAAGCTCAAGGACAGGCATTTCAAGGAATACGTCATCAAGGAAGAAGTCACCAAGGCTTTGAAGCTCGTCAACCTCGAAGGATATGAAGACAGAGACATCTCCTCTCTTTCCGGAGGACAGATGCAGAGAATCGCCATCGCCAGAGCCATCGTCAACAAGCCTAGGATCCTCCTTCTGGATGAACCTCTCTCTGCCTTGGATCTGAAGCTTAGGAAAAGCATGCGTCTTGAACTTCGCGAACTTCAGAGGAAGCTTGGCATCACCTTCATCTTCGTCACCCATGACCAGGAGGAAGCCATGGTGATGTCGGATACCATCGTCGTCATGAACGGCGGAAGAATCCAGCAGATGGGTAGACCTGAAGACATCTACAATTCCCCGGTCAATAATTTCGTCGCCACTTTCATCGGTGAAGCAAATATCTTCCGTGGCATATATAGTGCGCCAAGAAGACTTGACATCCTCAACAGGACATTCAAGGTTTCTTCCATGGATTTCCATCTGAATGAGAAGATCTATGTCATCGTCGAAAGAGAAGACTTCGACATCTGCTCCTTGGATGCCGCCAAAATCCAGGGAAAGGTCGTCGCCTCGAAATACGAGGACAACAAGTACCTTCTCGATGTCAAGGTAGGCGATAAGATCATCAAGGCCGAAAGCGAAGACAAAATTCCTCTCCAGACCATGGTCGGCCTTACGGTCGCACCGGGAAACATCTACTGCGAGTCCTTAAGCGAGAACAAGGCCAAGATCCTTGCCAACTATGAAAACCCCAACATCTTCGAAGGAAGCTATCTTGGAAACCAGAGGGTATCCTTCCTAGGAGCCATCTTCAGGACCTACCTGACGACCTTCATGCCAGGTGAGGTCGTCGATGCCGTCATCCGTCCGGAAGACTTCGACCTCGTCTTGGAGAATCCTGAACAGGCCATCTTGCAGGGAAAGGTGACAAAGACTGCCTTTACCGGCGTCACCTTCAACCTGTGGATCGATGTCCAGGGAAAGACGGTCATGGTCCAGGACTATCAGAACGTCGAAGTCGGCGATATCGTCGGTCTCCATGTCGATTTCTATGAAATCCATCTGATGAAGGTCGAAGACGAATGTCAGAGTCCCGAGATCCGTGAAGCCCGAAGAAAGGCAAGACAGCTTGCCTTGGAAATGGATGAATCCGAGAAATGAAAAAGTTCAAGGCCCTTGCCATTCCTTATTTCATATGGCTTTTGTTCCTCGTTGCCTTACCTCTTGTCGTGATGCTGATCCTTACCTTCATGAAGACCAACGGCATGGACTTTTCCAATGCTTCCGCTTCCTTTGATGCCTATCAGAGACTTCATGACATCTCCATCCTGAAGGCGATATGGAATTCGCTTGTCGTTGCCTTCTTCACCGTCATGATATGCATATTGTTAGGTTATCCGGTAGCCTATTTCCTCTCCTTCTCCAAGCTGAAGAACAAGATGCTCTTCCTTCTTCTTCTGATTCTTCCGATGTGGAGCAATTCGATGCTGAGGATCGTCTCCTGGCTCCGCCTTTTTTCGACCGACGGATTGAAGGCGCTCGAACTTGTCGGAACGATGCCTGCCGTCATCTTTGTCACCGTGACGACTTATCTTCCCTTCATGATCTTCCCTATCTATACCGTGCTTGAAAAGCTGGACAGGAACCTTCTTGAAGCCAGCAAGGATCTAGGTGTCACACCGGTGAAGACCTTCTTCAAGATCACCTTGCCTTTGTCTCTGAGCGGTGTCTCCTCCGGCATCATCATGGTCTTCCTTCCTGCTGCCACAGGCTTTGCCATCTCCCAGACGATAGGTCATGGAAAGATCAGGCTCATCGGAAACCTGATCCAATCGGTCTTTGAAAAGAACAACTATAACTTCGGTTCTCTTTTAAGCATCCTTCTTTCCATCATCATCATCGCCATCGTCATCCTCTTCGAGCGTTCCCAAGGAGGAAAGAGAAGAAACAAGGAGGAAAAGAAAAATGCTGGAAAAGCATAAATGGAAGAAGTATCTTGCCAACTTCTTCAAGGTCAGCTTCGTCCTGATCGTCCTTTCCATGATGTATATTCCCGTCTTCGTCATCATCTATCAGTCCTTCAACAAGACAGCCAATTCCATCAACCCTTTGAGTTGGGGCGGCTTCACGTTTGACAACTACAAGGAAATCTTTTCAAACAGACAGCTCTTCACTTCCATCTTGGATTCCTTGCTCATCTCCTTCTGGGCGACATTCATCTCGACCATCGCCGGACTTTTTGCTTCCATCGGCATCAATGCCCTGGACAAAAAAGCCAGGAAAGCCATGGATTTCCTCAATGAAATCCCGATGCTCAATTCCGAGATTGTCACCGGTATCTCCATCATGCTCATCTTCTCCCTGCTCAAACCTGTCTTCCCCGACATCTTCGGCTTTGCCACCATGCTCATCGCCCATGTCTTCTTCACCCTTCCCTATGTCATCATGATGATTCTTCCGAAGCTTGAACAGACAGACAATTCCTTGTATGAAGCGGCAAGGGACTTGGGATGCTCCAAGTTCAAAGCCCTCTTCAAGGCTGTCATTCCATCTCTTTCGACTGCCATCCTGACAGGAGCCCTGATTGCCTTTACCTTATCCATCGATGACTTCGTCATCTCTTTCTATACCCAGGGAAACGGTTTCTCCAACTTCTCCAACTATGTCTACTCTTCCTATACCAAGAAGAACTTCTCTGCCGGTTCCTATGCCTTCAATTCCCTATTGACCTTCTTTACCTTGCTTCTTGTCTTCCTCTTCTCTTTGAAGACTTCCAAGAAAAAGAAGAAGGAGGCAAAAAGATGAAGAAGCTTTTCTATGGCTCTCTTGCCTTTCTCGTCCTTTTTACCGTCTTTGCCTGCGTCGTCCTATCTACGCCGAGCAAGGTCCTCTACCTCCTCAACTGGGGAGAATATATCAGCGAAGAACTGGTACAGGAATTTGAAAGCGAATATCAGTGCCAGGTCATCGAAGAGACCGTGACTTCCTCTGAGGCCATGTATCAGAAGATCACTTCCAAGACCACCACCTATGATGTAGCCATCCCTTCCGACTATACCGTCCATCAGCTCTACAAAGAAGATATGCTTCTTCCTTTTGACGTAGACAACAAGGACTATGAAAACCTCTCATCCTATCAGGACATCTTCCAGAATGATTTATCCTCGCTGATGGAGACCTACATGGTGGAAGACGGAAAGAAATTCAATTCCTATTTCATGCCTTACTTCTGGGGAAGCTATTCCATGCTCTATTCCAAGAACAATCCTGAAGTCGAGAAAGTCATCTCCCGATATGGTTTTCAGGCACTCTATGAGAGAAACCTCTGCTCTTCCAGCATCCGTTCTGGCATGTATTCCACGGCAAGATGGATTCTCACTTCCTATCTTCTGAGCCAGGGTCTTGATCCCAACATCACTTCCTATGACGGAAGCAAGGACGGAGACCTCTCCGATGAAATCAAAAACGATGCCATCGCCGCCTTGAAGGAAGCGAAGTTTGATGAATTCGGCGATGATTCCCTGAAGAGAAACGTCGCCAATGGCAGCCTCGATCTATGTTTCACCCAGTCGGGTGACTTCTTTGATGCCCTCTATCTCATGTATGACAGCGATGACAAGCCGATCAGCTTCTCCATCAATGTCCCGAAGTCCACCGCCGCCTTCTTTGACAGCATGGTCATCCCCAAGACGGCCCAGAACTATGACCTGGCCAATGCCTTCGTCAACTTCATGCTGGATGGAGACAATGCCTATGAGAACGCCAGGGCCATCGGCTATTCCCCGACCTTGAAGAGCGTATGTTCCCTCTTTCATGAGAATGCCAAGAAAGGTGAGTATTATTATCAGGATGAGGAAAGAAACAGAAGCCTTTCCTTAAGCGACTTCCTTTCTTCCTATCCAAACTATCTTGACCCGCTCTGCTACAGTGACAAGGTCTATCTTCTGGAGCCTAAGAGCAACGCCTATCTGACGACCTGTGAAACCATCTTCAACAATCTGGCCTAGTTATGATATCCTCGTTTTGCTAAATATGTAAGGGCTTCATAGTCAAATTTGAGTCATCTTTCCGCCTTTGTTGACTTCAACAATGCACACTTTTATAATGGAATGACAATGAATGAAAAGATAACCGGATTTCTATCCACCCTTCCTAGAGACAGCCTTCTTGACAATATGACACAGATCATCAGCAAGAAGACCTGTATTTCCATATGTCAGTTCTGTATCTCGGAGAAGATTCCCTTCGCGTTCTTCTTCATCGACTTCGATACCTTCAAGAAAGTCAATGATACTTTAGGTCACCCTACCGGTGACAAGGCCCTCATCGACTCAGCCAGGATGCTAAAAGAGTGCATCCAGGATGAGGGCATCGTATGTCGCTTCGGAGGAGACGAGTTTGCCATACTCATGCCAGACATGGAAGAGAGAAACGATATATGGCAGACGGCTAGGAAGTACTCCGAGTATTTCCGTCACCACCCTTTGAGTTACCTCAAGGATGCCTTCTTGGATGGCCGCATCACCTTGACCAGCGGCATCGTCCGCTATCCTTTGGATGCCAATGACCTTCCTTCCCTTCTTTCCCTTGCCGACAAGGCTCTCTATCGAGGAAAGAGCAAAGGCAAGAACTGTTTCATCATCTATGACAAAATCATGCATGAATCCATCGACAAGGACTTAAAGAAGAACAAGCTCAACGTAGCCGGTCTTATCCATTTCATCTTCGAGACCTTCGATGAGAGAGGAAATGATTCAGTTGAGAGCCTTCTATATTCCTCCGAGCTCATCTCCAACTACTATGAGAATGCCATCGTCGAATTTGCCCAGAAGGATGATGTCCGTATCCTCTTTGGCAATCTGAGCCAGAAGGATGTCAGGCTCTCCGAGATTCCTTTCCAGGCCTTTCACTTCGATCAGGGTAGCTGGTTTACCAGGTTCTACTTAGGCAGCATGCCAGAAGGAGAAGAGGACTCGCTTCTTGCCAGGAGTCTTGAAAAGACAGGCTGCCGAAGCCTGTTGGCCTTCAAGGTCATAGGAAAAGACAAGAAGCCTGGTGTCTATATCATCTTAGCCAGACGAGACAAGATATGGGATGAACACGAGTTCCACATGTATGAAATCATCGCATTGCTCTTCTCTTCCCTCAACAAGCGCTGACATGCCATCAGGAAGCACTTTCAATGTGTTTCCTTTTTTGGTATGTCTATAATCTTCTTGCTTTTATGAAAAAAATCAATACCCAATTGAATATGACAGACGGCTCCATCGCCAAGAAGACGCTTCTCTATGCCTTGCCCGTCTTGTTCAGCGGTTGGCTGCAGCTTCTTTATTCCGCTGCTGATTTGATTACCTGCGGAAACTTCGGAAGCGAACATTCCGTCGGTGCGATATCCGCAACCTCATCCTTGACCAGTCTCATCATCTCCCTGTTCATGGGATTCTCTGTCGGAGCCAACGTCCTGATAGCCCAGGCCGTCGGAGCCAAGGACAAGGTCAAGGGAGAAAAGATCCTTCAGATGACCTACTTCCTAGGCATCATCTCCTCCATCCTCCTTCTTGTCATCGGTGTCACCTGTTCGAAGTACTTCCTTCTGGCGATGGCAACTCCAGAGGACATCATCGATCTCTCCAACACCTACATGACCATCTATTTCATCGGCATTCCCTTTGGCATCATCTATAACTTTGGCGCTGCCCTGATGAGAGGCATGGGCGATACGACCAAGCCTTTCCTCTTCCTTCTCTTCTCCGGAGCCATCAACGTAGGTCTCAACTTCCTTTTTGTCATCGCTTTCAGGATGGATGTGGCAGGCGTGGCCACGACGACCGTCATCTCGGAAGCCATCTCCGCCTTCCTTGTCACCTTCTCCCTTGTCCGTGACAGGAATTCCTTTGTCAACCTCAGGCTGAAAGGTTTCCGTCCCGATGGCAAGGTCATCTCTTCCATCGTGAAGATCGGCATCCCTGCCGGTCTTCAGTCAGCCCTGTTTTCCTTAAGCAACGTCGTCCTTCAGTCCAGCATCAACTCCTTCGGTTCGGATGCCGTCACCGGCACGGGTGCCGAAAGCTCCATCGAGTCCTTCCTAAGCAACGGCGTCGATGCCTTTGCCCAGGCAGGTGTCGCCTTCGTCGGGGCAAACTATGGAGCAAAAAACAAGAAGAGGATCACATCCTCCCTTATCTACTCCAGCCTCTACGGGCTTCTCTTTTCTGCCATAGCCGGTGTCTTTGTCTATTTCTGTTCCGATATGCTTCTTCACATCTATATCCAGAACGAAGCCGCCATCAGCTATGGAAGAGAAAAACTGAGGATCATCGGCATGACCTATGGTCTGTATAGCCTGGTTTGCACCATCTCTTCTGCCGTCAGGGGTCTAGGCTATTCCATCACCCCGATGGTGATATCTCTTGTCGGTATCTGCGTCCTGAGAATCATATATATCTATACCTTCTTCCCGATGGAAGCCTTCCATACCATCTTCGGTCTTTACCTCTCCTATCCGATCTCCTGGGGTATCACAGCCTTGGCCCATGGTATCAGCTATATCTTCATCTCCAAGAAGGCATTCAAAAAGATGTTCGTTCCGTAAGCGTAAAATAACCGGACGTCATTCCAAAACAGCCTCCTTTTTGAGAAAAT
>JAJVUU010000006.1 GCA_021621525.1 Caryophanales bacterium
AGTCATTGAAATAGTAGCAGAAAGCCATCTATTAGAAAACCGATAAGAAAGTCATCCCATTTTTCATGTGCAAAAATGAATCCAAAGAGACAATATTAAAGTGAAAGGAGGAAGTCAAAATGAAACCCAAGTATCCAAAGCCGATAGCGATAACCAAGCTTTGGCATCCTGATGCCGATTCCAGCTTACCTCCTCATCCGTCAAATCATGAAAGGAATCCAACGATGCACTTAGGCCCTTAAGATAGTTTGCTGTTTTTGTAAATGGAAAAGCCTCCCGACACATCATCAGGAGGCAAAACTGACAGTAGGCTGGCCGCAGCCGAATTCATGCTGCCGGATGCATGCCTCCCATGGAGACACGACCGAACGCAGAAACAACGTTTTCAAAGAAGTGCTTACTTTGCTGTTTCTTTCTTGACTGACGTCTTCTTGGTAGATTTCTTCGAAGATTTGGAAGCCAAAGCCTTCTTTGCCTCCCTGGCAAGTCTGGCCTTTTCCTTCTCTTCAGGAGTCTTGTAATTCTTGCCATAGACATCCTTGAGCGTCACAGGTTTCCTGTTGAGAGCTTCATTGATTTTGACATCCATTTCATGGGCCTGATCATAAAGCTTATCAGCAACGAACTTCAGCTCAGGGGTCTTGTATATGGAAAGACTCTTGGCAAGCTGAGAACGAAGGTAGCCTTTCCTGTTATCCAGGAAGGCTACCAATTCGTCGATCTTGTCTGGATCTACATGGGAAACGTAGACAGTGGCATAGGAGTAATCAGAGGTAAGTTTCACTTCAGTGATGGAGGCGAAATCACATACCTTATTTTTCATCTGGTAGATGATGATGTTGCTTAAATCCTTTTTAATGATCTGTTGAACGCGTCCGAACTTATCAGCCATGCTTCACTTCCTCCTGACCGAAGGACTCAAGCAGGTCACCCTCCTGAAGGGTAAAGTTATCGGAAATAGTGAGGCCGCATTCAAATCCGCTGAGAACTTCCTTGACATCGTCCTTGAATCTCTTCAAAGACGTAAGGTGGGTTTTCAAAACCAGTTCCTTGTCACGGAAGACTCGAATGGAAGTATTGCTCTTGATGGACCCATCGGTAACCATACAACCGGCAATCTGCCCGACTTTGCTGGCCTTGAAAAGGGAACGGACTTCTGCATGCCCGTAGATGACCTCTTCATAGGTCGGTGCCAAAGTCCCCTGCAAAGCTGCTTCGATGTCTTCAAGCATCTTGTAAATGATGTTGTATTCCCTGATTTCGACATGCTGCTCCTTCGCCATATCCTTGATGGCAGCACTGACCTTTACCGAAAAGGCAAGGATGACAGCATGGCTTGCAGCAGCAAGAATGATATCACCTTGGCTGACATCACCGGAATTGCAATGCAAAACGGTAAGCTTGGCACCAGGAACGTCGATTTTTTCAAGGGAAGCTTTCAACGCCTCGGCAGAACCTTCGGTATCTGCCTTGACGATCAAATTGATGTTGTTGTTCTGACCATTGGCGACATTGGTGGCAGTCTCGGCAAGACTGGCGCCTGCCGGATTGGCCGATACCAAGGCAGCTGCACGTTTTCCGGCAGCATCCCTGGCTGTCTTCTCGTCAGGGAAGGCCATGAATCGATCGCCGGCAACAGGCACACCGCTAAGACCGATGACACTGACAGGAGTCGAAGGTCCGACTTCCTTGAGCATCTTGTTGAATTCATTGGTCATCTTTCTGACTTTGCAGTAATATTGTCCGACTGCCAGATAATCTCCGACATGAAGTGTTCCGTTCTGGACAAGGAGGGTAGCCTTGGCACCTTCTTTCTTGTCAAGAGTCGCTTCGATGACAGAACCGATGGCCGGAGCCTGATTGTTGGCCTTGAGTTCCAAAAGCTCGGCAAGGGTAAGGATGCCCTCAAGAAGGTCGTCGACACCTTGATTTCTCTTGGCTGAGATCTCAAACATCATGGTATCTCCGCCCCAGTCTTCGCTCAATACACCAAGACCGGAAAGCTGCTGCTTGACCTTTTCAGGAGAAGCGCCTGGCTTATCGCATTTGTTGATGGCAACGATGATTGGGACATTGGCAGCTTTGGCATGGTCAAGAGCTTCAATGGTCTGAGGTTTGACTCCATCATCGGCAGCCACGACCAGGACGACGATATCCGTGACGGAAGCACCGCGTGCTCTCATCGCCGTAAAGGCTTCATGACCTGGAGTATCGATGAAGGTGATTTTCTTTCCGTTGACGACCTTCTGATAGGCACCGATTTCCTGGGTGATGCCACCATGTTCTCCACCCGTGATGTTGGAATGACGGATGCAGTCAATCAAAGTCGTCTTACCATGGTCGACATGTCCCATGATGGTGACGACAGGTGCTCTCTGGTCGTTGTCGGAGTCCTTATCGAAAATACTGGCTTTCGTAAAATCATCGACGGCAATGGAGGATTCTTTTTTGCAGTCGAGGTTGTTGTTGAGACAGACTTCGGCAATCAGATCATCATCGAGTACCGTGTTCAGGGAAATCAGCTTTCCCTGCATGAGAAAGCTTTTGATGGTGTCACTTGCCGGAACATTGATACGCTTGCAAAGCTGATCAAGCGTCATCGGTCCGTTATAGACAAAGACACCGTTCTGAACACCGGCAGACTGTTTCTTGCCGAATTCAGGTTTGAATCCATTCTTATTGTTCTTCTTTGACATATATTATCCTCCCTAGTCAATATCTGCTTTCAGCACATCCAGAATCGCCTTGGCCAGGTGAACATCCGAAACACAGAAGGCATTCAGAAGTTCATAGCCGAGCATTTCCTTCAAATCAACAGCCTTTCCTTGATATCGATAGATGACAAGGTCAGGATTGTTGTCCTGATAATGTGAAAGCTCTTCTTCCTTCTTTTCGGAACAGGATGGAAGAAGGAAGAGATAGCAGGCCTTTTTCCTAGCCAGCATTTCTTCCATCTTCAGTCCGACATATATGGAACGTTTTCTCTTGGCAAAACCAAGATATCCTTCCAATGACTTAATTTGTTTTTCCTGCAGCATCCTGTAACTCCTTTTCAAGATGGGATAGGATTTCATCATCCTTGCAATAACGCTTCAACATGCCTTTGCGGAATATCTTAGCGATGCTGTTTCCATCTTTCAAAACATATATACCTCTTCCGGGAAGATTGCCATCCTTGTCCAGAAGAATCTTTCCGCCTTGAACGACAAGGCGGAAAAGTTCTTCACGCGGGTAGGTCTTCCTCGTAGCGAGGTCCATTCTGACAATCGGCTTTTTTGAATTCATGAATCAATGATGGTCGTAATATTCGTCAGAATCATACTGGTCAAGGTCGAGATCGTCATCGTAGTTCTCATCCTCGGCATTGTCCTGGGCTTCCATCTGCTGAAGTTCTTCTTCAGTATAGATAGGCATGGCTTCGACCTTGCTTGCTTCGCTTGGAGCAACGGTCTTGTCCTCGTCATTCTTCTTGAACTTCTTTCGATAGGAACGGGTCTCGCTCGGTCCTTTCTTGCTGGAAAGGGCTTCTTCCAATTCTTCAAGGGAGATACGAGGCTTGTTCTTGATTTCGACATGTTCGACAGGAGCTTCTTCCTTCTTGGCAGCTTCCTTGGCAACAGTCTCCTCCTTGGCAGCCTTGACGGCATCGACGACAGGAGCGACGGTTTCCTCTTCAGCCTTCGTTTCTTCCTTGGCAGAAGCTTCTTCCTTAGGTTCTTCAACCGGTGTGACAACAGGAGAGGCTTCTTCAACAGGTTCCTTTTCAGCCACAGGTTCTTCCTTGACATCGACAGGAGCCGTCGGAACAACTTCCTCGTCATGGACTTCTTCGGTGAATTCCTCGTCTTCGACAGAAGGTTCTTCTTCCTTGATATCAGCGACTTCACCGGAAAGACCCTTGACCATTCTCAAAATGTCAGCCGTCATCAGATACTTAGTGCCACTTGCAATGGCATCATCAGACTGAAGAACGGAGATGGTGCAGTGTGTGATCCTGGAAGCAAGCCTTACGTTGACACCACCGCTTCCGATGGCGACACCCTGGTTTCCATTGTTCACGACACAGGTGATCTTAGGATACTCGTAGTCTCTGTCCTGTTCGAGTTCTTCATAATGGACATTCGGATCGAAGAAGTCTTCAGGGCAGGTAAGGCCGATGACAACAGCCGGCTTCATGGCTTCGATGACCTGAAGAGCCTTATTCATATAATAATGGATGATATCAACCTTTTCGTTGCCAAGCTGGTCGAAGGCAGAACGGATACGGCTGCTTTCAGGACCGATACAGGTTCCGACAGGATCGATATTCGGATTTACTGACTCGACAAAAATCTTGGTACGTTTTCCAGGTTCTCTCTCACAAGCCTTTATCTTGACAATACCTTCCTGAATTTCCGGAACATATCTTTCAAGAAGCTTTTCGACGAATTCCTTGCTGGTTCTGGAAATGACAAGACTCGGCGGGTTGGACTTGTCAGAAACATCGGAAAGGTGGACAAGGACCTTGTCACCGACGACAAAGCGATCGCCAGGCAGCTTGTTTCCTCTTCTGAGGAATCCCTGAGCCTTGCCGAAGTTGAGCTCATAAGTGTTGCCATCGGGTTCAATCCTTGTAACTGTTCCTTCGATAAGGTCACCGATCTTATCCTGATAGACAGAAAGGATGGCAGTCTTGGAAGCCTCTTTCAGCTTGGATTGGAAAAGCTGCTTGACTCTTCTGACATAAGTCTTGTCAAGCTTCGTGACATCGAATTTGATCTTGACAGTATCGCCAAGCTTTGCACCGGAATCAATCTCCTTGGCATCTTCCAAGGAAATCTGATAGGCATCGTCAACGATATCATCTTCATTGGTGACCGTCTTGATGTCATAGATGTTGAACTTGGAGTAGGAGTTGGAAAAGTCAACTTCGCACTTGATCAGGTCCTTGGCAGGATCAGAAGAATCCTTGTCCTTGAAAAGTCCCGGATAGGACCATTCAAGATAAGCCTGCTGCATGGTCTGGGTCAGAATTTCAGCGACCTGTTCTCCACTGACATAAGAGTCATTCTGGATGTCGGCAACGGCCTGGGTGAAATCATCGCTCTTGATTTTGCCGGTGATTGGCTTGCTGGTAGACTTATAGCCCCTTCTCTTCTTTGGAGCAGGAATCTCTTCCTGTTCTTCTAAAACTTCGTTTTCTTCAGACATAGAACTAAATTTCCTCCGATTATGTCTTTATATTCTTCTAGGCCTTATAGCCCATATGAATCGAACTGATGTCTTCTCTTCTCAGATCCAGTTTCTTCTTTCTTCCCTTGATGAAATAAAAGCAGGAAAGAACATCGTCCTTGAATCCACTGACCTTGACCGTCATCGTTTCCTGACTTTTGGAAAGCTTGATGTCAAGATAACGATCCATGAACTTTGGTGTGTCTTCAAAAGGAATCTCTCTTTGGCTTCCCCCAGAGGAGATATCCAGGGTGTAGGGTTGGTCAAGCTCCGCAATCTCATCCAGAAGAGGATTGACCTTGTCCGTGTAGGCCTGGATTTCATCCATCGTGATGTTGTAATCCTTGTCGATGAGAACCTCAAGGACATCGCCAAGTTCTCCATCATGATAATAGCGGACAGAGACAAGCTGAAGAGCCATCTCATCGCAAGCCTTCTGCAATACTTCCTTAGTTTGGGTTAAATCCATCCTACCTCCTTTAAAAACAAAGAGTGGACCCATACCGGGTCCACTCTTAATTTTCCATTAAGAATGTGTCATAAGACAGCACATGTCCCTGACTCAAATATTCTAGCATTACGATTTACGTCTTTCAACTTTTTTTGATTGCACTCCAAGGATTCCCTGAAAGCAAAGACTATAGAAACCAAACCGCCATGCAAAATCCGATTTTCTTCCATAAGCCGAGTATTAAAAAAAGGAAGCAAAAAAAGAAAGAATACAAACCGTTTTCCTTATACCAATCCTTTTATAAAAGTAATAAAATACTTTAGCCAAAAAGGAGCCTTCCAATATGATCAAAAAGGTATCAGATTCTTACAAACATCACGTTGTGGCGCTCACTGTCGGACCAACACTGAAAATGATCGAAGCCATCTTCGACCTATTGATCCCGCTTTTCATGAAAGCAATCATCGATATGTCGACCTTCGACGGAGTAAGTGCCCTCCAAAGTGAAAGCAACCCACTCATCCGTGGTATCGCAAGCTTCATCAAATGCTTCGGAACATGGATCCCAGACAATCCAAACCTGAATTATGCCATCATCGGAGGAGTCATCATCCTCATCATGGGCATTCTTGGCTTTGCAACAACAATGCTCACCCAGTACATCGCTGCCAGGACAGCCGTACTCGTAGGAACCGAAGTCAGGAATTCACTTTATGAGAAAATCCTGTCCTTCTCCAAAACGGAAAGAGAGGAATTCAGCAACGCAAGGCTTCTTACGACCCTCAACGCCGATACCTATCAGGTTCAGCAAGGCGTCCTCATCTTCATCCGATTGATCGTCAGGGCGCCATTCATCATCCTTGGAGCCTTGGTCATCTCCATGATTCTCAACTGGCAGGTCGGCCTTGTCTTCCTAGCCATCGTACCACTGATTCTCTTTGTCATTTTCTTCATCATGAGGAAATCCAGCAAAGAATATCTCAACATCCAGAAGAAGCTTGACAACATCTCTACCAAAACAGGTGATTCCCTGGAAGGAAGCAAAGTCATCCGTGCCTTCAACAGACAGGACTATGAAGAAAAAGACTTTGAACACGTCACCGACGAATACAAGAAGAATTCCATCAAGGTCAGCAAACTCAACGCACTCATCAACCCATTGACCTTCGCCATCATCGCCTTAGCTACTCTTGCCGTCGTTCTTTTCGGCGGTCTTCCAATCTTCACTTCCGGAAAAGAAGCAGGAACAGCACTTTCTTCTACCGTCATCACGGAAGTCGCCTATCTATCCCAGATCTTCACCACCCTTGTCCAGCTGACCAACGTCGTCATGATTTTGACCAAGGCCAGCGTCTCATCCAGACGTTGTGATGAAATTCTTGCCGTCAATCCCAGGATTCAGGATAAGCCCGATGCCATTTCTGGCAAAGCAATCCACAAGAATGAAGAAATCATCGCCTTTGACAATGTATCATTAGGATATAAGGAAGGTGGAAACCTCGCCTTGGAAGGAATCGATTTCCAGCTTCTCAAAGGTCAGTCGTTAGGTATCATCGGTGGAACCGGAAGCGGTAAATCTACCCTTATCAACCTGATTGAACGCTTCTTGGATGCCACCAAAGGCACCATCCGATACAAAGGTTCTGACATCAAGGATTACAAACTCGAATCCCTTCGCAACGAGATCAGTCTGGTCCCCCAGAAATCCGTCCTGTTCAAGGGAAGCATCTATTCCAATATGATGATGGCAAATCCCCAGGCCACAGACGAAGACATCAACAGGGCACTAAAGGATTCGATGGCCTATGAATTTGTCAGCAAATACGAGGATTCCTTCCACCATGAAGCGGAAGAAGGCGGAAAGAACTTCTCCGGAGGACAAAGACAGCGTCTTTGTATCGCAAGGGCACTGGTCAAGAAACCGGAAGTCATCATCTTAGATGATTCCACCAGCGCACTTGACCTTCTCACTGACAAGAAAGTCAGGGAGAATATTTCCCAACATTACCAAGGAATCACCAAAATCATCGTTTCACAGCGTGTTTCCACCGTCAGTGACTGTGATCTCATCCTTGTCTTGGAAGGTGGAAAAATCATCGGCAAAGGCAGCCACGAAGAACTCATGAAGAACTGCCAGGTCTACCAGGAGACCTATCTATCCCAGGTCCGGAAAGGAGAAAACTGAAATGGATTACAAAACTCGTTTCTTCTCTTATCTGACGCCTCAGAAAAAGAGAATCGTCCTGATTGCCTTCTCCGTCCTTCTCTTCCTTCTTGCCCAGCTCTCTCAGCCTCTGTTTGTCGGTTATGCATTGGATGGAGCCATCCAAAACAGCAAAGCCACCTTCTTCGGTTTCATCATCACGTCCTTTGTCCTTTCCATCTTCGGTGCCTTTGCAGACTTTTTCTTTGAATACTATGTCGGGTTCATGACCCAGGAAATCATCTATGAGATGAGAAATGACACCTATAAGAAAATCAACAAAGTGAGCATCCAGACCATCTTCAAGGAAAGCCAAGGCAATCTCGTCCAGCTTGAAATCGGCGACATCGAAAATGTCGCAAACGGACTCTTCTCCGTCTTCAAATCCCTCATCGAAGGTGTCCTTGCCATCATCATCACCATCATCATGATGTTTGTGACCAACTGGATTCTTGCTTTCGGTGTCATTCTTCTTTCTCCATTGAGTATCATCGTTTCCAAATTCGTTGCAGGATTCTCCCACAAATATTTCAAGAAGCAGGCCAAACTCCAATCCTCCCTCAATGCCTTATCCATGGAAGCCATCAACAACTCCGACCTTCTTCAGTCCCTCAACTTCGAAGACGATTCCCTTGACAATTTCAGGCTACAGAACGAAGAACTGAGAAAAGAAGGCAAAATCGCTCTCTTCTCCGCATCCTGGACCAACCCGAGCACTCGACTTGTCAACAACACCATCTATGCCATCATCGGTATTGCCGGCATCATCATGATCGGCTTCACCCCTGCCTATCCCGTCCTTGGCATGTCCATCGGACGTCTTTCCTCCTTCCTCAGCTATACGACATCCTACACAAAGCCGTTCAATGAAATCAGCGGTGTCCTAAGCGAATACGAAACCGCCGTCTTCTCCTTCAAGAGAATCAATGAATTCCTGAACAAACCGGACGACATCGATGATGGCAAGGAAGAAATCCATGACATCAACGAGATCAAGTTCGACCGCATGTGGTTCAGCTACGAGCCAGACCAGAAACTCATCGAAGATTTCAACGCAACCATCCACAAAGGAGAATCCGTAGCCATCGTCGGACCGACCGGCGCTGGCAAATCGACCTTAATCAACGTCCTCATGAGATTCTACGACCCGACTCAGGGAGCCGTCCTCTACAATGGCAAGAAAGGAACCGATATCAGGAAGTCATCCCTTCGCAGCAACTTCGGCATGGTCTTGCAGGAAACCTGGATCTTCTCTGGAACGGTCATGGAAAACGTCCGCTATGCCAAACCGGATGCCAGTGACGAAGAAGTCAGGCAAGCCTGCAGAAAGGCCCATGCCGACACCTTCATCAATACCCTTCCCTTCGGTTATGATACCAAGGTCTCTGCCAAGGAAGGCCTCTCCGAGGGCGAGCGCCAGATGCTCACCATCGCAAGAGTCATGCTTCTTGAACCGGATATCGTCATATTGGATGAAGCAACCAGCAATGTCGATACCAGAACAGAGAAGCTCATCACCGATGCCTTCGACCAGATGATGAAGAATCATACCAGCGTCGTCATCGCCCATCGTCTTTCCACCATTCAGAACGCCTCCCTCATTCTTGTCCTGAAGGATGGACATGTCATCGAGACCGGAAACCATGAAACCCTCATGGCAAAGAAAGGCTTCTATTACTCGATGTATTCAAGCCAGTTCCACTGAAAAACTGCGGCATGGAGAATCTCCGTGCCGTTCTTCATAAAAAAAGAAGACTTATGATGTTTAACAGACAATCAAGGAAACCAACATGAAAAACATATTCTTAGTCATCGACATGCAAAACGACTTTCTATCCGGTGTGCTTGGAAACGAGGAATGCCGGAAAGTGATTCCCGACATCCTGACACTGCTCCATGAAAAAGTCAAAAAAGGAGACATCGTCATCTTCACCAAGGATACCCACGAAGAAGAAGCCTATCCTTCCACCCTGGAAGGAAAATGCATCCCTAGCCATTGCATCAAAGGCCAAGTCGGTCACGATTATGACAAAGCCATACAAGACATCATCGAAGAACTGAAAAAGACAAACGTCGTCGTCGAAATCGAGAAGCCGACCTTCGGATCGATGGCACTTGGAAATTACCTGTCCAAAAAGAAAGACATCGATACCATCTACGTCATGGGTGTGTGCACTTCCATCTGTGTCCATGCCAATGCCGTCATAGCAAGGAGCGCTTTGCCTGACAGCAACATCATCATCTATAAGAACACCGTCGGAGACGGAAATAAGAAAGCCGCTGATGCTGCTTTGGAAAGTATGGAAAGCCTACAAATCCAGATCAAGGACCATTTTTAATAACAGTAGAAGCCAGGAGGTCACATCCCAAAAAGCATTTCAAGCATAAAAAGAAAAGATAGTCTTAAGTAACCGACTATTTGGCATGTATCATATTCCAACCTGTCAAACGGGGATTTCATATGAACATCGATTGGGTCAATACGATTCTGGTAAGCATCAGCATGAGCGTCGACTGCATGACCATCGGAGCCACCGATGGCATCAAAGAGCCTGGAATGAAGAAAAGAAAACTATTTCTCCTCTCCTTCCTCTTTGGATTCTTCCAATATCTGATGCCGACAATCGGTTTCTTTATCCTATATTTCATCCTGCAATACGGACTAGGAACGGATACCTCCGCCAAAATCAAAGTTTATATCCCCTGGATTGCCTTCGGGCTTCTTTCCCTTCTTGGCATCAAGAACCTCTTCGAATGGTTCAAAGAAAGGCGAAGCGAAAAACTCAAAACCGAAGAAAAAGAGAAGGAAGAAGAACCCAAAAAACTGAAACTGACCGACATGCTTCTTCAATCCGTTGCCACTTCGATCGATGCCCTATGCATCGGCTTTGTCTATTCTCCGCTTGAATGCACGATTCTCGAATCCCAGATCATCTTCTTGACCATCGGAGCCATCACTTTCGTTCTCTCTGCCATCACGACACACTTCGGAAGGAAAATCGGAAATTACCTCGTCAAATGGGCAGGTCTCATCGCCGGCATCGTCTTCATCGCCATCGGTCTGAAGATTCTTCCTGAAGGTACTCTATAAATCCTCTCTCACCCTCAAAGGTGAGATTTTTCATTTGGAAAAAGCCGAGGCACGAAACCCCGGCCAATCATCAATAGGTGAACATATCCATCTGATGGATGGATTTCAGATAGCGTTCCAAAATGACACAGGCAGCCGTCCTGTCGATGCTTTTATGCTGTCTCTTGGCGTTCTGACCCTTATCATATAGGGCATTTGATGCATCGATGGTGGAATATCGTTCATCCTGATAAACGATTTCAATCCCAGGAAATTCAAGAGATAGCATCTTTGCAAATTCACGGACGATGGAAGTCATCTCACAATCATCTCCACTTGGAAAGAGAGGAAGTCCCAAGACGAATGTCTCGACCTTTTCCCTTTTTAGAAGCTCGTGGAGATAGGCAATCGGCTCTTCGAATTTCATCATATGGAATCTCAGATTGTCAATCGGTGTGACCAACATTCCGCTCCGGGAAATGGCCACACCCATGCTTCCCTTTCCGAGATCCAGGCAAAGAAGATTCTTCTTCACTATTTCAGCATTCCGAGCAGGTAATCCTTGACTTCGGACAGCTTGTCAAGGTTCTCTGTTCCGCCAAAGGCGATATCCGGTCTTCCACCGCCACGCCCGGAAAGAAGCTTGCTTGCTTCCTTCATAAGGACACCGGCTTTGAGAGAAGACAGATCATTTCCCCTGGCAACAAAGATGTCTTTCTTTGCGCCATTGTCGACACTGACAAAGAGAAGAAGATCATGATACTTGTCGATGAGCTTGTGGGCAAGGGAATCTTCCTGTTCATGGGTGAGGGAAGAAAGACTGGCAAAGAGGAACTTTTTGGAATTGACTTCCTCAATCTTGCTTTCAAGCTGACCCATCAGGGCATTGGTATTTTCTTCACGGAGTTTCTTGATGATATTGTTGAGTTCGACAATCTGATCGTTGACGTTCAGAATCTTGGCTCTGACACCCTTGTCGGAGTTGATCTTGAGAAGCTTGGCAGCTTCATTGATCATGGACTGCTTTTCCTTGAAGAACTCATAGGCCTTCATGCCGGTATAAGCTGTGATTCTACGGATACCCGCAGCGACGGATTCCTCGCTGACGATGGCAAAAAAGTTGATTTCCGATGTGTTGGAAACATGGGTTCCGCCACAGAATTCAACGGAATAGTCACCCATGGAAACGACTCTTACCTTATCACCATATTTCTCAGAGAAGAGATGCATGGCATTCTTCTTAAGGGCATCTTCCTTGCTCAATACTTCGGTCACGACAGGAAGAGAAGCGAAGATCTTCTCATTGACCCTCTTTTCAACGGCATCCAAGGCATCCTGGGAAAGCTTGCTGTCGGCATTGATGTCGAAACGAAGAAGTTCATCGTCATAATAGGCACCTTCCTGATGGATATCCTTGCTGACGATTTCCTGAAGAGCCTTCTGAAGAAGGTGGGTTGCAGAATGATTCCTGCGAATGAGATTTCTCTTCTCCCAGTTGACGAGTTCACGGAAGGTATCGCCCATCTTGATTTCACCATAGAGGACCTTGACATGAAGCAGGTGCTGACCATGGTTGGCAGAAGAGACGGAGAAGACCTCGGCCTCGCAGTTCTCGTTCTTGATGAATCCAGTATCGGAAACCTGACCACCGCTCAAAGCATAGAAGTCAGTCTTGGCAAAAGCGACATCACCCTCATCCGTGATGCTGTCAACCTTGACACCATCGACAAAGGTTCCGATGACCTGGCTTTCCAGGTCCTCGTTTTCTTGGTAGGAGAACTCACTGGGAGTGGTGAATTCAAGAAGGTCCTTGGACTGGAGACCAAAGGATTCTCTCTCGCCTCTGCTCTTTCGGGCAAGCTCCTTGGCATCCTTGAGAAGCTTTTCATATCCTTCGACATCCACCTTCTTTCCGGCATCCTCGGCAATTTCCTTGGTGAGTTCAAACGGGAAACCATACGTATCGGAAAGCCGGAAGGCATCCTCGGCAGAAAGAGTATCGCCATCCTTGGCAAGATACTGACTGAGGAATTTCTCGCCCGTCTTCAATGTGTTGGCAAACTTATTCTCTTCGGAAAGAATCATCTTCATGGTTCTTTCTTCATGTTCCTTGAGATATGGATAGAAGTGAGACATGTTCTTGGTGACGACAGGGACAAGATTTGCCAGTGTTCCACTTTCCAGACCGATGGTCTGAGCATATCTTGCAGCACGTCTGAGAAGTCTCTTGAGAACATAACCACGGCCATCATTGCTGAAGACAGCGCCATCGGCAAGAGCAAAAGTGATGCTTCTGATATGGTCGGCAATGACTCTATAGGCAAGCTTGTGGGCATCGTCATACGGATACTTTGCCTTTTCTTCAAGGGCGTGGATATAAGGCATGAAGAGGTCCGTGTCAAAATTGGTGTCGGCATCCTGCATGATGCAGGCCAGACGTTCAAGACCGGCGCCGGTATCGATGTTCTTCTGTGGAAGCTGCTTATAATCCTTCCTTGCAACACCCGGCATGGAGTTGTACTGTGAGAAGACGATGTTCCAAAGTTCAATGTATCTATCGTTGTCCAAATCATCCTGAAGAAGCTTCAGTCCGAGATGTTCCGGATCCCATTTCTCACCACGGTCATAGTTGATTTCCGTATCCGGTCCGCATGGACCTTCGCCGATTTCCCAGAAGTTATTGACGCTGGGAACCATGTTTTCTTCCGGAATACCGCATTTGACCCAAAGGTCGTGCGTCTCCTTGTCATCAGGATAGTACGTGACAAAAAGCTTATGAGGATCAAGCCCATAATACTTTTCACTGGTAAGAAGCTCATAGGCCCACGGGATGACTTCATTTCTGAAGTAATCGCCGATGGAGAAGTTTCCCATCATCTCAAAGAAAGTATGATGCCTGGCCGTATGACCGACGTTGTCGATATCATTGGTACGGATGCACTTCTGGGCA
Source organism: Caryophanales bacterium (assembly GCA_021621525.1). GTDB lineage: Bacteria > Bacillota_I > Bacilli_A > RFN20 > CAG-288 > Enterosoma. Next base: position 13,886 of record JAJVUU010000006.1, read on the forward strand.
TTGGTGATCCTGCGATGCTTTGGAGTCAAAGTACCGTCAAAGTACTTTTTCAAGGCAGCGACACCGGCATTGATCCACAGCAAGGTTGGATCATTGTTCGGAATCAGGCTCGCACTCGGTTCAATATAGTGGCCATGGTCCTTGAAAAAGTTGAGCCATGTGTCACGGATTTCATCACTGGTCATGTAACGCATAATCTATTCTCCTAATTTGTTAGATAAAGCCGAAATATTATACACTGAAAATATGGACTTGATTCACAAATCCGTCCTTTTTTCCATAAAAAAAGCATACTCCCTTTCTTCTTCAGACGATTTCATTGGGATAGTCAAAATAAGTCTCTTTCGGATCCTCATAGAAAACCGGTTCATCTTCAAAGAAAAAGATGCGGAAGGAATCATAGGGAGAGATATCCTCCTTGCCATCGAGAAGTTCATCAAGAAGACAGCAGGCCGAGGCGATTTCATGAATATCTTTTCTGCATTGGATTCCGATCGTCTGGAAATAAGCCTGATGGAATTCCTCCTTGGCGATGCCCGGAATACGGATTCCTCCGAATATCCTGTTTTCGACATGAGAGAAGACAAGGTCGACACTCTGTCTGGATTTCTTGGCAATCTCATTGATCCTGTCAAGATAGTCATGCTTCTTGAACTCCATGAAAGAGCCTATGTTCCTCTTGATGGGAAAGAAATAAAAGAAGGAATCCCCTTCCTCGTTCTTCTGAAGCTCATCGCTATGGATATATTCCGTTGAAAGATAATCCTTGGCAGTCTTGCTAAGCGTATTCTGGATGTCCTCTGCTGAAAGGACTCCCTGAAGGATATATTCATTCCGAACCCTGTCAAGACCATACGTGTCATGACTCATGGTCTGAAAGCCCTCCTTCCTTAGAAGGTCACGAATGGACATAACCGCATTTCTGTCAAAACTTCTTACGAGTATAGTGAAAAAATCATCCATCCTGTAAAGGGATTTCTTATCCCTCTTTTCGTTGGAAGCGATATCATGGAAGCCTTTCCGTTCCGTATCCTGACTCAAGGCAAAGTAAGCTTTTTCAAGGCTGTCGATGTCGATTTGCGTAATGTTGTCTTTCATGTTGTATGCCATCCTATCTCACAGGAAAATATTATCTCATTCTACAGGAATTGAAAAGTCTCTAAAATAAAATTGGTTTTGGAAATTGTCCGCAATGGCGTTCCATTTCGTGCCTCATTGACAATATATAGTAAAAAGGAGGGAAATTTCCCAAAATGACAAGAAGTAAACGATACGTGATGTCCTTAGTCGAGAAGAGAGACAACGCCAAGCATACCAAAGGAAAGGAAGATCAGGAACTATACGGCATCTTTCTTGAGACATGCAAGGAAATGAATGATTATTTCGCAAACCAGAATCTCTATGACATGGGAAATACGACTACGGCGTTCCGACATTTCCTGGAAGACAAGAAGGACGTCCCGACAGACATGGACTACATCAGAGGGGATATCGTCATGATCGACTTCGGCTGTCTGAATTTCGGTTATGAATTCAATTTCCTGCATCCTGCCGTCGTCTTAGGCCAGACGCAATACCACGTTTTGGTAGCACCATGCTCAAGCAAGAAATATGGCAAAGGATATCCGGACGTCTTAGACGCAGATACATGCGATGGATTCGCCAAGAAGACAGGAATCATCCTAGACGGCATCCGATGTTGCTCAAAGACAAGAATCGACAGGAAAATAGGCTTTGCCAGAATGGAACTGCTGGACCGTATCGAAGATTACTATCTCAGCCAAAGTCCACGATATAAAGCCATATCGCAAAAGCATGAAAGAATCCTGAAAGAAAAAGACAGAATCATCAACGAATTGAAGAAGAAGCTGTCCAGCATGGAGAAATGATGGTGCCCGGTTAATCATCGGTCATAGCCGGCCATCAAAACGGGGACTTCGAATGAAGCCCCCGAAAAATGTCAATCCACACGCTCCAGCTTCTTGGTCGAAATGACATCGACACCCGTACCAAGCACATTCCTGATGATGACTTGGTTCATCTCAACAGGAGCCACCAGTTCGATTTTGTCGATTTCCTTCATCACATCGAACATCTTTGCCTTGTCGACAGGTCCCGATGTCCTTACCGAGCACCTGCGGATATCTCCGTGAAGAACCTTCACTGTCGAAGTGATGGTTCTTTTTGGAGCGGAGATTTCACTTTGGCCATATGCCTTTCCACGGGGACAGAAGTTGCCTTTGACTTCCAACGTTTCCGTATCGACTTCAAGATGACATCCCCTGGGACATTGGATACAGATAAGATTCTTGATCATTATGCTTCTTCCTCCTGTATGACGACAGAGATCTTCTTCGCCGTCCTGACATCAGCTCTCTTAAGAACCACAGACTCCATTTCACTTGGAGCCAGGCGGATTTTAGGCAGAGAAAGAAGGATTTCATCATCTTTATAGACAAGGACCCTCGATTTTCCAAGAGGCTTGCGCACACGGAAGAAGAGTTCCGTCTTTTCATCATCCCCAATCGTATTGACAAACTGCGGACACACATAGGAGACCAAAGGGGAATTCATCACTTCGACCTTATCCGTCCTATTTTCACCATTCTGGATATATAAAGCGGCATTCTTTCCTGCTTTCTCACCTTCCTTGGAAACATTATCGACAAGGTCGTGCACCTGCAAGACATTTCCGCAGGCAAAGATGCCTTCGATGCTTGTCTCAAGGTTGTCCCTGACAAGAGGCCCCTTTGTCTTCGAATCCAGTCTGATTCCGGCGTTTCTGCTTAGTTCGTTTTCCGGAATCAAACCGACGGAAAGAAGAAGAGTATCACAATCGAAGGAAATCTCCGTCGATGGAATCGGATTCCTGTTTTCATCCACCTTGGATATCACCACCTTGCTGACACGCTTGTTGTCATCATCGGCAACGATATCCGTGACAGTGTAGGAAAGGTATAGAGGAATGTCAAAATCATTCAGGCATTGCTGGATGTTTCTGGCAAGTCCGTTGGAATAAGGGCACAGCTCGACATCGGCAAGGACCTTCGCTCCTTCCAGTGTCATTCTTCTTGCCATGATGAGGCCGATATCGCCAGATCCGAGGATGACAATTCTTTTGCCGACCAGGTAGCCATCGATATTGCAATACTTCTGAGCAGCACCGGCAGTGTAGATGCCGGCAACACGATCACCCGGAATGGAAATCGCACCTCTGCTCCTCTCCCTGCAACCCATGGCAAGGATGACAGCCTTGGCCTGGACTTCGATCATGCCATCTTTTTCATTCATCATCAGGGCGGAATGATTCCCTCTCAATTCAAGAACCATGGTATCGGAAAGCACCTGGACAGAAGTATCCTTAAGCATTTCAATATAGCGATAGGCATATTCAGGTCCGGTAAGTTCTTCCTTGAACCGATGAAGACCAAAGCCGTTATGGATACACTGGTTGAGAATGCCACCCAATCGGTTGTCTCTTTCGACAATCAAGATATCCTTGATTCCGTTTTGATAAGCCCCATAGGCAGCTGCCATACCGGCAGGACCGCCACCGATGATCAAGAGATCGATATTCCTGTTCTTCATCCTAGCGTTCCTCCTTGGTCTGACATACGACAATCTGGCTTCCCTGCCTATCCTGATACACCTGGTCATATTCAAGATGAAGTTCCCTCATGAGAATCTCAAAGACCTTGGGAGAGCAGAAGCCTCCCTGACATCTTCCCATGCCGGCATTGCAACGTCTCTTGACGGCATCGATGGTGGTAGCCGGAATCTCTTGATGGATGGCATCGACAATCTCCCCTTCGGTGATACTTTCGCATCGGCAGATGACTCTTCCATAAAGAGGATTTTCCTTCAGTTTTGTTTCCTTTTCCGCTAAGGACAGCTCCTTGAAGAAAGGTTGCAGCGGTTTGTAACGATAATGTTCCTTGATTTTGAAGTCCAGTCCACATTTTGTCAGAATCCTGACTGCCTCAAGGCCAAATGCCGGAGAAGAAGAAAGGCCAGGAGACTTGATACCGACAAAATTGATGAATCCCGGAACCTCATGGCTTTCCTCGATGAGGAAGTCGTCGATGCCAGGAATGGTAGCACGATTTCCGGCAAAGTTACGTACATTTCCAAAGAAAGAGATCTTCTTCGTCGTAAGGGCCGATTTTTCACGCACCTCCTTAAGACCTGCTGAGGTCACGTTGACCTTATCCTTTTCCTGGACAGTCTCGACATTGGGTCCCACAATCAAATTCCCGTGGACGGTCGGAGATACCAACACCCCTTTTCCTACCTTGGAAGGCGTCTGGAAGATGACATGTCTGACAAGGTCACCCTGATCCTTGTCAAGAAGATAATATTCTCCCTTGACAGGAACGATGTCAAAATCCCTGTGTCCCAAAGCCATGGCATAGACATCATCTCCATGAAGACCAGCCGCGTTGATGACATATCTGCTCTCATAGGTGCCGGAAGCAGAGCGGATACGGAAACCATCTTCCGTCTTTTCGATTCCTTCGACGGCAGAATTCAATTTCAATTCGACCCCGTTATAGACGGCATTGGTCATGAAGGCCAGGGTCATCTCCCAAGGAGACACGATGGCCGCACTGGGAGCATATAGGGCATAATCGATGTCTTCATCCAGATTGTCTTCACCGAGAGCAAGGATTTCCTTTCTCGTCGTAAGAAGGCGCAATCCTTCCACGCCATTGTCGATACCCCTTTGATAAAGCTTGTCGATCAAAGGCTTGTCGGCATCTTTTCTTCCGATGACCAAAGATCCAATCTGTTTATAATGAAAATGAAGCTTTCCGGCAAGCTCACGGACCATCCTGCTTCCAAGGACATTCATCCTTGCCATCTTCGTTCCACAAAGTGGGTCATATCCCGCGTGGATGATGGCTGAATTGGCCTTGCTCGTATGCATCGACACATCATTTTCTTTTTCAAGAACCAGAACATGAAGCTGGTATTTGGATAATTCCAAGGCGATAGCGGCGCCCGTGACACCCGCTCCAATGATGGCAACATCGTATTTCATGAAAGCGTCCTCCATAATTGCATTTATTATAGCGCTTTCATCTCACGCTTTTCATCAGGAAACAAGCTTTTATACGTTTTTTTGCTTTTCGTGAAACATCATCAGTCCCTCATTCCTGGTCAGAAAAAACCTCCTTCAGGACTTGGCTGCCCCGCCTGAGAAGAAAAAGGGAATGGTTCAGCCTTTCCCTGTAGGAAGCATCATCCCTGTGTCTGTCAACTTCACTTAAGAACGTATTGTCTTCAAGATAGTAAAGACAGTCAAGCAGTTTTGAGACAAAGAAGTAAACATCCTCGTCAAAAAGACCGGCTTCATAACATTCGCACCGGAGGATGCCTTGATAGAAGGAAAGCGTTCCTTTTTCCATATCCTCCTGCAAAGTCCAGTTGTTGCATAGGTCACGGTAGCTGATCGGGGATAGAATCTTATTCTCAAATTCGCTTCTGACCTGAAAATAGAGTTCGATGTTGTCATTCATCCCATGTTTCCTCCCTGTAAGAAGGATACCAAATCGATTGTCCAAAATATTGGGCAATCTTTCCAAGCAACATTTTTAGCCTCCATGACCCATTCTTATGTTATCCTATCCATAAAAAGGAGGACGATTCCCATGATAGACAACAGTGAGCTTAAAAAAGCAGATCCACAAGCCTATGAGATTCTCAGAAAGGAAAGAACACGCCAGGAAGACAACATCGAACTCATCGCATCGGAGAACTATGTATCCAATGCCGTGCGGGAAGCAAACGGTTCCATCTTCACGAACAAATATGCGGAAGGATATCCAGGAAAAAGATATTATGGCGGATGTGAATACATCGACATGGGTGAAACCCTGGCCATCGAAAGAGCGAAAGAACTCTTCCATTGTTCCTACGCAAACGTCCAGCCTCACTCCGGAAGCCAGGCCAACATGGAAGTCTACAAGGCTCTTCTTGCAAACGGAGACCGAATCCTTGGCATGTCTTTGGATGCAGGAGGACATCTGACCCACGGATATCGATTCAGCATGTCCGGAAGGGACTATGAATCCTATTCCTATGGTGTAAACATAGAGACAGGTCTCATCGACTATGAGGAAGTAAAGGAGATTGCTTTGAAGACAAAGCCGAAGCTCATCATCGCCGGAGCCAGCGCCTATCCCAGGATCATCGACTTCCAAAAATTCCGTGAGATCGCAGACGAGGTCTCCTGTCTGCTCATGGTAGATATGGCACATATCGCAGGCCTTGTCGCAGCCGGCGTCCATCCTTCTCCCTTAGAGTATGCCGATGTCGTGACCAGCACCACCCACAAGACCCTGAGAGGCCCTCGAGGCGGTCTCATCCTATCCAACAATCCTGAAATAGGAAAGCAGATTGACAAATCCGTCTTTCCCAGATGCCAAGGCGGTCCATTGGAAAATACCATCCTTGCCAAAGCCGTCTGCTTCAAAGAGGACATGCAGCCGGAATTCAAGGATTATGCAAAGCAGATCATCAAGAACGCCAAAGCCTTGTGTGACACATTGAAGAAGGAAGGCTTCGATATCATCACAGGTTCGACGGACAACCATATGCTCTTAGTCAACGTCAAGGATACCTTCGGCATCACCGGGCTTCAGGCACAGGAAGTCCTTGAGGAATGCAACATCACGGTCAACAAGAACGCCATTCCCGGAGACAAGGAGAAACCAGCCTTCACATCCGGACTCAGACTTGGCACGCCTGCCATGACGACAAGAGGATACCGTGAAGAAGACTTCATCCTTGTCGGAAAGCTGATTGCCGAAGTTTTGACTGCTCCCCATGACGAAGGCATAAAAGAGGAAGTAAGGAAGCAGGTCAGGCTCCTGAATCAAAGGCATCCTCTTCCATACGAGGATCAATAGGTTCGGAATCCTCCAATCGTAACAGATTACAATAAAGAATCTTTCCATCCTTCTTTGAAGGAAGAGGGATTCTTTTTAAATGAAACCTTGCCTGAAGATGGTTCCAAACAAAAAGGTAGGAAGCAAATCTGCCTTCTACCTTTGTTCTTTCATTCAGCCTTCTTTGGATTATGTTCTCTCAGTTGTGTGATGAGAAGAGCGAGATTGTGAGCAAGTTCCTTGATATCGACGTTGGAAGTGTTGATCATCAGATCATAGTTTTCCTTTGCACCCCATTTCGTGCCGGTATAATATTCGTAATAATCTTTTCTCTTCTTATCGATCTGACGTATCTTCTTGGATAGCTGCTTTTCGGTAAGAGCCTCACCCTTTGCCTCCCTCTTGAAGCATCTTGCAATCTTGCTTTCCATATCGGCATAGACAAAGATGCGGAACGGATGCATGTCCTTCAACGTATAGTCAGCTCCTCTTCCGATGATGACGCAGTCACCTTTGGTGGCATACTCCTTGATGATTTCATTCTGGGCAGTATGGACATCGATGCTCTGCTGCAAAGAAACATCCGGATACAGGGAAAAAGACATGCCATAATTGATCGGAGGAAGCAGGATCGGACGATGTTCGCTGACCTCCTCGATGTAGGAAATCGAATAAGGTGTCTTCTTCTGGATGGCTTCCAGGATTTCCTTGTCATAATAGGCAATCTTCAGTTCATCGGCAAGACGTCTTCCGAGTTCTCTTCCGCCGGAGGAGAATTCACGTGCAATCGTAATGATGAGTCCCATGGATAACAGTCTCCCTTTGACGATATTCTACCACAAAACGGGGTTTTCTATAACCGCTTAAATGAAAAATCAAATCCCTTTTTCCAACTTGTAAAGGTCAACTCCGCGTTTCAATCTCGAAAGGCCGTCCTTCACCTTTTCTCTCTGGCAGGCCACGTTCATGCGGATGAAGAAGTTTCCGTTTCCGCCATATTCAGCTCCGTCATTGACGATGAGTCCTGTCTTCTCCCTAAGATATCTGGTGAATTCCTCGCTATCGGAAGAAAGACGAGACACATCAATCCAAAGAAGATACGTGGCATCCCCATTTACAAGCTTCACTTCAGGAACATTTTCGAAAAGATAGTCAGAGGCATAATCCCTGTTGGCAAACAGATATTCTCTCAGCTGGTCTAAAAAGTCCCTTGAATCATTCAAGGCAGCCTCCGAGGCAACACAGGCAAAGACGTTGGGCTCAGCTACCTCATCGGTATTGATCTGCCTGTTGACCTTCCTTCTCAGCTCCGGATTCGGAACGACGACAAGGGAGGTCTGGATGCCGGCAAGGTTGAAGCATTTGGTGACACTGATAGCCATCACGCAATTCTCCATGCAGTCTTGACTTGCCGAAATGAAAGGAACATATTCCTTTCCGGGCCTGACGATCTCAGCATGGATTTCATCGCTCAGAACAACGACGTGATGTTCCTTGGCAAGTTTTCCAATCTCGGCAAGTTCTTCCTTTGTCCAGATTTTCGATACCGGATTGGCAGGGTTGCACAGAATCATCATGGTCGTCTCTTCCTTCTTGAAAGCCTTTTCAAGGGCAGGAAAGTCGATAGAATACTTGCCATCCTCATAAAGGAGAGGTACCTGAAGGATGTTTCGCTGGTTGTTGACGATGGAATTATAGAAGATGTTATACACCGGTGAAAGGACCACGATGCTATCCCCGACCTTGGTCAGCTTCCTGACGCTGGAAGAAATCGTCGGAACGACGCCTGTCGAAAACATCATCCAGGAACGTTCCAGCTTCAGATGGTGTCTTTCAAGATAAAAATCCTGATATGCCTTGAAGAAGCTTTCATAGGGATAGGTATAGCCATAGATTCCTTCCTCCACCTTCTTCTTCAATGCCTTCTGAATCGGAAGAGACGTCTTGAAATCCATATCGGCAATCCACATCGGAAGTTCACCTTCCTTGCAATCCCATTTGATCTGATTCGTGTTTCTTCGTTCCGTAGGCAGGTCAAAATCATATTTCATGTTCTTTTCCTCCGCCTTGGACATAGACATGGATCTTTGTCAAATCGATCGTTTCATCATCACGGATCATCTCCTTGACGGATTGAGCATGGATGACACCTGATATCGGATTCTTCACGCTGTCAAGAGAGGACCTGATATCACAATCGATATCCTGGCAATATTCAAAGATGAGATCGGAATCCTCAATCCTGCAGTTTTCCATCCTGATGTTCTTCATATAGCAAAAGCCCTGATGGGAAGAGATGAGGCAGTCCTTCATGAAGATATTCTTGGAATTCCAGCCAAAATATTCTCCCTTGATGGTGCAATTCTCAAGATAGACGTTCTCACAGTTCCAGAAGGCATCCTTCGTATTCAGGACGGAATTTACGACATGAAGGTTCTTTCCGCCGTCAAAGGCATAGTTTCCATCCAGCCTGAGATTGTCGACATGGACATCCTTGCTGTCCTTGAGAAGATAGTCTCCCTTGGCCGTGACATCCTTCAAAGTCACGTTCTCGCAGGACCAAAGCGTCTCACTGGCATCATGGAAGAGAATATCCTCCAGATAGATGTTCTTGCAGCGACGGAACTCCTTTGGTGCGATGATGTCGCAATGGAGGAACCTGGAGTCATCCGTATACCAGATTCCGGAACGCGACATGAGAAGGAACTTGCTGTTCCTGACCTCATGGTTCTTTCCGTACCAAAGAGGATACTTATATCCGAAAGTGACTTGGTCGAGAACCAGGTTCCTTGCCTCCTTGAGCGGAGATTCGCCATCATCAAACAGGCAGTTTTCGATTTTTGCGTCCCCGAGTCTGAAAAGGGCACGCTCCCCTGTATAATGTCCGTCTTTATATTCTTTCATGATCATCCTCCGATATCTGATTCAGCCTTCCAAGATACTATAGCACCTTCCTTGAGCCAAAGAGGCGCAGTGAAAAAAGTATTCACCTTCAATCCTGCTTCCGGTGGGAAGGAAAGATAATAACAGTTGAGATACATCCTCTTGGCTTCGTCTAGGGCGTATCGCTTATCTCCGATCAAAGTGAAGCCTTCCTTCTTCAAGGCAAGACGAATCTGATTTCTTCTTCCCGTCTTGATTTCGACAGCCATGGCCGTACCGATCTGGATATGATTGGAAGCCTTGAGCAAGGTGATGGCTTCCTTTCCTTCTTCCATGGAGGTCTCTCTTACCAAGGTGCCGTTTTTTCCATCACTTAGACACATCCTGACTTCCTTTTCATAGGATAGAGGAACATTCTCTCTTACAACAGCCTCATATAGGCGCTTGACATTTCTCTTAAGGAAACAGTCCTGCAGTCTCTTCTTCGTTTCCACATCCTTGGCAAAGATAAGGATGCCGCTTGTCTCATAGTCCAGACGATGGACGATGTGAAGTTCCTCATTCTTCTTTCTCAGATAACACGAAAGATAGAAATAAAGATTGTGGTGGAATGTCTTCTTGTCCTTGGTGTGGATGGTAAAGACGTCCCTCTCCTTATATACCACGATGACAGAGTAATCTTCATATAAGATATGGTAAGGTGCAGTTTTCATTTTCTGAATCCGATATATATTCAACCACATAAAGTCGGCTTCAGGTCAAGAAAAATCAAAAATCAATCATAAAAAACATGATTTTCAAAGATGATTCATTCGATTCCAAGAATTTTAAAGGGTGTTTTTCATTTTGTTGATAGCTTTCCTAGAATTTATGTTCAACGATATAGTTATACAAAGAAAGAAGACGCCAAGAAATTCTGGCAGCTGATATTTGACAACATGAGTTCTGAAATGAACGACGAAGAGAAAGCCTCTTACGAGAAAGCTCTCAAGGAATTCAAGGAAACTACGACAGACGACTTGGTGGATACGATTGCCGACATCTACTACAACATGATGCTGAGGTTACAAAGTTCATCCAATCAGTAAGACATCTCTCCTGCATCAATATGGTGCAGGAAATTTGTTTTGGTTTCTTTTTCCTTCAAACCATGCTTTAATAGTTCCATGAACTACATTCTTAGAGAGACAACGATAGAAGACATCCCCACTCTTGCTTCCATCATGAAGGACAGTTTCACCATGGAACCTTATTTGGAAGACTGGAGCCTGGATTCGACTACAGAAAGGCTTCTTTCCATCTATAAGATGCCAAATTCCTTCTGCTTCACATTATTCAATGAAAAAGGAGACATCCTTGGAGGAGCCTTCTCCTATGTCCTTCCTTATCTTGAGAGAAAAGAAGCTTTTCTCATTGAGTTCTTCATCAGGAAAGATGAAACAGGTCAACACCTTGGAAGCAGATTCCTACAAGCATATCTTGACGAATCAAGAAAAGATGGTATCAGCAAGGTTGCCTTATATACCTACAAGAATTTGAAATTGTTCTACAAGAAGAATGGATTTGAGGAAAGCAGGGAAACGCTCATGGAGGTATCATTATGAAGACATTGATAGCCTTTTATTCCAAAGACGGCGAAAACTGGTCCGATGGAAAGAAGACCTTTTTGAAGGAAGGAAACGGCAGAGTCATCGTCTCTTATCTAAAGGAAATCATCAAGGATGCCGATACATACGAAATCCACATGAAGAATCCCTATTCCATGGATTACGACACCTGCGTAAGACAGGCCTACCTAGACCAGAAGAACCACATCCTTCCGGAAATACAGGATGACGGACTTGACATATCAGAATATCAGCAGATCATCCTCGTATATCCCATCTACTGGGAAAGCTGCCCACAGGCCGTGCTGAGCTTTGTCTCTCACCATGACTTCAGCAACAAGGATGTCCTTCTTATCTCCAGCCATGAAGGAAGCGGACTGGGAAGCAGCGTCCATGACATTCAAAAAGAAGGGAAGAACCTTATTGTGAAAGGTTCCCTCCCCATCATCGGAAGCTTAGCTGAAAAGAGCAAGGATGCACTGATTTCTTTTATGAACGGATTTTGATGAGGCAATAGCCGACCTCATCAAAAGAAGGAAGGAAGAAGGATAATTCCTCAAAGGAATAATTCTCTTCAAGATAGGGGAACAGAAAATGATTTTCCCTGACGATACCTTCTTCGATATCCTGAAGCAAAGAAGGGACTTCCTCACTCACGAGATGGAAGTCCTTTTTTTCATGAAGTCTATTCAAGGAAGACAGAATATCTGCTTCCTTTTCAAGAATCACCTTCTTTTCCTCCATGTCACAGGGAAGAAGTTCAAGAAGGATGTTCACCTTCTTGAAATGAAGAGAAATCTGAGATAGCCTTTCCATCTCATCCTCAAGCATGTTCTTGGAAACATCATCCTCGGTCTCCAAATCCAAAAGGATGTTCTTACTCAGGGCACGAAGGGCACCATTCTCTTCGGCAAGAAGGACCAGGACATCATCTTTCTCCATGGAGGAGTAGATATCCTTGCCCTGGTTTTTACGATATAGTTCCTTCAGGGCATCCTCTCCGAAGACAGAGACAAACTCCTTCTTGACTTCTTCTTCGTCTGCACCTTCCCTCAATTTCCGGATCATATCTTCCAGAATCTTGTCTTTGTCCATGTTTTCCATGCCTTCATTATAAAGAAAGTAGGCAAAATATGAAACAATTATCGAATTTTACATTTCCTTTACAATCTTTTACAACGGCTAGGTAGAAGGGAACAGGGCATTTCCTTAGACTATTGGCGTACAAAATAAAGGACAAAGAAAATGAACAAAAAAATCATGACGGGAAGCCTCTCTCTCATCGCTCTTGCAATGAGCCTTGTCGGCTGCAGCTCAACAACCTCTTCTGACACCGCAACAAGCTCGGAAGAAGCAAAGACCAGCACTAAGGCTGACTTTGATACCACCAAAGCCATCAAGTTCTACACCAGGGATACCACATCCGGAACAAGAGACGGATTCTTCACCAAGATCGGTATGGGCAGCGCCAAGAGTGACGACAGCAAGCTCGGAGCTGGATTCATCACGGTAAATAGCAACGGCGATATGATCAATTCCATCAAGAACGATGAATATGGTATTGGATATATCTCCCTTTCAAGCCTTGAATCTTCCACACTCATCGGACTGAAATATGATGGTGTCAATCCAAGCGAGGCAAACGTCCTCAACAATACCTATCAACTGACAAGAAACTTCAACTACGTCACCAGGAATGACTATGCTGCAGATAGCAAGGTCAAGCAGATCGTCGAAGCCTTCACAGCCTATATGGGAACTACGGAAGGAAAGGCCATCATCAAGGCAAACGACGGCATCATCTCCCTTTCTGCCTCCGACAAATCCTGGAACGACATCAAGAACACCTATCCCATCATCAACGAAGACAACAAGAACATCACGGTCTACTTCGGAGGATCCACTTCCTGCGAGAAGATCGCCAAGGCCCTGACAAGCGCATTCTCCCCGCTCTGCGGAAACTTCATCGCCAACCACAACCACACCGGTTCCGGCGATGCCTTCAAGCACACCCAGGCCACAGCCACCAAGGATGATGCCACCGGAAAGCTGGATGTAGGCTTCCTTTCCAGAGAACTGGAAAGCAATGAACCTGCAGCCGAAGGAACATTCGGAAAGATCTGCACCGACGCCATCGTCGCCGTGGTCAATTCCAAGAATACCTATAGGGAAACCGACGCCGAGACACTCAAAGCCATCTATCAGGGAACCAAGAAAACATGGAATCAAGTAATCGTAGCTTAAGATTCATACATCGGGAGCAAACGATCAAGAAAGCCAGAAAAAAGACAAAGGCGGACCTTATGGTCCGCTCTTTGCTGTTCCTTTTGGCAGCCATTTCGGCCTCGGCCGTCATCTTCATCGTCGTCTTCATCGCCGTCAAGGGAATCCAGCCATTCGTCAAAGGCTATACCATCGAGGGAGTCGAATACCACGTTTCCTTCTGGCACTTCCTCTTCGGAAGCCAGTGGGAAGGAGGAACAGCCGTCTATGGGGCAGGCTATATCATCATAAACACCATCTACATCACCCTTCTTTCCATGCTCTTGACGGCACCCATTTCGATTCTGACGGCTTTAGTCATCGTCAAGATGTCACCTCGGCCCGTAGGAGCCTTCCTCAACGGCGTCATTGAGATTCTTGCCTCCGTTCCCTCCGTCATCTATGGCATGTTCGGTCAGGCCATGGTCACAGGGTGGGTCAAGTCCCTATGCAGCCTCTTCCATTACCAGTCGGCAGGAGGACTGTCCACCTTTGCCGTCGTCATCGTCTTGACCATGATGTCCATGCCAAGCGTCACCATGCTCTCCATCACCGCCATCAAGAGCGTCAACCACAGCCTTGAACTAGGTTCTCTGGCTTTGGGAGCATCAAGAAGCGAGACCAACTTCCGGGTCGTCCTGAAATCAGCCAAGAGCGGCATCTTTGCCGGGCTGATCCTTGGTATCTCAAGGGCTTTGGGAGAAGCAACGGCCGTCACCATGGTCTGCGGAAATGCCGGAAGCGGTCCTAATTTCAACCCCTTTGATACGACAAGGACCTTGACGACCACGATGCTTCAGGGACTTAGCGAAGCTTCCGGATTGAAATACGACATCAAGTTCAGCGTCGGCCTTCTCCTTATCTTCATCATCCTATCAAGCAATCTCCTTCTTTCCTTCATCAACAGTCGGATATCCAGGGGTAGTCAAAATGCACGCTAAGACCTTTTCACAGAAATACCGGACGTTCAAAGACGTCACCAGAAACTCTTTGGCGTATATCTTTTCCTCCTTCGGCGTCCTGATTCTCGGCCTCATCCTCTTCTTTGTCATCTCCAAGGGATACAAGATGATCACGCCAGGATTCCTGACGGGAGACTACAACGTAAAGACAGAGACCCTCACCTATGAAGGAAAAGTCAGCGACATGAAGTTTGACGATCCAGACATCGATGGCATCTATTTTGCCGAAAACTGGGGTATCGGCCTTGAAGATTCCTTGGACAACAACAAGGAAAAGGTCGTCATCGTCAGCTACATCGACAAAAGCTCTCCCTTCAACAACCTGAAAAGTATCTCCGATGGCGCCCTTTTCGACATCCATGTCGGTTCCACCATCGAAAGCGGCATTCTCATCCATGGAGAGAAGCTATATCTAGCCTTTGCCAAGGACGGGGCAGAGAAGATGGCTGAGGAATTCAAAAAAGGAGATGAGTTAAGAAGCGTCAACATCTCCACCATGGGCGGTGGTATCCGTGGTTCTTTGATTTCCACCCTCATCATGATCGGCATGACCCTTCTTTTTGCACTCCCCCTGGGAATCGGAGCAGCCATCTACCTGTCCCTCGTCTGCAAGAACCCTCGTATCTCCAGAATCCTGGAGACCCTTGTCGACCTGGCCGGAGGAATCCCTACCATCATATATGGTCTGGCCGGAGCCATCATCTTCGTCCCTATGCTCAACGCCATGAAGCTGACGACGAGCGGAAGTTTGCTTTCCGGCGCCCTTACCATGGCCATCCTTCTTCTTCCGACCATCATCAAGACGACCATCGAAGCCATCAAGACCGTCCCAAAGCATTATCAGAGTGCATCTTTGGCTCTCGGTGCCAGCGACAGCCAGACCATCTTCAAAATCATGCTTCCAAATGCCTTGCCTGGCATTTTGACAGCGGTCCTTCTTGCCATCGGAAGAATCATCGGAGAAAGTGCGGCCCTGATCTATGCCACCGGGACAGCCATCAAGGACAAGATTCTTCTGACGGAAGGTTCTGCCACCCTTGCCCTCCACATCTGGTCTCTCTGCGCAGGAGAAAATCCGAACTATGATGCCAGTTGCGGAGTTGCCATCATCATCCTGTTCATCGATTTGGTGCTCAACCTCATCGTGAAACTCATCTCATATCGATTCATGAAGAAATTCAAGAGGTAACATATGCAATCAGAACAAAACACAACCATGTCAAGCCTGCTCACGGAGGGTCTGAATACGGACCCGATCGAAGAGGAACTCTTCAAAAAGCAGGACGAAGCCGAAAAGGAGCTTGACAGCCATCCCATCATCTTCGACTGCAAAAAGGTCAATCTGAGCTATGGCAATCACCATGTCCTGAAAGACATCGACCTTCAGATCAGGAAAAACACCGTCATGGCCTTCATCGGACCTAGCGGATGCGGAAAATCGACTTTTCTTCGCTGTCTTGACAGGCTGAACGACTTGATCCCCGATTGTCACATCACTGGGAAGATCGAATACCTTGGCAAAGACATCAATTCCTACCACCCCATGGTGCTTCGGACGATCGTAGGCATGGTCTTCCAGCAGCCTAACCCCTTCCCGATGAGCATCTATGACAACATCGCCTATGGTCCACGCTGCCAGGGTATCAGGAAGAGAGCCATCCTGGACCAGATCGTCGAACAATCCTTAAGGAAGGCTTCCCTATGGGATGAAGTGAAGGACAGGCTGAAGGAATCGGCCATCGGCATGTCCGGCGGTCAGCAGCAGCGTCTATGTATCGCCAGGGCCATCGCCATGGAACCGGACGTCATCCTGATGGATGAGCCGACCAGCGCTCTTGACCCCATCGCCACAAAGAAAATCGAGGACCTCATCGGAGAGCTGAAGAAGGACTATACCATCATCATCGTCACCCACAACATGCAGCAGGCAAGCCGAATCTCGGACTACACGGCCTTCTTCATGCTCGGAGACCTCATCGAATGCAACTATACGAGCGAAATTTTCTCCCATCCGAAGATGGAAAAGACGAAAGACTACATCACAGGAAGATTTGGTTAAAGGAAAGGAAGAAGGAAACTATGGATATCGAAAACGAAATCAGGCAGCTCGACAATCTGATCTTAGAGATGGCCGGAGTGGTCGAAAAGAACCTCTCCTATGCTATCGACGTCTATCTGAACTATGATGTCGGGAAGTTCTATCCGCCGGTGAATGATGAGAAAGTCAACGCCTATGAACGCTGGATCGAATCAGATGCCCTCCATCTGATGATCAAGGAGAGGCTGTATGCCGACGACCTAAGGAAGGTGACGGGAATCATGTCGATGGTCCATGATCTGGAGCGTCTCGGAGACCATGCCAAGGATGTCCTTGAATTCTCCTTGAAGCTGAAGAACCCGAGCAAGGGCAACGACAGGATAAAGAAGCTGACCGACTATGTCATGAAGATGGTCCATGACAGCATCCAATCCTACATCCATCGCGACATCGCCCTTGCCAGGGAAGTCATCTTAAGCGATGACCATGTGGACAATGAATACGACAGCCTCATCAAAAGCCTCATCCAAGAGGATTCCGCAAAAGAAAATTCATCTGCATACACGGTTTTCACCGCATTGGTAGTAAAATATCTTGAAAGAATCGCCGACCACAGCACAAACATCGCCGAATGGGTCATCTACATCCTCAGCGGCTATTACAAAGACAAGCAGATCATCTAGGAGGACCTATGAAAGTCATTTATTCACTCGAAGATGATGTCGACATTTCCAAGATCATCCACGTATCCCTTCAGAAGACAGGCTATGAAGTCCATTCCTTTGAGACCGGAAAGGATTTCCTTTCCGCCTTTGAGGAAAAGAAGCCCGATCTCGTCCTCTTGGATCTGATGCTTCCGGACTGTTCGGGAATGGACATTCTCAAGAAAATCCGTTCCGACAGGGAAAACGACAGCGTCAGACTCATCATCATCTCCGCGAAACGAATGACCATGGACAAAGTCGAAGGCCTCGATAGCGGAGCCGACGACTATATCGAGAAACCTTTTGACATCCTGGAGCTCATCTCCAGGGTCAATGCCAGGTTCCGTTTCGACAAGGAGGTGCTTTCCTATCACGGTGTCGAACTCGACCCTCAAAACCATGATGTGAAGGTCGACGGAAAAAGCATTCTTCTCACCAATACGGAATTTGAGATTCTCCGCCTCCTGCTTTCCCATCCTGACAAGGTCATCACCAGGCAGGAAATCTATGAAAAGGTCTATCGTTATGACCTCGAAATCGAATCGCGAAGCATCGATATGCATATCGCCTCTTTAAGAAAGAAGCTCAAAGACAAGGAGAACTTCATCCGTACCATATATGGCATCGGATACATCATATGACATGAGAAAAAAACTAATCATTTACCACGCCCTTATCACCTTGTGTTCCCTTCTCCTTCTTCTGATTCCGTCCCTCTTCCTGATGGGACAGATCAACGAGAAGAACACAAAAAAGGAGCTGAAGAACTATCTCAACCTATCCGTCGATGTCATAGGAGAAAAAATGAAGGACGGACAGGATATAGAAGACTATACGACGCTCAACCTCATCCATTCATCCAATACGGAACTGAGAATCACCCTCATCGATGCCACGACCGGCGAAGTGAAATATGATTCCGACAGAAACGAGATCGAAGAAAACCATCTGGAAAGACCGGAGATCGTCCATCTTGGCAATTTCTATACCAGGTATTCGACGACTTTGAAGAAGGATATGCTCTACTTAGCCAGGGCATGCGGGCAGAAGCTTTATGTCCGTGTTTCCATACCGGTCTCAGCCATCAATTCTCAGATCAATTCGGCCATCGCCATCTCTATCGGCATCTTCATTCTTGTTCTTGCCATAACCATCTTTGTCGACTATTATGCCATCAACCAGTCTCTCAAGCCTCTGAAGAGTCAGGTCAACCGTCTCTCTAAGATCGTCAGCGAGGAAGAGCTGCCCAGGGAGATTGAAATCGAATCCCTCTCTTATCAGGTCGACAAGACCAAGAGCCTCATCGAGGATAAGATTCAATCCCTGACCAAGGAGCAGGAGAAGCTGAGCTTCATCATCGATTCGATGAAGCAAGGTCTTCTCATCTTAAACGAGAATCTTGACGTCATCCTGATCAATTCCTATCTGAGGGAACTCTTCCACTATCAGGAGCAGAAGACAGCCTCCCTCTTCAATGTCACCATCAGGCCGGAATTCGCCGAGCTCTTCCATGAGGCGATGGACAACGGCGAGAGCCAGAAGGAAGCCGAAGTCTCCCATCATACGTTCCTAGTCCTATCAAGCCGATTCGAGGCAGACTGGTTGGATGGATCCAAGAAAGGTGTCATCCTGACTTTCAGCGACATCACCCTCGAAAAGAACCTGGAAAAGGCAAAGCGGGACTTCTTTGCCAATGCCAGCCATGAGCTCAAATCGCCTCTCACGTCCATCATGGGCTACTCGGAAATGATCAAAAACGGTTTCGTCACCGAGAAAGAAGAGATCGATGCTGACCTTGAACGCATCTTGAGCGAAGCAAGAAGGATGAACGAAATCGTCATCGAAATGCTCGAACTCTCCAGGCTTGAAGCCAGGGAAGACAAAAATGAAAAAGAGTCTCTCTCCCTGAAGGAAATCGTGGATGAGGAGATCGTCGGATTCCATTCAGAAATAGAAAAGAAAGGCATCAAGACCTGTCTTGAAGGTGAGGACTTCCTTGTCACCATGACCAGGGAAGATGCCTCGATGCTCATCAAGAACCTCCTGGAAAACGCCATTCACTACAACAAAGAAGGCGGAAGCATCTCTTTCTTCTTTGACAAGGGAAAGAAGAGCCTTGCCATCAAGGATACCGGAATCGGCATTCCCGAGGAAGATAAAAATCGTATCTTCGAGCGCTTCTACAGGGTCGACAAGGCAAGAAGCAGGAAGCTTGGCGGAACAGGCCTCGGCCTTAGCATCGTCAAGCATATCTGCCTGAACGATTCCATCGGCATCCATGTAGACTCCGTTCTGGGATCCGGTTCGACCTTCACATTGACTTTCAGGAACTGACAGGGGCATCCCCTGTCTTTTCTTGTAGCCATGTTTTCAAGGGAATCATTTTTTAAATCTGAGGTCGTTGAGTAATCTTTGCGAATATCCGTCCAGTTCACACCAAAGTTGCATTCAATAATCATAGATGTGACTTCATGTCTGAATATCAATCATCGGATTCTCATACATCTATATCCTAGCCTAGAAGGTAGCGACATGATACTAAGACAGAATGAAAACAGAGCCAAAGCCTGCATCTGTTTCTTCTCCCAGTGAAAAAGGGGAGGAAAACTCTTTCATGGCCGAAAACAAAAGATGATGCAAAAAGGTTTTATCTTGACCAAGTAAAGTGATAGAATCGATAAGTAATAAGCACTCACTACTTGTTACAAAAAAGACATATAACATTAAGGAGGCTTTTTTCATGTCCACATTAGCAGTCGAAGGCATGCAGTGGGGTGATGAGGGTAAAGGAAAGATCACCGATTACTATGCAGCCCAGGCAGAGATTGTCGTCCGTTCCCAGGGAGGCAACAATGCCGGTCACACCATCCAGCATCATGGCGTAAGGTATGCTTTAAGGCTTCTTCCTTCCGGCATCCTGAATCCGAAAGTGACCAACGTCCTTGCCGACGGAATGGTCATCAATCCATTCTCCATGCTCGAAGAGATCAACAACCTCAAGGCAAAGGGTGTCGAAAAGTTCAATCTAATCATCTCCAGCCGTGCCACCGTCCTTCTTCCATATCATCCGGAAATCGACAAAGCCAGGGAAGCTGCTCTTGGTGACAACAAGATCGGAACGACCAAGAATGGCATCGGTCCTGCCTATGAAGACAAGGCCGCAAGACTCTCCATCCGTATGGGAGACCTGCTCGACAAGGAATACCTCCATAAGCGTCTTCTTGCCGTCGTACCGTTGAAGAACCTCGAGCTCAAGGCCTATGGCGGAAAGACCTTCGACCCTGAAGAGCTCTATACTGAACTTCTTGACGTCGCTGAAAAGCTGGATCTGAAGCATCTTGTCACAGATACCACCGTCTTCCTTCACAACGCCCTCAAGCAGGGAAAGAAAATACTCTTTGAAGGAGCACAGGGTTCCATGCTCTGCCTGAACTATGGCACCTTCCCCTATGTCACTTCTTCCTCTCCTTTGGCTACGGCCATCCCGAACAACACTGGTTTGCCGCTTGACTCCGTCAATGAGATCATCGGTATCATGAAAGCCTACACCACCAGAGTCGGTGAAGGACCGTTCCCGAGCGAAATCTTCGACAAGGACGGAGATGCCATCCGTGAAAAAGGCCATGAATATGGCACTGTCACCAAGAGACCGAGAAGAGTCGGCTGGCTTGATATCCCACAGCTTACCTATGTCAAGAACATCACCGGTGTGAAGCATGTCGCCATCATGCTTCTTGACGTCCTTTCCGCCGTCAAGGAAATCAAAATCATCACCAAGTACTTCCTCGATGGAAAGGAAATCGACTACATGCCGTCCACCGTCAGCGAACTTGCCAGGGTCACGACAGAAAGCATCACCCTTCCAAGCTGGGAAGAAGACATCTCCACCTGCCGCACCTATGAAGAGCTTCCTGTCAACTGTCGCAACTACATCGAGACCATCGAGAAGCTTCTCGGTGTCGAAATCTCCCTTATCTCCGTCTCTCCGGAAGCAGATGCCACCATCATCCGGAAGAAGCTCTTCTAAGCCTGGATGATCCGTATCCTTTTCACCAGGCATGGACAGACGGACTGGAATCTTCAGATGAAGATCCAGGGCCATATCGAAATTCCCCTCAACGAAACCGGCAGAAGACAGGCAGAAGAAGCCCATGACAAGCTTCTTGACACACCTATTGACCTGATTTTCTCCTCCCCGCTTTCAAGAGCGAAGGAGACAGCTGAAATCATCCGTGGAAATAGAAACATTCCTATCCTCATCGATGAGGATCTCAAGGAAGAATTCTATGGCGACATGGAAGGTCAGAGCAGACTGGACAACCCTGCCTATCTGAAGCAAAGGACCTCCTATTTCAAAAGATATCCACACGGCGAAAGCTACTTCGATGTCTACCATAGAGTCGCAAGGTTCTTCGAAAAGCTGAAAAGGGAATATGACGGCAAGGTCAAGACCATCTTCATCGTTGCCCACGGTGGCATGTCAAGAGTCGTCAATCTCTATTTCAAAGACATGGAAAACAAGGATTTTGCCCCATACAGCATCGACAACTGTCAGATCGTCGAATACGTGCTTGAATGACAAAGGTCACCTTCATGGTGACCTTTGTCTGTTTTTGTCCAAATTTTTGATGAAAGCAAAGTCATTGTTGCCAATTTGACAGGCAACCTTCCTATAATATTAAGAAGTATGAAAGGACACCATCCCATGAAAACAACATGTGAAGAAAAAGGGCCGATCACCAATAGCCTCCTTGAAAAGATGAATGCCTATTGGCGAGCCGCCAACTACTTAAGCGCCTGCCAGCTCTACCTACTTGACAATCCGCTTCTGAAAAGGCCTTTGACCCACGATGACATCAAGAAGAAGATCGTCGGACACTGGGGAACCGTCCCCGGTCAGAACTTCGTGTTCGTCCACTGCAACCGCGTCATCAAGAAATATGACCTCGATATGATTCTTCTTTCCGGTCCGGGACATGGAGGCAACTTCTTCATCGCCAACGACTATCTTGACGGATCCTATTCGGAAATCTATCCGAACATCACCCAGGACGAGGCTGGACTGAAAAAACTCTTCAAGCAGTTCTCCTTCCCGGGTGGCGTCCCCAGTCACTGTGCCCCGGAGACTCCCGGAAGCATCAATGAAGGCGGTGAGCTAGGCTACAGCCTGCTCCACGGATTCGGTGCCGTCTTTGACAATCCGAATCTGATCGCGACGGTCATCGTCGGTGACGGCGAAGCGGAGACAGGTCCTCTTGCCACTTCCTGGCAAAGCAACAAGTTCCTCAATCCGATCCATGACGGAGCCGTGCTTCCCATCTTCCATCTGAACGGCTACAAGATTGCCAACCCGACGGTCTTTTCCAGGATTTCCCACAAGGAACTGAAGGAATACCTTGAAGGTTCCGGATGGAATCCGATCTTCGTCGAAGGAGACGACCCGATGGAGATGCATATGAAGATGGCCAAGGCCATGGATAAATGCATCGAGGAAATCAAGAAAATCCAGAAACATGCAAGAGAAACCGGAGATACCACAAGGCCGTTCTGGCCGATGATCGTCCTTCGCACGCCGAAAGGATGGACCGGACCCAAGGTGGTCGACGGAAAACAGGTCGAAGGCTCCTTCAGAGCTCACCAGGTTCCGATTCCGATGGACAAAGAAGAACATCTCAAGTTGCTCTCCGACTGGCTTCATTCCTATAAGCCGGAAGAGCTCTTCGATGAAGAAGGTCATCTCAAGCCGGAGCTGAAGGAACTTGCCCCGAAGGGAAAGAGCAGGATGGGTGCCAATCCGCATGCCAACGGCGGCAAACTTCTTCGTGACCTCAGGATGCCTGATTTCAGGAACTACGCCTTCGACATCAAATCCCATGGTGCCTTGGAGGGCCAGGACATGATTGAACTTGGCAAGTTCATCCGTGACGTCATCAAGGAAAATCCTGACAACTTCCGTATCTTCGGTCCTGATGAGACGATGTCCAACAGACTCAATTATGTCTTTGAAGCCAGCAACAGGCAATGGGACAACCAAACCCTGCAAAGCGACGAATTCCTCGCTCCGGAAGGAAGAATCATCGATTCCATGCTTTCCGAACATTGCGATGAAGGCTGGCTGGAAGGCTACCTTCTGACAGGAAGGCACGGTTTCTTTGCCTCCTATGAAGCCTTTGCAAGAATCGTTGATTCCATGGTTGCCCAGCATGCCAAGTGGCTCAAGGTCTGCAACCAGCTCACCTGGAGAGAAGAGATTGCATCCCTCAACCTCATCCTTGCCTCCACCGTCTGGCAACAGGACCACAACGGCTTCACCCACCAGGATCCAGGTTTCCTCGATCACATTGCCAACAAGAAGGCGGATGTCGTCAGGCTCTACCTGCCACCGGATGCCAACTGTCTCCTCTCCTGCATGGATCATTGCCTGAAGACGAAGAATTATGTCAACGTCATCGTCGCCAGCAAACATCCACGTCCGCAGTGGCTGAGCATGGAAGAGGCTGTCAAGCACTGCACCCAGGGCATCGGCATCTGGGAATGGGCAAGCAATGACCAGGGAGAAGAACCGGACCTCGTCATGGCCTGTGCCGGCGAGACGCCGACTCTGGAAACCCTTGCTGCCGTCAGCATCCTCAACAAGGAGCTGCCACAGCTGAAGATCCGCGTCATCAACGTCGTCGATCTCTTCAAACTACAGCCGAGTTCACTCCATCCTCATGGCATGAGCGATGAACAGTATGACCTTCTCTTCACCAAGGACAAGCCCATCATATTCAACTTCCACGGCTACCCGACCCTCATCCATGAGCTCACCTACCATCGCCATAATCGCAACCTCAAGGTCGAAGGCTATCGCGAGGAAGGAACCATCACCACTCCGTTTGACATGCGAGTACAGAACTCCATCGACAGATATCATCTCGTCCAGGATGCCATTTTGAGGCTTCCCCAGCTTGGAACAAAAGCTGCAAGCCTCTACCAGAAGATGTCCGACAAGCTTGTCGAGCATAAGCAGTACATCCATGAAGTCGGTCTCGACATGCCTGAGATTGCCAACTGGAAATGGGAAGACCATCGCAACTAACCATATTATGAAAGAAAGAAGCCAGACCGGCTTCTTTCTTTTTAGTCTCGGAAGTTTCTTAAAAAACAATCGTATATGCCACCATGACTTTGTTAAAATAGTATGGTTTTACTAAAGGGTATCTTATGAGTCAAATTGAAATTTCACATCTATCGAAGATCTACAATCCCGGACAGGAGAATGAAGTCCGTGCCCTGGACGATGTTTCCCTGAAGATTGAAAAGGGAGAATTCTGTGTCATCCTAGGAGCATCCGGTGCTGGAAAATCCACGTTGCTGAATATCCTCGGAGGCATGGACAATGCAAGTCAGGGAACCTATCTCGTAGGAAAGGAAGACATCACCGGATATGATGCAAAGAAGCTCTCCCTCTTCCGCAGGGAAGTCATCGGCTTCGTCTTCCAGTTCTATAACCTCATGCCGAATCTCACGGCACTGGAAAATGTCGCTTTGGCCGCAAGCGTCGCCAAGAATCCATTCAACCCTTATGAAATCCTGAAGAAAGTAGGGTTGGAAAAAAGAGCGGACAACTTCCCAAGCCAGCTATCCGGCGGAGAACAGCAGCGTGTAGCCATCGCCAGGGCCGTCGTCAAAAATCCCGAGATTCTTCTCTGCGACGAACCGACAGGAGCTTTGGACAAGAAGACAGGTGCCAGCATCCTGAAGCTGCTTCATGATATTTCCGTCGACTACCATAAGACCATCCTGATCGTCACCCACAACGCCAAGATTGCCGACTGTGCGACAAGGCTGTTTCGTATCTCCGATGGAAAGATCATCGCGGATGAACACAATCCAGACCCGAAGAAGCCGGAGGATGTGGAATGGTGAAGAAACAAGTCACATCGACATCCGACATCCTTTTCAGGATGATGCTCAGGACCTTGAAGAAGAATATAGCCCAGTTCCTTTCCATCATCGCCATCGGCGCTATCGCCGTGACCCTCTTCTGCGGTCTCATCAGCAATGCCGACGTCTTTGAAACGCAGGTCGATTCCGTCTTTGCAAAGGGAAACCTAGCCGACCTATGGGTCACCACACAGCATTATGACAAGGACGATGAAGAAAGGCTGTCTTCGTTTCTGGAGGATGGCGAAGAGATCGAAGGAAGATTCTATCTCCCGGTCAAGGGACTCAGTCATTCTTTTTATCTCTCGGTGGTAAGAGACCTTCCCAAGATCTCGTCCATCTATGATACCGATATCGATATTACGAAGAAGGATTTCGTCTATGTCGACAGGTCCATCAGGGAAGAAGTCGGTTCAAAATTCATCGAAGGTGGACCGATTTCATTTTCTTTGGATATATCTTCCTATAAGAGTGAATCCATGAAGAATCTCATTCCCATGCTGGATACATTCCTCAAAGATGGTGGAAAGAACATCTTCAGCCAGGATAAGATAGACCTTGACATGACCATCACCGGATTCATGGATTATCCGGAAAACATCAACAAGGCAGCCTATCAGAGCAGTGTCGTCCTGATTTCCGATTCCGCCTTCAAAAAGGCTGTCCTATCTCTCTTTACGAACAATTTCCAGTCGCAATACGTCAACATCATCTATTCAGCCGTCGCTTCCTATCTTGGCTTCAACTCCATGGATAGCCAGTACATCACCAATCCAAACCAATATCTTATCAAAGCATCCAAAGATAGGGACCTTGACAGCCTTTCCAGAGAAATCCGTGACTATTATTCGTCCAAGGAAGACAA
This sequence comes from Caryophanales bacterium, assembly GCA_021621525.1. Classification (GTDB taxonomy): domain Bacteria; phylum Bacillota_I; class Bacilli_A; order RFN20; family CAG-288; genus Enterosoma. The sequence goes on from JAJVUU010000006.1 coordinate 40,026, forward strand.
CAACCTCTATTACGTCACCAGGCGTTCCCAGATGCCTTTCTATGTCACGGTCTACAATGACGTGAAACAGGCAAGGCAGTTCACCTTCGTTTTCCCGATGGTTTTCTTTTTAGTCGCCGTACTTGTCATCCTGACGACCCTCTCACAGCTTGTCTTGAAGGACAGAAACCAGATTGGGACTTTGAAAGCTCTCGGAGTCGGAAAGAAACACATCTATGGTTTCTATATATCCCTTACCTGTTCACTGGTCTTCCTTAGCACGCTGATTGGAGAGATTGTCGGGCCTCTCCTCATCCCTTCCATCCTCGGAAACAAATACAATATCATATATACACTTCCTGGGAGACAATATCATTTCCCAGTCCTATACGGGCTTCTGACAGCCCTGATCTTCCTTCTCTTCTCCGCCTTCGTCACCTTCCTGACCTGTCACAGGGAAGTATCCCTCAAGCCATGCGAATCGATGAGACCCAAAGTCGTCAAGATGAAGAAGAAAGGGAGAGAAGTCTATGCAAATGAAAAAACCGGCTTCTTCTCCTTGAAGATGGCAATGAGAAATATCTTCCTAAACAAAGCCAAATCACTGATGGTCATCTTAGGTGTCATGGGTTGCACCGCCCTCCTTGTGTGCGGATTCGGAATCGAAGACACCGTCAATTACGGTATCCAGGAGGACATCGACCATTTCCGAGGCGAAGACATCACCCTCAACTTCAATGCATCGATATCTAAAAAGCAGCTTGAAGAAGACCTGTACGCCATCGATGGTATCGAATACTTCGAAAGCAGCATCACGGCAACCTGCACTGCCTATCTTGAAGACGGGCCGAGGGAAGATACGACCTTCTATATCGTCCCTGACGAATCCAGACTTAAAAAGGTCGATTTTTCCATCGATGGCATCGCCATCTCCGAAAAAATCAGTCGCAAACTCGATTGCAAAGTAGGCGACGAGATATTCTTCCTATATAACAATGTCGAATACAAGGAGAAGGTCGACACCATCTACCAGGCCTTCTTCTACAACGGAATCATGGTCCATGAAGGAAACAGCATCTTCCATGGTCAAGGTGAACTCCTTTACCAGTCCGCTGCCCTCGATGTCTCTTCCGAAGCTGATATATCCGCTATCAAGGATAAGCTTCAAACCCTTTCCTCCGTATCCGATGCCAAGACACAGAAAGAATGGCAGGAAAGGATTGAATCCGTCCTGTCCGGAATTCTGGTCATGACAAACGCCGTCAAGATCTTTGCCATCCTCTTAGGTGTCGTCGTGCTATACAATCTTTCCCTGATGAACTTCAAGGAAAGAAGCAGGGATATTGCGACATTGAAGGTCCTCGGCTTCAACAGCTTCGAGATATTGCGTTCTCTTTTGATCGAATCCATGACATTGACGGCCGTAGGCGTTTTGTTCGGTCTAGGTCTAGGCTACCCATTCATGCTGGCCGTATTGATGACAAACATCGTCGAGCTTGTCGAATACATCTACTACATCAGCATCTTATCCTATTTTCTATCTTTCCTCCTCACCTTCGGTGTCGCCATTCTCATCAATCTGGTCCTTGCCAAGAGAAGCAAGACGATTCAGATGGTCGAATCCCTGAAGAGCGTCGAATAAGAAAAAAAGAATCCGTCCCCGAAAGAGGATTACGGATTCTTTTTTTGATTTTAAAAAACCAGCACAAGGCTGGTCATATCATTCTATAGATGGTGGCCCAAGGCGGAGTCGGACCGCCGACACCGGCATTTTCAGTGCCGTGCTCTGCCAGCTGAGCTATCGGGCCATCATTGCTGTTTTAAGCAGCTTGGATATTCTAGCAAACTCAAAGGACCATTGCAAGCCTTAATCCAAGATTTTCCAAAGGAATTTACCCGGGTTATCTTTTATATTAAGTGATACAAATAGTTGTTAAGGATAAAACATAAGGTATAAGTTCTCTGAGACACAGGAAGAAAGTAAGTGTTTGCAGTGTCTTTCTGTGTCGAAAGAGAACTTATACCTTGGCAAAGGCACCCCTTTTGTTGTATCATCACAACAGGAAAACCATGCATCCATGTATTGCCCTTTGGCTAGGGCTCAACGGATGCCACGAACACGGTCTGGTTTCCCGCCGTGCGGGCCGGGCAAGCCAGCCTCAGAATCCCTGATGTCTTCTCAGGGTTTCAATCTTACCTTATCGTCCTTGACTATCCTGATATGCAGGTAGTCGAGAAAGCGGATGGAGTAGGCCTCTGCCACAAGCATGGCGGGCTTGCTCCATTTCGTTTTCTCCGTCTGGTAGCTGTTGATGTTCGAGAACCGCGATCTATGCATATATGGGAAATTGCCACCCATGCCTTCATATTTTTCACAAACGAAACAAGAAGCATGATAGAATAAAGAGCTATGCCAATCATTGAAACGCTCTCCGTTCATGATATCGTCGACGTTCTTTTGCGAAAAGGGCATCTCGATAACAGGATCTTCAACCAATCAAGCATGCAGGAAGGAACCAGGCTTCATGCTCTCTACCAAAGAGAACAGGAGGATGGTTATTTTTCGGAATACCCTCTCCATATGACCTTCCGCCAGGAAGAGTATGTCTATAACGTCTCCGGCAAGGCCGATGGCGTCATCTTCAACGAAAAAGGAAATACCGCGACCGTCGAGGAAATCAAGACCACGGTGGCCGAACTCGATGAATTCATCCATGACCACGGCCAGTGGCATCTCGGTCAGGCGATGTTCTATGCTTACATGCTTGCCGTAGAGAAGAACCTTCCCCGGGTCGAAGTCCTCATGACCTATCTGAAGCAGCAGAACTACAAGATTTCCAAGCAGGTCAGACAATCCTACTCCAGAAAAGAACTCGAGACCTTTGTCCTGGATCTGATTTTGCGCTATACAAGGTTTGAAAAGAAGGTCCAGCGTTTCAAAAAGGAAAGAAACGACTCCTGCAAGGGACTTGCCTTCCCATTTTCGGACTTCAGGGATGGGCAGAAAAAGATGATGGACTTCGTCTCCAAAGCCGCAGAGGAACAAAAGAAAGTCTTCATCGAGGCTCCGACAGGAATCGGAAAGACGATATCCGTCCTCTATCCGAACCTTCTTCTCTTCGGCGAGGGAAAACTTGACCGCATCTTCTACCTCACCAGCAAGAATTCCATCAAGACCGTCGCCATGAACACGATGGAACTCTTCCACCAGAAAGAGGCGAAGGTCAAAGCCATCGAGTTCACATCCAAGGAACACATCTGCTTCAACGACAAAAAAGGACATTGCAATCCAGACGAATGTCCTTTTGCCCGGCATTATTACGACAAACTCTTCGATAGCATCTTCGATGCCCTGGAACTATACGATACCTTATCCAGGAAGAACATCGAATCCATCTGTTATCAAAGGGAGATGTGTCCCTTCCAATTCCAGCTTGACTTAAGCCAGTTCTGTGACGTCTTGGTCATGGACTGCACCTATGTCTATGATTATCATGACAGGCTCGGCCTGAACGAAGGAGCCTTGTCAAAGACCAGGGCTTGCCTTCTTGTCGATGAGTGTCATAACCTTCCTGACAGGGTCAGGGACATGTATTCCATCGAGATTCCCTTCTCCCTCTTCAAAGATGCCCTATCCCTTGTCGGATACCAGGAACTATCTGTCCTGAACCAAGATATCAGAGCGATGCTCAAGGAACTTGAAGACCTTCCCACAGAGATGGAAAGCGACGAAGAAAAGAAGGAACGCATCCATATCCTGGAGAAGATTCCCGAAACCTTTTTGGATTCCCTTTATGACTTCTCCGAAGACATGAAATACATCCTGAAGAAATATCCTCTTCTTGTCTCGGATGACCTGCTTGACTTCTTCTATCAGGTCAATTCCCTGTATTATCTTGGCAATCTTGTCAATGATGAGGAACATTCTGCTTCTTTCCTGACATATCTGCATCTAGACAATGAAGGAAACCTCTGTTCCATCCGTATCGCCAATCTCAATTCCAGGGGTATCATCAGGCAATATTCCGAATTCTTCACCAGCGTCGTCTATTTTTCAGCCACCCTTTCACCCAAGGATTACTACATCGACCTGCTGGGTGGAAAGAAGGATGAAGACGACTTTCTTTTCCTGCCTTCCCCGTTTCCAAAGGAAAACAGGAAGGTCTTCGTCGACTATAGGCTTTCCTTGCGTTACAGAGACAGGGATCAGACGCTGTTCCATGTCTTCTCCTTATGCAAGGCAGCCATCGAAGGAAAGAAAGGAAATTATTTCATCTTCTGTCCGAGCTTCGAATACCAGGAAAGACTAAATGACTTCTTCCTCCAGGACCCCATAGAAGACAGCGATGTCATCCTCCAGGGAAGAAGCATGAGCGAAAACAAAAGAGATGAGTTCCTAAGCTGCTTCGATGGAAACAACACCAAGACCACCATCGGCCTGCTTGTCCTAGGAGGTGTCTTCTCGGAAGGCATCGACCTCTTAGGAGACAGGCTCATCGGTGCCATCGTCATCTCGGTGGGAATTCCACAGGTATCCTTTGAAAGAAACCATATCAAGAAATACTATGATGAGGAAAACGAAGGACAGAAGGGCTTCAGCTATGCCTATGTCTATCCTGGCATCAACAGGATTCTTCAGGCGACGGGAAGAGTCATCCGTTCGGAACACGACAAAGGATTCATCCTCTTCATCGATTCCCGCTTCCGCCAAAGCCAGTATCAGCAGGTCTTCGAAGAACTCTATCCTGACAGGGAAAGGGTCATATCCTCAAGCCAGGTCAGAACTCAATTGAAACTATTTTGGAGGGACAAACATGAAATTTGATCAAGAACATATCCGCAACTTCTGCGTCGTCGCACACATCGATCACGGCAAATCCACACTGTGTGACAGGATCCTGGAAAAGACAGGCGCCGTCGAACAGAGGGAACTTCAGCCACAGCTTCTTGACGATATGTCCATCGAGAGGGAACGCGGCATCACCATCAAACTGAATGCCGTCAGCGTCACCTACAAGGCGAAGAACGGACAGACCTACCTGTTCAACCTGATCGATACTCCAGGGCACGTCGACTTCACCTATGAAGTCAGCCGCTCTCTTTCCGCATGCGAAGGTGCCATCCTCATCGTCGATGCCACCCAAGGCGTACAGGCTCAGACCCTGGCAAACGGCTATCTTGCCATCGACAACGGCCTGAAGATTCTTCCTGTCGTCAACAAGGTCGACCTGCCCAGCGCCAACGTCGAAAGATGCCAGCTCGAACTTATCGATACCCTGGACATCGATCCTGACAAGGTCATCTCGGTTTCAGCCAAGACAGGAATCGGCGTAGACAACCTTCTTGAGCATATCGTCTCTGATCTGCCATGTCCGAAAGGAGACCCCAAGGCACCTTTGAAGGCTTTGATCTTCGATTCGAAGTCCGACTCCTATCGAGGTGTCATCGTCCTTGTCAGAGTCATGGAAGGAAGCGTGAAAGTCGGTGACGAAATCCGCTTCATGCAAAACGGTGATGTCTATCAAGTGACTGAAATCGGTATAAGAACGCCTAAGGAACAAAAGCAGGATTCTCTTTCAGCCGGTGAAGTAGGTTACCTTGCCGCTTCCATCAAAAACATCAAAGATGTCATGGTCGGTGACACCATCACACTCAACAACAACCCTACGACAACACCTTTGAACGGCTTCAGAAAGACCCAGCCGATGGTCTTTGCCGGACTTTATCCTAGCGACAACAAGGACTTTGAAAACCTTCACAGTGCCTTAGACAAGCTATCCTTGAACGATGCCGCCTTGGTCTATGAACCGGAGACCTCCATCGCCCTAGGTTCCGGCTTCCGCTGCGGCTTCCTTGGCCTTCTTCATATGGAAGTCGTCCAGGAAAGGTTGGAGACGGAATTCGACCTTGACCTGATGGCCACGGCTCCAAGCGTCGTCTATGAAGTCCATTTCACGGATGGCAGCACCAAAATGATCCAGAATCCTGCCGAATTCCCCAAAGACAAGACCAAGGTCAAAGAGACTTTGGAGCCTTTTGCCGACGTCAACATCATGGTGCCGAAGGACTTCGTCGGAAACGTCATGACATTGTGCCAGAACAGACGAGGCATCTTCGATGTCATGAACTATATCGACGAAACCCGTGTCACCTTGAAATACAAGATGCCGTTAAGCGAAATCGTCTTTGATTTCTTCGACCGCCTCAAGTCCGTATCCCAGGGATACGCCTCCCTTGACTATGAGCTTCTCGGCTATGAGGTTTCCAATGTCGTCAGGATGGATATCCTTCTCAACGGAGAGCCTGTGGATGCCTTGACCACCATCATCTTCGAAGGCTCCGCCTATCGCAGGGCAAGGGCCGTCGTCGACAAGCTCAAGGACGTCATTCCAAAGCAGCAGTTTGAGATTCCCGTCCAGGCGACCATCGGAAGCAAGATCATCGCCCGCAGCGACATCAAGGCCGTAAGAAAGGATGTCCTTGCCAAGTGCTACGGCGGTGACATTTCAAGAAAGAAGAAACTGCTTGAAAAGCAGAAGAAGGGCAAGAAGAGAATGAAGGAATTCGGAAAGGTCCAGGTACCTCAGGAA
>JAJVUU010000074.1 GCA_021621525.1 Caryophanales bacterium
GCAGGGAGAATAACGAACTTAGACTTCTTGAAATTTTTCTTCATTTCTTGTTTTTTTCCTTTCAGTTAGATCAAAACAAGCAAAACCTTTGAGATACGTAAAAAGAACGAATCCCAAAACATGGATATGCTTGGGACAATAGGTGTCAATGACTCTGCATGGAGGTGGACTGGACATCCATATAGAAAATCCTTGACTTATGTATAAGTTTAATTAAAAAAAAAAACAAGTGTTGCTGTACAACTTGTCAATAAATATAAAATTGTTTTATATGATTTATCTCTCCATGGAATTCTTTCATGAATCATGGATAGACTATTTATCACATTTATTTTTATAGTAGGAAAGCCATGTCCGCTTTCAGACATGGCTTTCCTGTTTTTTTAAAAAAATGCCTTATCGATACCATCCAGGATCTTATAGGGAGGAAGATAGCTTCTCTCGATGAGGATTCCTTTCTCCTTGAAAAATTCATATTTGAATCCTCGATGGCTGTTCTCCTTATTGGCATCCAGGATGATCTTCGCCGGCATCAGATAGACTGCTCCGATCCTTCTGAAGGATACCAAAAAAAAGCCGATACCTCCTAATCGAAGGACATCATCAAGATGTCTGTACTGCTGTTCTCTGATCATGGCATGGGGAATCTCTTCATGGATGGTTTCCTTGCATTCGAAGTCAACGTACTTTCCTTTATAGATGCCGACATAGTCCGTCGTCGACTTCTCCTGGAAATAGGCTTCCTCGATCATGCCTGGATGAGTCTTGCTCATCTTGACGACCTTGATTGGAGTCGGTCTCTTATAGATGGCACAGAGTCCCTTTTCCCTATAGAAGTCGCAGCTCTTGGTGACATCACTTTCAAACTGCATGCCCATGTTGCTCTTGATCATGGATTCCCTGATCTTCTGGGCTTCCGTCTTGTTCTCGCTTTTTCGATGGTCGAGCTTGTCTTCCTTCTTCTCAGGAAGGACGAGCTTCCTTCCGTCCGGATAATTGATGACCTTCATAGATGCTTCCTAAGAAGAGAGAGAAGCTTTTCTTCCTTTACTATTTTGTTTCGTATCAGAAGCTCAGTCACCTGTCTGAAGACATCCTTTGCTTCCCTGTTATGGATGAGGTTCTGATAGAAGAAGGAGACATCATCCTCGGCTCTGTTAACATAGGCATCATAGATCATGGATAGATTCTTGGCATCACAAAGAGGATCATGGTCAGGGCCTGCCTTAGGAAGCCTGTAGAGATCCATCAGCTTGGATATGGAAAGAGACTGACCGTTTTCATCACAGATACGTCTGCTGACATATTGATGGAAATCAAGATAGTTCTTCATGACATAGCGGAAGAAATTCTCCTCTGTGACATCCGTCCTATCCAAGGTTCTCTTCATCATCAGAATATCGGATGTCCCATAGGAGATGAAGATAGGATGGTATGGTCTTAATAGCTTACCGACTTCAAGGACGACCTTACGGACATCCTTGCCTTCCAGGGCAAGGATGTCCTTGGAGATGCCTGTCATCTCCTTGACGACAGGTCCAATATCATCCTTTGTCTTGACATAGCTGTGATAAGAAAAGAAACCATCCCTGTCAAAAGAGACTCCATCCTTCTTTTTGGGATAACAGACCATGCCAAAAGCGATCATCTTATGGGTGAACTGTGTCCCTTCGATGTCAAAGAAGACAAGCAGGTCGGCCTTGGCAAGCTTTTGTGAAAGCTGGAAAGCCATCTCAGTCTCCGATGACGAACTGCTTGATCTCATCCGTGATAACATTCGGCGAAGAAGAGATTTCCAGAATCTTCAACAGATGCATGGTCTCTTCCTTGCCGAGAAGCTGGAACCATCCGGAAAACAGGAAATGAAGCTGGGAAACACACTTATCCAAAAACTTCCTTCCCGTATCCGTCATATTGACATAGACCTGTCTTCTGTTATCCTCATCGATGGTACGGATGATGTACTTCTTCTGTTCAAGCGTCCTTAAATTGGCAGCGATGTTCGGCCTGGTGACGTTAAGTCCGCTGGCAAGGTCCGAAGGATGGGCATCCGGATGGGATGCAAGATAGGTCATGATACGATAGTCCAACTGGAACAGCGTCGAAAAAATATCAAGTCCGCCATTCTTGCGGACGATGGAAACATAGTTCAGCAACTGATCGATGTACTTCTTCAGCTCTTCAGGGGTGAATTCTTCTTTCATGGTGCTTCCTCCTTGAAACCATTATAACACAGAATAGTTTTAAAGCATGGAAACAGTTTAAAAGGAGAATCTTTCAAAAGAAAAACTGCCGACCTCCAAGGAAAGAGAATCGGCAGCGATAAGAAGACTACTTCTTGTTCTTGATGTATTCGTCGATGTACTTGGCACCCTTGCGTCCGGCACCCATGGCAAGGATGACGGTAGCAGCGCCGGTAACGGCATCGCCTCCGGCAAAGACACCGTCCTTGGTCGTCTCATTGGTCTCTTCATTGACGATGAGGCAGCCATGCGGATTCGTCTCGATACCAGGAGTGGTAGCCTTGATGAGCGGGTTGGGAGAAGTGCCGATGGCGATGATGACACAATCGCAGGGGATGGTATAGATGGCTTCCGGATCTTCTTCGACAGTGACCGGAACCGGTCTTCTTCTTCCAGAGGCATCCGGTTCACCAAGCTTTTGCTTCTGGACCTTGATGCCGGTGACACATCCATAGTTCGGATTGAAGTCGGCAGCTCTCGGAGAAGGAGAACCAGTCCTGTCTTCCAGAATCTCGACCGGGTTTCTGAGAAGGTCGAAGATGACACCTTCCTCCTCGGCATGCTCGACCTCTTCCTTTCTGGCAGGAAGTTCGCTCTTGCTTCTACGATAGACGCAGGTGACATGCTCGGCACCGAGTCTGAGCGGAGTACGGAGAGCATCCATGGCGACGTTTCCGCCACCGACGACGACGACATTCTTGGCATGCTGGATCGGTGTGGTGGAATCATCCCTGTAAGCCTTCATGAGGTTGACTCTGGTGAGGAATTCATTGGCAGAGTAGACACCCTTGGCATTCTCTCCAGGGATGCCGAGGAATCTCGGAAGACCGGCACCGGTTCCGACGAAGCAGGCTTCGAAGCCCTGTTCCTTCATCAGTTCATCGATGGAGATGACCCGACCGACGACCATGTCGGTATCGATTTTGACACCCATTCTCTTCAATCCTTCGACTTCGTTCTGGACGATGGCCTTGGGAAGACGGAATTCCGGAATACCATACATCAAGACACCGCCGGCGACATGGAGGGCTTCGAAGATGGTGACATCATAGCCATCCTTGGCAAGGTCATAGGCGCAGGCAAGGCCAGAAGGGCCGGAGCCGATGACGGCAACCTTATGGCCGTTCTTCTTGATTTCAGGAGTGGTCGGAGCGACGTGTTCGCGATGATAGTCGGCAACGAAACGTTCCAGTCTTCCGATACCGACGGCTTCACCCATGCCCTTGACGACGAATCTGCCATTCTCGTCCTTCTCACGGACAGGCATCTTGGCTCTGAGACAGTTCTTCTCGCACTGGCTTTCCTGCGGACAGACACGACCGCAGACAGCCGGAAGGGAAGAAGACTCGGAGATGATCTGATAGGCAGCCTCGAAGTCACCCTTGGCGACCTCGGCGATGAATTCAGGGATATGAATGTGGACAGGACAGCCGGGAACGCAGCCGGGGTTCTTGCACTGCATGCAGCGCTTGGCCTCATCGATAGCCATCTCTTCGGTGTATCCGATGGCAACTTCGTCGAAGTTATGTCTTCTGACCTCAGGCTTCTGGGTCGGCATCGGATTCTTGGTAGCTCTCATATTAAACGGCATAATGGTTATTTGCCCTCCTTGAGAAGATTGCACTCTTCTTCATACTTGGTTCTTTCCCATGCACGATACATGGTGTTTCTTTCAGCAGCAGAATCAAAGTCGACTTCCCAACCATCGAAGTCAGGTCCGTCGACACAGGCAAACTTCATCTTTCCGCCGACCATGACACGGCAGCATCCGCACATGCCGGTTCCATCGATCATGATGGGGTTCATGGAGACGACGGTCTTGATACCATATTTCTTGGTCAGGATGCAGATGTTCTTCATCATGACGATAGGTCCGATGGCGATGACTTCATCGAATTCCTCATCGGTACCCTGACGGCGAAGGATTTCCTTCTCCAGGCCGTTGGTGACAAATCCCTTCTCACCCCAGGTTCCATCATCAGACATCTTGATGAAGGTCTTGGAAGCTTCCTCGAATTCCTTCTCGAGGATGACGAGGTCCTTGTTGCGGAAACCGGCGACGGAGCAGACATCGGCACCAAGCTCATGAAGCTTGAAGGCAAGAGGATAGGCGATGGCGCATCCTGCACCACCACCGACGATGGCGACATGCTTCAGGCCTTCCAATTCACTAGGCTTACCCAAAGGACCGACGAAATCGGCAAGCTCATCGCCTTCTTCAAGACGGTTGAGTTCGACCGTGGAAGCACCGACAACCTGGAAAATGATGGTGACGGTACCATTTTTCGGGTCTTCGCCGGCGATGGTGAACGGAATACGTTCACTGTCTTTGTTCGTTCTCAAAATGATGAACTGTCCCGGCTGAGCCTTCTTGGCGACAAAGGGTGCATCAATGACCAATCTGGTGATGGTCGGATTGAGGACATCCTTCTTCACAATTTTGAACATATGATATTCTTCCTCCAATATATCCTACATATTCTAGTTGACATGAAACTTGTTTTCCATAACTTTTTAAGCATATTTTGAAAAGTAAGCCCTTTATGCGTGAAAATTGCGCACTTTTCTTTTTCTTTCTTCTATCATGCATTCAAGTGAGAAGAACCACCCGTCAAAAGCAAAAAAAGTCTTTCCCCTCCAGACGATATTCCTATGAAGAGCAGGTTCTATAGATATAAATTCTTCTAAGATAGACATAAATCCATATAATACTCATTTTTTCATAGTGAAAAGGAATTCTAATTGCTATAATAATCCACAGGAGAAATACCTATGGGCGTCAAACTGTTACTCGATTCCAACAAGATCTATCACAAAGTATTCGAAGGCACCAAGCCCGGATACGATGCATTGCAGGTGGATTCCTTCCTCGATCTCGTCATCAAGGATTACGACACCTTCGCCGGATACATTTCCAACACGGAGACGGAACTCTCGGAACTGAAGAACAAAGTCAGGATGCTCAACGAACAGCTCAGCCAGGTCGAAGCCGAAAACGCAAGCCTGAAGGCCAAATTCGGAAACGTTTCCGAAAACGAAGGCGTCTCTTTGAGCAATCTCGAACTTCTCAAGAAGATTGCAAAATACGAGAAGGCTTTGACGAAGCTAGGTATCAATCCCAACACAATCAAAGATTAGACAAACATCCGACCTAGATGACTGCTGGCAGCAATGTCAGAGGAAAGTCCATGCTCGCGCCGTCTGTGATGGCGGCAGTGTCTGTGCCAGGCCAATCAATAAGCCTGGGGTGGGAGGAGTCCCATACGGCAGAACCGAACCTAAAGGCAACCATGGTATCGGTTCTTGAAAGCTCCACAGTGACGAACCTGAGGGAAACCTCAGGAATGCAACGATTGGAAAGCCCCGCAAGCGAGAAACCTAAATTTTGGTAAGGGAAGTCTGAATCGGGAACCGAACCGAGACGGACAGGTCATTGACCTAGATAAATTGTCATCCTCGACAAAACATGGCTTACAGGGTCGGAACTCTGAAAAGGAAAAAGCGTTATGAATACACCAAACAAGATCACGACGGTACGATTGGTGATGGCTCTTTTGATCATCGCCATCTTCTCCCTCTCCTACATCCCTGGAGCAAGCGAGACCTTTGCCAAAGAATTTGTCTTGGCAGGCTTCCATCTCGGCTTCAACTGGATCGACCTGGTCTGCTGTATTCTTTTTATCATCGGCTCCATCACGGATGCCATGGACGGACATATCGCAAGAAGCAGGAACCTGATCACCAACCTGGGTAAGTTCATGGATCCCCTGGCAGACAAATTCTTTGTCGATTCTGCCTTCATCCTTCTTTGCAGCAGGCTGGACTTTGCCGGCCACTTCCAGGTCCTTCCCTTCTTTACGGTCTTATTCATCGGAAGAGACCTTGCCATGGACGGACTCAGGCTATTAGCTGCAAACCGTGGTATCGTCTTAGCAGCCAACAAATATGGAAAAGTAAAGACGGCCATCCAGATGGGACTCATTCCCGTCCTCTTCCTGAACGGATTCCCGTTCTCCATGTTCAACTTCGGTAACCTGGATACCTGGATGAACACCAGATTCGAATACACCTACATCATCACCAACGTCCTTGTCGGCATCTCCCTCTTCTTCTCTCTTCTTTCCATGGTCATCTATTTCAGACAGAACAGCCATATCTTCAAGGAGGAAAAGAAATGACGGATTACAAAGAACTGCTCGATTCCCTTTTGCAGCAGAAACTCACTCTATCCTGCATGGAGTCTCTGACAGGCGGCATGTTTGCTTCCACCTTCACCTCCATCCCCGGTGCAAGCCAGGCATTCAAAGGCGGAGCCGTCACCTACACGGATGAAATCAAGAAGCGTTTCCGCGTCAATGCCTCCACCATCGAAAAGTATGGTGCCGTAAGCAAGGAATGTGCCCGTGAGATGGTCTTAAGATGTGCAGACTTCTTCCAGAGCGACTGTGCCGTGTCCTTCACCGGCAATGCCGGACCTGACGAAAGCGAAGGAAAGCCGGTCGGAATGGTCTTCGTCGGCATCAAGATCAAGGATCAGCTCTTCCTCTATGAGCTGAAGCTGACAGGCGAAAGAAACGACATCCGCAAGCAGTGTGTGGACTTTGCCTTTGCCACAATGTCGGAAAAACTGAAAAATATCTGAGCTTCGGCATCATTTTCCTCATTCCGAAGACAATATATAAGTGGAGGAGCATAATATGCCAAAAAAACAAACGACAGCAAACGTCAATCCCGTCGAAGCAGAGAAGGACAGCATCATCGATGCCACCATGAAGGATATCCGCAACTATTTCAATGACAAGGGTATCGTCATGAAGATGGGCGACAAGACCACCGTCGATGTCGGTGTCATCCCAAGCGGAAGCATGCTTATTGATGCCGCTTTGGGTGTCGGAGGCTATCCCAAAGGAAGAATCATCGAAATCTATGGACCGGAATCTTCCGGTAAGACGACACTTGCCCTAGAAGCCATCGCCGAAGTCCAGAAGCAGGGTGGAAGAGCAGCCTACATCGATGCCGAACACGCCATCGACCCAGACTATGCCAAGCATCTTGGTGTCAACATCGCCGACTTGATTCTTTCCCAGCCTGACTATGGCGAACAGGCCATGGAGATCGTCGACATGCTTGCCAAGAGCAACGCCATCGACCTCATCATCGTCGATTCCGTCGCCGCCTTGATTCCCAAGGCCGAACTTGAAGGAACCTTCGAGGATTCCAGCGTCGGTCTTCAGGCCAGACTCATGTCCAAGTCCTTAAGAAAACTTGCCGGTGTCCTTTCCAAATCCAACTGCACCGTCATCTTCATCAACCAGCTCCGTGAGAAGGTCGGTGTGATGTACGGAAATCCCGAGACCACGACAGGCGGACGTGCCTTGAAGTTCTATTCCACCATCCGTATCGAAATCCGCAGGGCCGAAACCATCAAGCAGGGAGACAAGTCCTTAGGCAACCTCGTCAACGTCAAGGTCGTCAAGAACAAGGTCGCTGCACCATACAAGAGCTGCAAGGTCGAACTCATCTTCGGAGAGGGTATCTCCAAGGAACATGAGATCGCCCAGCTTGCCGTCGACTATTCCATCCTGGAGAAGTCCGGATCCTGGTTCTCCTATCAGGGAGAAAGAATCGGGCAGGGCATCACCAGCGTCTATGACTGGATGAAGGCCAATCCTGACATCCAACAGAAGATCGAAGAGGAAGTCAGGCTCAGGCTGACAAACAAGCCTCTCAAGGAAGAAGACGAGGAAGAAACAGAGGAAGCCGAACAACAGTAAACCGACCAAAAACGACAGGCCGAAGTCCTATTTCAAGATAGGATGGTGCCTGTCTTTTTATCATCAAAGATTCTATCGTCTATACTTCATCTCCGTATACAAAGGTAGGAGACCACAGGTTTTGTCGACCAGTCCTCCCATGGTCTCCCTCATTGACAACCTATTGTAAGTCGGGATTGATTA
>JAJVUU010000119.1 GCA_021621525.1 Caryophanales bacterium
GATAGAAATGATAGAAACTCCTCAGAAGAGCATGCAAGGAAAGAAGGAACTGGGAGAAAGAGATTTCCAGGGAGAATGTCCGGTATTCCTTATATAAGACAAACGCATTGTTTGTAGCAAAGTTCTCTATCGAGAAGGCCTGCTTCCTTAAACCGACAAGAATGATGAACATATAGCTGGCGATACCCATAAGGAGGATGGCAAGACCAAAGCGTATGATTTCTTCATGCCTGACTTTGAAGAATTCAAGAATGGCATAGATGATGCAGATGACGACGCTGATGCAGGTGAAGCTTAGAAGATAGATGTCGTTTGAAAAGATGACTTCGGCAAAAGCCTGGTCTGCACCATAGTATCCGCTTTGATAATCCAAAAAGACGGCACTTTGGCTAAGTCCATATAGAAGCATGACAAAGAGGATGGCAAGCACGCAGGATATGGTTCTGGAATAGAGTTTCTTCATGATGTTTTCTCCTTACCAAAAGTATACTACTTCTTTTCCTGGTTTTCCTTGTTATCCTCCTCATTTGCCATGAAAAGAGTGCTTCATCAGAAAAGTTTTCCCTGAAATGGTGCATTTATCGAAACTTTTCCTTGAACTTGATGGCCGTGGATGGTATAGTATTTGACGCATTGCGTAGCACGGAAGTAGTTATCTGACTGATGACGCCAGGAAAAGTAGCCTAGCTATCATGGCGAACGACGCTCATCCGGGATAAATGGACTTTCGCCCTCATCGTTATGCGAAGTAACGGAAAGGAGATTTTAACATGCGTTACACAGGTCCTGTCTGGAGACAGTCCAGAAGATTAGGTTATTCCGTTTTAGGTAATGGCAAGGAACTTGCCAAGCGTCAGTCCATCCCTGGCGTCCACGGCTTCGAAGCCCGTCCGAAGAAGAAGACCGAATATGGTCAGCAGCTTACCGAGAAGCAGAAGCTTCGTTTCACCTATGGCATGTCTGAAAAGCAGTTCAGACGTTTCTTCATGCTTGCCAAGGCTGATAAGACCAAATCCACCGGTCTTGCCCTTCTTCAGCTTCTTGAATCCAGATTAGACAATCTTGTCTTCAGAATGGGTTTTGCCACGACCAGAAGACAGGCTAGACAGCTTGTCACCCATGGTCATGTCACCATCAACGGCAAGAAGGTCGATATCCCGTCCTACATCGTCTCTGTCAACGATGTCATTTCCTTCAAGGATGCTTCCAAGTCTTTGAAAGTCGTTCTTGAAGCCATCAATGCCAAGCCGTCCATCCCGGCTTATGTCACCGTCGATTCCAACAAGGTCGAAGGTACCTTCAGCAGACTTCCGGAAAGAAGTGAACTCACTTCCGAAGTCGATGAAGCTCAGGTCATTGAATTCTACAACAGAAAGCTGTAATTCATTTCCACTCCTTTGCAGGCAGGAAGACCCTGCCTGCATTATATGGCGGATATGGTGAAGAGGTTAACACAAGCGGCTGTGAACCGCTCATGCATGGG
>JAJVUU010000075.1 GCA_021621525.1 Caryophanales bacterium
TAAAATTGACGTTTTATCCCAAAAGACCTGACTCATGTGTCTTTTTCGTTCCTTCCTTACCGCTTTTTACCATTTGTCACGAAAGCAACTTCCTGGATATATTTAAAAGACTTCCGTTCAATGAAGCATAATAAAACAGTCGCTTTCAAATAAAGAAGCAACGAAGTCCAACCTATATTTCCCATTCAGAAAGAAAATCAACTGAAGGGCAAAAATGAATATGCTATAATTGAAGAACGTTAGAAAAGAGGTCAATGACATATGCAAAAAATAACCAAGGCAGTCATCCCTGCAGCAGGTTTGGGAACACGTTTCCTTCCTGCTACCAAGGCTCTTCCAAAGGAAATGCTGCCGATTGTCGACATTCCAAACATCCAATATATCGTTGAGGAAGCCGTCAAGGCCGGTATCAAAGATATCCTGATCATCATTTCCGGGTCCAAGGAAGCCATCGAAGATCATTTCGATGTCAATGCCGAACTCGAAATGAGGCTGAGAGCCTCCGGCAAAAATGAACAGGCTGACCAGATCAGGGCCATCGCCGACATGGCAAACATCGTCTATATAAGACAAAAGGAGCCCAAAGGTCTCGGACATGCCGTCTTGAGTGCAAAACCATTTGTCGGAAACGAACCTTTTGCCGTTCTTTTAGGTGACGACCTCATCACCGATGACGTCAAGCCTGCCATCGGAGAACTCATCGAAACTTATTATGAAACCAACGGAGGCACCGTCCTCGGATGCAAGAGAGTTCCCCAGGAACTGCTTCACAAATATGGTGTCGTCAAACCGACGGCAGGATATAATTCCGACAGTTTCCAGATCTGTGACATGGTCGAAAAGCCAAAAGACCCGAGCGTCGCTCCAAGCGATGTTGCCGTCTTAGGTAGATATGTCCTCCCAGGAGAAATATTCTCCTATCTTGAAAACACCAAGCCGGGTGTCGGTGGAGAAATCCAATTGACCGATGCCATCAAGGCAAGCATGGCCACCAATCCATGCTATGCCAAGATATTCACCGGTACCCGCTATGATATCGGCGATAAATTCGGCTATGTCAAAGCCATCATCGATTTTGCCCTCAAGAGAGATGACATCGGTAGCAAGGTCAAGGAATACATCAAGGAATTAGTCAAATAATTTCTTACCATTCATCATCAAAGGAGACCATCTGTATGGAAGAACAAGAAAAGAAAATCATGCTGACAGGTGACAGGCCTACAGGAAGACTGCATATCGGACACTATGTCGGTTCTTTAAGAAGAAGAGTAGAACTGCAGAATGCCGGTGGTTTTGACGACATGTTCGTCATGATTGCTGATACCCAGGCTTTGACAGACAACGCCGGGAATCCACAAAAAGTCAGAGACAATGTCATTGAAGTCGCACTCGACTATCTCTCCGCCGGTCTCGATCCAGAAAAGACAACCATCTTCGTCCAGTCGAGGATTCCTGAACTCTTCGAACTTACCTGCTATTATCTTGATTTGGTCACTCTTTCCAGGCTGGAGAGGAATCCGACCGTCAAGAACGAACTGAAGATGAGATCCTTCAGCGATGAATCGATACCAGCCGGTTTCCTCTGCTATCCCGTCTCCCAGGCTGCCGATATCACTGCCTTTGACACCACCATCGTTCCAGTCGGAGAAGACCAGGCTCCGATGATTGAACAGTGCAACGAAATCGTCCACAAGTTCAATGCCATGTATGGAGATACACTCACTCCATGCAAAATCATGCTTCCTGAAAACGAAGCAGCAAGAAGGCTTCCGGGAACCGATGGCAAGGCCAAGATGTCCAAATCCCTTGGAAACTGCATCTACCTCAGCGATGACAGAAAGACAGTCGAGCAGAAAGTCAAAACCATGTTCACCGATCCACTCCATCTGAAGGTTGAAGACCCAGGCCACACGGAAAACAATCCTGTCTTCATCTATCTTTCCACCTTCGCAACAGATGAGCACTTTCAGAAATTCTATCCTGAATTCAAGAATCTCGATGAGCTTAAGGCTGCCTATGAAAAAGGTGGGCTTGGAGATGTCAGAGTCAAGAAATTCCTTGCCGATGTTCTGAATGATACCTTAGAACCAATCCGACAAAGAAGAAGAAAATACGAAGAGAATATCGCCGAAGTCTATCACATCCTTGACGAAGGCTCCAAAAAAGCCGAAGCCAAGGCTCACGAAACCATTCTTCGTGTCAGAAGGGCTCTCGGTGTCAATTATTTTGAAAACCACAAGCTGATTGAAAAGCAGCAGAAAGCATATAATAAGGCTCACAAAGAAGAAGATGCACGCCTAGCTTATATGGCAAAGCAGAAGAAAGCCTGAGATAACGACAACATGGCTGCTCCAAACGGAGCAGCCTTTTTCATGCTGACTTTCCATGACAAAAAAAATGAATTTCTTCTTTCTTTTTCAAGGGCCTGAACGTATAATACTCCTCAGGGTTTTCAACATGAACGATACAAGAATGTGCCTTGCCTATCGAATGATGACACGCCATATCAAAGGCATACCCTCTTTTGCCACCCCTGGCAAAAGTATCCCCATCGTTTTTTAGAGGCTACCTGGATTAGCCTCTTTTTTTTGAGCTTTCAGCCCACAAAAACAAATAGAAAGGAGAAAGTATGACGTCTACTCATGCGAATGGTATGATTCTCGAAGTCGATGAATCACCAAAGAAGATTTCTAGCTGGATTGTCCTTGCGATTCAGCACGTACTGGCAATGTTCGTTGCCTGTATCACGGTTCCGTTGATCGTTTTCAACGGTTACATCGATGTCAATGGTGCAAGCCTTGCCCAGACCATGATTGCACCGACCATCGTCTCTGCCGGTATCGGCACCATCATCTACATCATTCTTACGAAGATGAGGTCTCCGATGTTCCTTGCTTCCGCCTTTGCCTATATCTCTCCGATTTCTGCAGCCGTCGCTCTCGGAAGCCAAGAAGTTTATACCGAAGCCGGAGAGCTTGTCGGCCACACAGCCAATGTCTGGGCTCTTCCTATCGGCATGGCCTTCGTCGGTATCATCTACATCGTCGTTGCCCTTGTCATCAAGTTTGCCGGAGTCAACTGGCTCAACAAGCTTCTTCCTACCATCGTCGTTGGTCCAGTCATCATGGTTATCGGCTTAGGTTTGTCTACTTCTGCCATTTCCAACCTCACAGCTGCAAGCGGAAACGGAAGCGGATATAACCTCATCGCCCTTCTTTGCGGCTTGGTTGCCATGGTCGTCACAGCCATCTGTGCCCACTATGGAAAAAAGACCCTTGCCCTCATCCCATTTGTCGTCGGCATGGGTGCCGGTTATATCGCTGCCGTATTGTTCACTTTGATTGGATACTATGGATGCAAATCCGACTACTGCCACATCATTGACTTCAGCCCTCTCATCAACCTCTTCACCACCGTCAACGAAGATGGAACACGTGTTGCCAATGTCACCATCCAGTCCTTCCTCGATCTTCCAAGCTTCCTCTTCCTTCCGAAGAACTGGGATTATGCCGGTGCCAAACTCTTTGTCAAGAATGCCGCCGATACTCTCGTTCCTCTTACTTCCAACAGCTTCCAGCCTTCCCAGCTTGGAACCATCGCCCTTCTCTTCATCCCTGTCTCCTTCGTCACCATCTGCGAACATATCGGTGATCACAAAAACATGTCCGGACTCCTTCAAAGAGACCTTCTCAAAGAACCTGGTCTTACCAGAACCTTGATGGGTGATGGTATCGCCACAGCCGCTTCCGGTATCTTATGCGGTGCTGCCAACACGACATACGGTGAGAACGTCGCCGTCGTCGGTGTCACCAAAATCGCTTCCGTCAAAGTCATTCTTCTTGCCTGTATCTTCTCCATCTTCTTGGGCTTCCTTGCTCCGCTTATGGGTCTTACCCAGACCATTCCGACCTGCGTCACCGGTGGTGTCTCCCTCCTCTTATATGGATTCATCGCTGCTTCCGGTGTCAAGATGATGATCAACGAACACATCGACATGGGCAAGACCAAAAATATCTTCGTCACTTCCACCATCCTTGTTGCCGGTATCGGTGGACTTGCCTTCAAGTTCGGCAATCCTGACAACCCTTATATCACCATCACTGCCACTGCCGTCAGCATGATCTTAGGTATCATCATGAACCTCATATTGAAGGATAAGGCAGTCGATCCAAACGAACCTCAGGTCGAAGACATGGGGAACCTGTCTGATAAGAAATAAAACATTTTCCTATCCTTCTACATACGTTTTGCTGAAGCTTCTGTTCTATATAGGATAGAAGCTTCAGCATTTTCTTCCTTCCATGTTTCTTTCGACAAAGGATTCCTTTGTCCTTTAAAAACAAATTTTATGTCTTATTTTTTCCTTTCTATTCGTTTACTTACCATGTCAACTTTGCTATAATTTACTCACCATCGCGACAGTTCTCTTCGAACCTGGTCAGGACCGGAAGGTAGCAGCCATAAGAGTGAGTTTCTGTGTGCGGTGGCTTTTTTATGAATCGTCAGGACCTGACAGAATATTTGGATATTCTCTATTTTTCAGCGAAAGAAGCCTATGACAAAGGAGAAATACCAGTCTCATCCCTCCTTGTCTTTCCAGATGGGACTTTCATTGCAGAGAGAAACCATGTCGAAGAGAGAAATGATCCTTTCTGCCATGCAGAATATAACGTCATCCTAAAAGGGCTTGAAAAGACCAAAGGAAGATACCTGAAAGATTGTACGCTTCTTGTCAGCCTTGAGCCATGCCTCTTCTGCATGGGGGCTCTTCTGAAAGCAGGAATCGAAGAACTCTATTATGTATTGGATGATGAAAAGAAAGGCAGCCTCTCCCATTATCACGCCTTTGTCGACGATACCTTGCACGTCCATCGAGTAGAAGATTCACGTTTTCTTCCTTTGATGAACGCTTTTTTCAAAAAACTGCGGTGAATCTCAATGATTTATGATAGAATACCAACCGACATGAATCGATTTTTTAAATTGTATCTTTTCCAGCGTTTTCAATAGCGGTCTTGTTCGACGGCAGTATTTTAATATGAACAAAAATCAAACAAGGAGAACAAACAATGGCTATTGATTATATGATTGAAAGACTCAAGGCGATGAAAAAACGTCTTACCGATATCGACAACATCCTTTCCAATGGAAGTGCCGATATCCAGACGATGACAAAGCTTAACAAGGAACGTGCCACTTTGGACGAGCCTGTCAGAATGTATGATGAACTGCTCGAAATGGAAAGCAATAAAGAAGATGCTTCTGCCATGATGGATGATGCAGATTCGGAAATCCAGGCTCTCGGAAAAGAAGAGTTCAACGCTTTGACGGATGACATCGCAAAAAAGAGAGAAGAACTCAAGCTCGCTTTGCTTCCCAAAGACGAGAACGATGACAAGAACATCATCATGGAAATCCGTGGTGCCGCAGGAGGAGACGAAGCCAACATCTTTGCCGGAGATCTCTTCCGTATGTATTCCCATTATTGCGACAAGAACGGCTGGAAGATCAAGGTTTTGGATTCTCAGCCTACGCCATTAGGTGGATATTCACTGATTTCCTTCAAAATCAAAGGAAAAATGGTATATTCCAAACTGAAATTCGAATCCGGTGCCCATAGGGTCCAAAGAGTCCCTGTCACCGAAGCAAACGGAAGGATCCAGACTTCCACGGCAACCGTCCTGGTCATGCCGGAAATCGAGCATGTTGATGTCGTCATCAATCCAAAAGACCTTCAGATCGACACCTATCATTCCTCCGGAGCCGGTGGGCAGAACGTCAACAAGACAGAATCTGCCGTCCGTATCACCCATATTCCTTCCGGCATCGTCGTTTCCTGCCAAGTCGAAAGAGATCAGCTTGCCAATAAGGAAAGCTGCATGGAAATGCTGAAAGCAAAGCTTCAGGCTCTCCATGACGAAGAGATTGCCAAAAAGGTCGGTGGAGAAAGAAGACTCAAAGTCGGAACCGGTGAAAGAAACGAAAGAATCCGCACCTACAACTACCCACAGAACCGTGTCACCGACCATCGTATCGGATGGACGACACTCAATCTTCCGAAGATCATGGACGGAGATCTTGACGAGCTCGTCTCTGCCTTGAACGAGGCCAATCAGAAGGACCTTCTCGAAGAACAGACCAAGGAACTTCAGGCTCAGTTTGCATCAAACGCTGAATAATCCATAGGCAACAGCATTGCTGTTGCCTTTTATAAAAATGACATACAACCAGATATTCCTCGACATGAGGAAAAACAACATCCCTCTTGCTGACATCAAGGTCATCTTCGATGGTTGCTTTCATGTGGATTTTGATAAGCTTGGCATCATCGGGGAAGAAGAAGGACCCCAGGAATATCCATCGATATTGAAGAAGCTGATGAATGGATATCCAGCCTGTTATCTTGCCGGATACATCGATATCCTGTCTCTTCATATCTTCTTGAATGAAGACACCCTGATTCCCAGGACGGAAACAGAAGACTTCATCTACACCTATCTTTCAAGTCACCATGATCTAAGCGGAAAGAAAGTCCTCGACTTATGCACAGGCTCTGGTTTCATAGCCCTAGCCATCAAGAAGATCTATCCAGAAAGCATCGTGGATGCTTCCGATATCTCAGAGAATGCCTTGAAAGCTGCTCAAAAGAGCGCTGATTACAATCAGCTGGAAATACATTTCATAAAATCCGACTTTCTCCATGATATTCAAAATGCCTATGACATCATCATTTGCAATCCTCCCTATATCGAAGAAGGAAGCAAGGATGTCGATGCACCATTCGAACCTGATCTTGCACTATATTCCGGAAAAGACGGACTGGATTCCTATCGCAGCATCTTCAAGGATCTCAAAGAGCATCTCACTGAAAAAGGAACTGCCTATTTCGAGATGGAATCCACCAATGTGAAGAATACCGTCGCCTTGCTGAGGGAAATCATTCCAGAAGCAGACTATGAAGTCATAGAAGACTGCTATCAAAGACAGCGTTATCTCAAAGTCAGTTTTTAATCCGGGTCGGAGCCTGTCCAGATTCTTCCTTCCACAATCAAGGTAAGAAGGAAGGAAAGGCCGTTCATGATGACAGAGAGAATCAAAAAGAATGGTTTTGCACTATTCTCCCCGGCGGATATGATGGACGTAATCAAAAGAAACAGAGCATTGAAATAATAGATATACTTGAATTCAACGGGATAAAGAAGGGATGCGACAAGAGCAAGAGTCAAAAGAAGCAAGATCAAAAGAAGGTTGATGGCAAAGATGTTCTTGGTGATGGAAACCGATCCAACCTGGTCGGCAAAATAATAGATGCAGCAGATGCAGGATACGGCAAAAGAGAAGATTCGCATGAATCGCGAGAACTTTCCTCGCGATATCTTTTTCTTTGCCTTGTCGGCAAAAGTTCCATAGTCCGTCAGCTCGTCCAGCTTGTCGGAGACCGCCTTATTCTTCTTGTTTCCGCCAAGAAAATCAAAGATTGTATCATTGTTGGTATTCTCGTTCATCTCGGATTTGGTCTTTCTCCTGACATAATATAATAGGTAGACAAGATTGATGGCGAATCCCAAGATGCAGTAGCAGAGACTGATGATGAATATGGCGATTACATTGATGGAATAAGGAATGATGGTAAAATCACAGTTTTGAAAAAGAAACAGGAACATCAAGACAAGGGCAAAGAAATAGAACCACGTCGTCTTCAAGGGTCTGAGCAGGACAAAAAGACCATTTCCTATGATGATGCCGATCATCATCACACATGCCATGACGCTGAAGAAGGAATAATTGTCGCTTTTCGTATAATAGAGGAGCGTAGACGGAAGAAAAAGGAACAGGCACATCGACACAAAGACGATGACCCTGTTGAAATTGTCCATCCGATAAATAAATCTGCCGAGCTTTCTGAAACGATTCATAGATGATGTCATTATACTTCATTGGTACGATATAGCGGAGAAGAAAGATGGGAAGAGATTGCTGAATAAGCGCTTTCAAATTAAAAATTACGGCTTATATAAAAAGGTAATCGATAATAAAACTGATATATATGGTACAGATTACATATTCTTTTTACTATTATTTTCGTTTGTCACCTGCATGGT
>JAJVUU010000007.1 GCA_021621525.1 Caryophanales bacterium
GCTTGTGCTATAATATCGGTAGTCAAGGGAAGAATGGATTGAAAATGTTGAATGAATTAGATATACGTGAAGTTAGGATATGCTTGCAAAGGTGCTTTTGGAAAGATGCATTAATTACGTCTGCTGATTGAGACTTTAAGGGGAATGACAGTTATGAAAAAAGGTTTGCTTATGTTGATGTCGTTTATTGCCTGACTTCCTGTTCGGGCAATACTGTTGACAGTAGTTTTGATGATTATGACGATATGCTTCCATGTGTATCTGACTTGGTGAACAAAACCATTACGTTACAGGAAGATTTCAAGGCGTTTTCGATGCTTCCTGGAACAATCCATTTCACGAATAAGGTTTGATTTGGATATGTCACGGATGATTTCGGTTATGGTCACCCGATTTTCTCTCCGGAGAACAAAGGAATAGAGGAAGCACACTACTATAAGATTGAAAACGGGAATGAAGTATCTTTGGCCAGGGGTTACTTCAAAGATGGGGAAAGAGTCTGTTTTTCTTATGACTCGAAGTATAGCTTTGCCGTCGGCTACACCAATGATGTTGCCAAATATGACGAATTCCTGATTACACCCTTTGAGAAGGTGAAAGGAAAAATCGGGAAGGAGGACGGAAAGGTCTATTTTACGTCTGAAGAAGGAATGAAATACACTTCCTTTGAGACTTCTCGTTCCTTCCTGAATGCTGATTTCACCATGATGGACAATCCGGATTTTGCCAGATCCTATCTTGCTTATACCATCACCAAGACTCTTGAGGATGGAAGCAAGAAGACGGCCATACCTCTTTTTGTAGCAGAATAGAACGATGCCTGATAGCGGAACCTGATGAAGGAAGTACTTCGACGGGTTCCGCTTTTCGATTGCATGGCAAAACGAAAAATTATTTTGGATGGTGGACTTTTCTGTGATAAATTATGAACAACTTCCTGAAACCATATTGATATTTGTTTTTTCTATTATTAGAATAGTACACATAAATTTTGGAGGTTCCTATGATCATTCTGACTGGTCCGTCTGCATCCGGAAAAACAGCGACCTGCCTTTATCTGCAGGCACATTACGGGATTAAGAAGGTTATCACACACACTACCAGGGGTATGAGGACAGGGGAGAAGAATGATGTCGACTATCATTTTGTCTCCAAGGAAGAGTTCCAGAGGATGATTGACAATGACGAATTCATCGAACATGTCACATTCAACGGAAATTCCTATGGGACGTCCAAGAAGGAAGTCGGCATCGATAAATGCATGGCTCTTGAAATCAATGGAGCCATGACCTACAAGTCATTCAACGATCCGAAAATTGTTCTCTTCTATATGAACCTAGATGAAGAGACATGCAGACAGAGGATGCTCTTCAGAGGGGATGATCCCGTCAAGGTGGAGTCAAGAATTCAGAACGACAAGGATTCCTTCCATCTTACGGATGCACAGAAGAAGAAAATCGATGTCTATGTCGATACCAAGAACCATGACCTCGAATCTGCTTCAAGATATATCTATGAAAAATATCTTGAGATTCTCAAGGCCAGAGGCTTCGACCTCAAGGAATTGAATCTTGAAAAATAAAAGCGACTGCGCCTTGTGCGCAGCCGTTTTCAGTAACACCGGATTTCGTTGAGGGGGATGTCCTTTTCAGAGAAGGTCCAGTCGTCGACCCTCTGGAAGTCATAGGCAACACCGATGGTATAGATGCTGTCTTTTCTTGTGGATAGATAGTTGTTGTAATACTGCTTTCCGTAGCCGATTCTCCTGTTTCCTGAGAAGCCGATGAGAGGGACGATCATGAGGCCAGGCTGATCGACGATCGTCTTCGGGTCGAGGACAGGCTCGAGGATGTGAAACTTGTCCACGCGGTAGTTCTGTGTCTTGTTGACCTGGGCAAAGACCATGTCACCGCTGGAGAGGATGATGGGAAGGCAGACGATCTTGTTATCCTGCAGGGCTTTGACGACAAGATAGTTCGTATCGATTTCATTGCGAATCGGAGAATAGATATATAAGTAGTCGGATTCCTTGTAATGCCTGTCAGAAAGGATGTCTTCGGTCATCTTCAGCGACTTTTCCCTGATGTAGTCGCTGGATAGGCTGCTTCGTTTCTCGAGCAGCTGTGTCCTGATGGTATTGGTACTTGTATTCATAGGTTTTCATTATAGCGGACGAGAAAAAATAAAGCACTACATTGAAATCGCTTTACCATGAAAAATCGATTCCATGAGTCAAAAGTGACAGAATCCGTATCTGTCAAGACCACTTTCCCTGTCAATGGGTTGTTTTTGATTTTTGCATGGCGGGATTTCAAAAACCGAGGATTCCTTTCCGGCCTCGGATACGGACTTTTTCTTTCCTGTCCGGATTCCTTAGGTTTTCAAGTTGCTTCATGATGGGGAGGAATTTTTGAAACTGAACCTATACTGATTGCATGGAGAAACTGCAGCGCGACATTCTTTCCATCGATCTAAAGTCTTTCTATGCTTCCGTGGAATGCCTTCTAAGGAACCTGGATCCTTTCACGACGCCTCTTGTCGTTGCCGACGAATCAAGAGGAGACGGCACCATCGTGCTTGCGGCATCGCCGTTTATCAAAGAAAGATATCATGTCAAGTCACGTTGTCGGCTCTATGAGGTCCCCAAGGACATCCCTGGACTCATCATCGCTGAGCCGAACATGAAGACGTATCTTAAAAAATCCTGTGAAATCAATTCCATCTATCTTGATTTCGTTTCGGAGGATGACCTTTTTGTCTATTCCATCGATGAAAGCTTCCTGGACTGCACGAATTATCTGAAGAGGCACCAGGATACGCCGACAAGCTATGCTGAGAAGATCATCTCCGAAATCAGAAGGAGGACCGGTCTTACGGTGACGGCCGGGATTGGGAAGAACATGTTTATGGCCAAGGCCTGCATGGATATCGAGGCAAAGCATTCACCTACCTTCTTGGCAAGGTGGGACTATGATGACATCCCCGGACATCTATGGAACGTCTCTCCTTTGAGCAAGATGTGGGGAATCGGAAGCAGGATGGAGAAAAAACTCAATCAGATGGGATTCTATCGTGTCGGTGACATCGCTGTCTCCGATCCATCTTTCTTGAAAAACAGACTGGGTGTCATCGGAGAGGAAATCTACTATCATTCCTTGGGATATGATGACGCTCTTCTTCAGGAAAGATATGTTTCCAATGATCATTCCATCTCTGTCGGACAGGTTCTGCTTCGAGATTATCATCCAGACGAGATGCCGATTCTGATCAGTGACATGGCGATTGAGCTTTCCGACAGGCTGTATTTTGAAAAAGTGATGGCAAATACCTTCCTTTTATATATAGGAGACAAGAATCATCAGGGATTCGGAAGGAAATTTTCGTTCTATACTCCTACGGACAGTGCCGAGAAAATCAGCCATGCTGCCCTGGACAAATATCTGGAATACGCCAGAAGCTATCCATCAGGAGATACTCTCTATCGGCAGGTGGGCATCATCGCCTGCAATGTCGTGAGGAATTCATGCTATCAGCCTTCCCTGTTTGAAGACTATGAGAAGGACTGCCATATCCGTAGTCTGGAGAAGACGATGATTGAAATCAGAAAGAGATTCGGAACGAGGAAGGCGATGCCCTGTTCGGCAGCGGGATTGTCTTCGACGTTCATCCAAAGACAAAATCAGATCGGAGGACATCATATATGAGAGGAATGAAGAAATGGCTGCCTTTCAAGTCGCTCAAGGGGCAATATGAAATGCTGGATGAGATGAAGGAAAAAAGAAGAAGGGTAGAGAAGCCGGAGCTCTCCATAGATGAGATGGAGGAGATGAACAGGGTTCTTTTGTCAAGCGTTCCGGGAGACCTTGTCAAGGTACGTTTCTATCTTGATGGCAATATCAGGGAATGCACGGAAATGTTCAAAAAGTGTGATACATATCAGCAAAAACTGTATCTAAAAAGCTTTGCCTTGCCCTTCTCCGATGTGCTTGAAATCAAAAATCAGAGAAATTTTGAAGAAGATGGCGAAAACCGGAATTGCTAAGACTATATAAGGGTGAGTTGGAGGTAACTTTGAAAAAGAATTTCTTTACATGGGCTAAATAATTTTATATACTAACTCTAGGCCTTTTTAGGCCATATACTTTCTTGCCGATTCCTGATGTAGAACCGGCCAGAAGACCATAGGGAGGTATAGATCACATGAAAAATTATGAACTCATGTACATTCTCATGCCGGATCTTTCTGAAGAAGAGATCAAGAACGAAAATGTCGCTCTTCAGAAGCTGATCACTGACAACGGCGGAAAAATCACCGGTGTCAACGAATGGGGCATGAGAGACCTGGCTTATGAAATCAAGAAGCAGACAAAGGGCTACTATGTCGTTGTCAACTTCACCGCTGGTGGAGAACTCAACGCCAAGTTCAATTCCATTGTCTCTCTCGATCAGAAAGTCATGAGATTCCTTGTCACTGTTGCCAACAACTGATTGCAACTGAAAAGGAGAAAGTAGAATTATGGCTGCATTGAATCGTTGTGTCTTAGTCGGACGTATCGTCAGGGATCCGGAACTCAAGAGAACCAACTCTGGGACTTCGGTGACTTCCTTCACGATTGCCGTCGACAATCCAACAAAGACCGGTGGTGACAAGACGACGTCTTTCATCCCGTGCACTTGCTGGAACAAAACTGCTGAGAACGTTGCCAAGTATTGCTCAAAAGGCTCTCTTGTCGGTGTTGACGGCAGGTTGAATCAGAGAAGCTATGAGTCCAATGGAAGCAAACGCTCCGTCGTCGAAGTCATTGCTGAATCTGTCCAGTTCCTTGAACGCAAAGGAAGTGGTGACAACAGCGGATACGAATCCAATGAGCCTGCTGAAAGCGGCACAGAAAGTTCTACCATCACACACGAGGGCATCGATTCCTCGGATGATGACCTGCCGTTCTGAGCTTAGGTCAATATCCTAGGCGGAAAGGATAAAATAACATGTTCCGTAGAATCAAACCAAAGAGAAAGTTCTGTTATTTCACCAAGAATCATATCAAGCATATCGACTACAAGGATGTCGAACTCTTAAAGAAGTACATCTCTCCTTCCGGAAAGATCACTCCTAGAAGAATCACCGGCACTTCTGCCAAGTATCAGAGAATGCTTGCCGTCGCCATCAAGCGCGCAAGATTCATGGCTCTCTTGCCATACGTCGCTGACTAATCGGACAAAATAAAGATCGGGACCTACATCAGCCCGGTCTTTTTTTATGAATCAAAAGAAAACCTGCCTAATCCAAGATGGGACCATGGCCGGTTTTCGTTTGCTTCGTTGTTTCCTTTTTGGCAAATATATCGTTGAGAATGATGAATGGCCTTGAAACTTCTTCGACGGAATCCCTGCAGTCATTGTCAAGCCAGCGGATGCAGACGTTGAAGAGGCCGCCTGAGAGAAGATGGGCGAAGTACTTGTCCTGGATCTGAGGCATGTTCTTGACGAAATCCTCGGAAAGATATTCCAAGACGATGCGGTCAAGCCTTGCGTTTCTCAGCGTCTTGTTGATTTCGATGTTTTCCTTGAAGAAGCTAAAGAGGCTGGTGATGACCTGGGTGTAATCTGTCTGTTTCAGCTGTTCGCTGTATTGTTGCTGGAACTTCTGCTTGGCAATCATGAAATAGCGGATGAGGATATCTTCCTTGCTGCTGAAATGACGGTAATAGGTGATTCTGCTGACACCGGCCTTTTCCGTGATGTCAGTGATGGAAATCTTGTCATAGTCCATGGTCTTCATGAGTTCCAGGAGGGCGTCGGTGATGGCTTCTTCGATCAGTTTTCTTTTCATAGGGAATTTCCTCGTAACAAAGTTGATAATATTGTAACATTTTGTTATATAAAAAGGAAGAGATGCATCAAAGGAGATGACATTTCTTCCTTATTTTTTAATCTTCGATTCCTTTTAGAAGGATGCTCTTCTTCGACGTTGACAGAATTCCTTTCATGAAGAAGCAATAGCCCGGCAAGGCCAGGATGAAGTAGATGGCCATGGTGATTAGGCAGGACTTCTGAGTGATGAATTCCTTGACGCAGTCAGCGTTCCATGGACGGAAGAACTGATTCATGAATTCCGAGTGGAGGAAGTTTCCATCCGGACTGTGGAACATGGAGAAGGTGGATGCCTTTCCTCCGATGTAGCTTGTCGGAGACATCATGCTTAGGAGGATGGCTGAAATCAGAGAAAGAAGGATGACAAGCTTTCGATAGTTTGTGAAAGGAATCGACATGGAAATCAATACGATGAAACCGGAGGCAAAGGCAAGAAGAGAAATCATCGTCGATACGTTTCCATCATCGATGATGACTGGCCTTTGGAATGCTTTCGGAATCTGATTGAGGAGAATCGGAACAAGGACCGCCAAAACCATGAAGGTACCTGATAATATGGCCCTGGGGAAGACGTTTTTCCGGAAGGAACCTTCAATCGGTTTTTTGGTGGATTCCAGAGAGAGGAGGAAACCAGCCAAAGCGATGATGCTTGTCTGCATGAGATAGAGGTTTTCGACGCCGAACCACATCTGACCTCTCTTGAAGGGGATGAGGAGGATGGACAATAGGGCGATGGCAATCGTCTTCATCAAGAAGAGGGATGCCGTCCTTTCGATGTTGTTGACGACTCTTCTTCCTTGGCGGACGACATCCTTCAGATGGGAAAAGTCATTGTCTAGCAAAACGACATCGCAGACGGATTTGGCAGCCTGGGTTGCCTTTGCGAAGGTGATGGATGCGTTTGCCTTTCTCAAGGCCAGGATATCGTTGACTCCGTCTCCGGTCATGGCTACCTTTTTCCCTGATGCCTGGAGAGCTTCGACGATGGCTTTCTTCTGTTCGGGCGTCGTTCTGGCAAAGAGGGTATACTCATGTGCCAGGGATGGAATCTCCTCCAAGGATACATTTTCCATGGAAATGCCTTTTTCAGCATTCCGGACATGACATTCTTTGGCTATCTTCGTCAGTGTAAGAAGGTTGTCACCTGAGATGATCTTACAGTCTACGTTGTTGTCGTAGAAGAAGTCGATGGTGTCGAAAGCAGAAGGCCTGATGTTGTCCTTCAGCAATAGGAGGGCGATTGTCTTGTCATTGAAGGAGAGAGCCAAGACACGTTTTCCTTCCGATGCAGACCTTTGGAAATCAAGATAGGCTTTTTCGTCTTTTCCGATGAGGTAATCCGGTGCACCGAGGGTGAGCCGACCTCCATCCATATAAACCAGGGATGAAGTCTTGGTTTTGGAAGAAAACGGGATGAATGATTGAAAGGCCACTTCTTTCTTTCTGTATGCTCCCTTGATTGCCATGGATGTCTGGTTGTCGTCTGTGGAGGCAAAGTTGAATTCCTCAAGATACCGGATGACATCATCCTTGGGGATATAGGAAAGGAGTGATTCGACTTTCATGCTTCCGTCGGTAAGTGTCCCGGTCTTGTCAAGACATATGGTATTGACCCGGGAGAGGTTTTCCAGTGAAAACAGTTCCTGTATCATCGTCTTCTTTTTGGCAAGGGATGTGATGGATACGGCAAGGGTGACGGATGTCATCAAGACAAGTCCGGTAGGAATGATGCCGATGGCAAAGGCGCCCATGGTCAAGACAATCTTGGACCATGTCACCATGCTGGAAAGGGAATGAGTCATGTTGTCCGGCCATACGCTTGTATCATTACCCCACTTGTTGACTTTATAGACGAGCGTTCCTACGACGATGAGGCAGACGAATATAAGGACGACGGCCATGATCTTGATGATGCCATAGATGTTTGTCATCAACTCGGATTTGTGCCTGGAAAGCTGCTTGACCTGTTTTGAAAGCTGACAGGAATAAGTGTCATCTCCGACCTTCTCTGCTCTTGCATAGCATGAACCTGTCATGATACTGCTTCCTGAAAAGATGGTGTCGCCTTTTCTTTTTTTGACATAATCGGATTCGCCAGTGAGAAGAGATTCGTCGACCTCTACCTCTCCTTCCAGGATGATGCTGTCACAGCATGCCTGGTTTCCTGCCTTCCATACAAGGATGTCATCTAAGACGACATCCTGGGAAGATATGGTACACTCCTTTGCTTCACGTATGACGGTTGCCTTGGACGTATTGACAATCTTGAGCTTCTTTAAGACGTGTCGGGAATGGATTTCCTGGTAGGAACCTATGCCGGAATTCAGAAGCATCGGTATCAAGAAGGTGAATTTTGAGAAGCCGAAGTATCTGTCGGCAATGTCCTTATATCCATGCGAATTGAGATAGATGACGAAGAAGAGAAATGTTGCAGCGATGGAAAGAAGAACAATGTTGAAGGAATTGAAGAAGTTGTCAAATAGAATCCGTGGGATGCTTTTCGTATTCTTGTCTTTGAAGGAGTTGTCGTATCCTTCCAGCTTTCTGGTTCGGACTGTCTGATCATCAAGTCCGGTATGGATATCAGCCTTAATTCGTTTTGGCTGTTTTTGCTTTGTTTTTTTCATGGATTGATTATCTCATTTTTATAGGCAAAACAAAAGACCAAGCTGATCAGCTTGGTCTAAAAGGGGATAGCTATTGAAGTTTAGAGAGTGCCGTTGGCAGTATCGTTGAAGGTGACTTCAGGATGCTTTTCAAGGACCTTGGTCTTGAAGGCGGCATAGGCTGCAGCATAGTCGACGGTGCCGGCAAAGTAGTCACGCATGGCAGACTGCAACTGTTCGTTGCAAGCCTGGTCATAGGCAGACATGGCAGCGAGTCTGATGTTTGCAGCAGCGCTGGTGAAGAGTTTGATGTGGTTCTGACCACCGAGGAAGGAAGAACCGAAGGTCTTGTCATTGGCGATTTCGTTCATGGCAGCCTTGTTGTTGGTGTAGTCCTGAGTATCTGTGGTGATTTTCTTGGCAATGGTCTTGTCGCAGGTCAGCTTGAGCATGATGTCCTTGACATCATCCTTGTTGTCGGTTCCCTGGGCTGCGCAGATCCAGGTTCCGCCCCAATAGTAGGAAGCTGGACCTTGGCAGACTCTGTATTTGCCATAGAGACCGTTTCCGAGCTTCTGTTCACCATTTGCATCGGCAAGAGAGTTGCCGGCAAGAGTGAAGTTGATGCCCCAGGTAGAATAGAAGAAGCCTAAAACACTTCCAGTAGGACCCTGATCCTTGGCCCAGTTGTCATCCCAGAGTTTGCTGGTTCCGCAATAGCCCTTGGTAGCATAGTCCTTGGTATTCTTAATCCAATTCTTGATTTCAGAATCGATGGTGACTTTGCCGGAACTGTCGACCCAAGGATTCTTGGCATTGTTGGAATAAGTACGATAGGTATCATCATAACCGGAGACGATCTTGATGCCTTTTTCCTTTGCGGATGCGGCAACCGCATTGAACTTGGCCCAATCGCTCATCTTGGCCTGGACGAAATCAGATTGGTCCTGGGTTTTCTTAGCCTTGACTTCGGCGGAATCGCTTTCGCTCGGATCGGCTGGATAATCGGACCAAATCTGTGCAGCATAATCGGATCTGAAGGCATAAAGACCA
The DNA here is from genome assembly GCA_021621525.1 of Caryophanales bacterium. Lineage (GTDB taxonomy): Bacteria > Bacillota_I > Bacilli_A > RFN20 > CAG-288 > Enterosoma. Next base: position 9,531 of record JAJVUU010000007.1, read on the forward strand.
GGAGTGGCCTGCCAGGAAAGACCCTTGAGGGCACCGGAGCTGGAAGTGGCGATGGTCTTGGTATAATCATACATCTGGGCAGTATCGGAATCGGTGATGCCGAGGTCCTTGACATCCATGGTGGCGTCAGTGTTGACATACTTCAAGGCATAGTCGGCTTCGATGAGGAAGATATCAATCTTATCCTTGGCTGCGGCTGTGGATTGCTTTGCCAAAGCTGCATCAAGGGGAGTCTGATATCCGTTGTTGTCATTCGGATGGATGATGAAGTTGACGGTCTTGCCATTCTTCAAAGTGGTGGTATTGCCATCGACTTTGTCGACTTCCGGATAATAGGCATTGAATCTGCTCTGGAATTCATTGTTCCAGCACCAGATGTTGATGATATTGCTGCCATCATCTCCACCGGAACAACTAGCCAGACCGGCCAACATACCGACAGCGCCTAAGAGAGAAATGACATTACGTTTCATTGATTTTACCTCCGTTTGTTTTTCTCTATATCGGATACATCGATTCAGGATTTCTGGTCCTGGTTACAATCCTGCGGTGAATCGATATCTATCGCAGATTGTAAGAGCTTTCGTAATCGATTTCGCCAACATTGTATTCCTGATATTTTGAATTGTCAAGCGAAAAAAGAAAATTCGATATTTTTTGTGCCATGGAAATAAGAATTTATTCTTATTTAGGTCAAGAAAACGATTAAAAAATTTTTTTTGTTGTTGATTTTTTTGTCCGAAGAATTATACTAAATGCAAGAAATCGAAAACGATTTCGGTCAATATTGAAGGAATAAATTCAAAAAAGCCTTCAAGAAATGGAGAAAAATCATGAAATTCGGACATTTTGATGATGATAATAAGGAATATGTCATTGAAACCCCTCACACTCCTCTTCCATGGATCGATTATCTTGGAGTCGATGACTTCCATAGCCTTATCTCCAATACCTTGGGTGGCTATTCCTTCTACAAGGATGCCAAGCTCAGAAGACTGACCAGATATCGTTACAACAATGTTCCAAGGGATATCTCCGGAAGGTTCTATTATATCAAGGATGGGAACACTGTCTTCAACATCGGCTATCTTCCCTGCAAGACTCCACTGGATTTCTATGAATGCAGACACGGATTGTCTTATTCCATCTTCAAAGCGAAGAAAAACGGAATCTCTGCCGTTCTGACGGCTTTCGTCCCTCTTAAGGATGCCTGTGAAATCAACAAGATCGAACTGACGAATGAAGGCGATGAGGAAAAGACTCTCTCTTTATATGGAGTCGTCGAATTTTGTCTTTACAACGCCGTCGATGACAGCAACAACTATCAGCGTAATCTCAACCTGGCCCAGGTAGAAATCGATTCGAACACCATCTTCCATAAGACGGAATACCGTGAGAGAAGAAATCATTACTGCTTCTTCCACAGCTCCATGGAGCATGACGGATTTGATACGGACAGAAATATATTCCTTGGATTGGAAAATGGATTTGATGCACCTAAGGCCGTCATGGAGGGAACCTCCTATGATTCCAGGGTTTCCGATTGCTATCCGATTGCATCTCACCAGATTAACATCACTTTGAAACCGAAGGAAAAGAAGACGATTGTCTTCATGCTCGGCTATGTCGAGAACAAGCCGGAGGAAAAATTTGAAGAGGACGGATCGATCAACAAGAAGAAGGCATATGAGCTGATTGAAAAATATGATGACATAAAGAATGTCGATAAGGCGTTTCTCGATCTCAAGGATTATTGGAAGTCGCTTCTCTCCCGTTTCCATGCCGAAACAGGGGATGCCGATTTCGATAGGATGGCAAACATCTGGAACCAATATCAGTGCATGGTCACCTATATGATGTCCAGAAGCGCTTCTTATTTCGAGACTGGAACAGGACGTGGAATGGGATTCCGTGATTCCTGCCAGGACCTTCTTGGCTTTGTCCATATGATTCCTGAAAAGGCTAGAGAAAGAATCATTGACATTGCTTCCATTCAGTTTGAAGATGGTTCAACCTATCATCAGTATCAGCCTCTTACCAAGCGTGGCAATGCTGATATCGGAAGTGGATTCAACGATGATCCTTTGTGGCTTGTCGCAGCGACCTGCCAATACATCAAGGAAAGCGGAGATACAAGCATCCTGGATGAGATGGTCCCCTTTGACAACAAGCCGGGAAGCGAGAAGACCTTATACGAACATCTTCTCATCTCCTTGAATCATACGATTGAGAACCTCGGCCCGCACGGGCTTCCGCTCATCGGGAGAGCTGACTGGAACGATTGCTTGAATCTCAACTGTTTTTCTCTTACTGATGGTGAATCCTTCCAGACGGTGGAGAACAACGACACCCATAAGGCGGAATCTGTGTTCATCGCAGGAATGTTCGTCAAATACGGAAAGGAATTTGCAGAGCTTTGCAGATTCCTTTCGAAAGACAAAGATGCCGAGCATATCCTTGAATACGTCAAGAAGATTGAAGATAATACTATTCTGTATGGATTCGATTATGACGGTGGATACTTTATCCGAGCCTATGACGCCTATTCCAGGGAAGTCGGATCTTCCAGATGCAAGGAAGGAAAGATTTATATCGAACCTCAGGGCTTCTGCTCCCTTGCAGGCATAGGAGAAGAAAAAGGACTTCCCAAGAAAGCTGTGACGAATTCCTTGAAATATCTGCTAGACGATTATGGATGTGAGATCCTCTATCCTCCTTATTCGAAATACTATCCGGAATATGGTGAGATTTCATCGTATCCGGAAGGGACCAAGGAGAACGGATCGGTCTTCAATCACAACAATCCATGGCTGACCTGCGCATTATGTGAGGAAGGAATGGCTGAGGAAGCATTTGACCTCTATAAGAGGAATGCCCCAAGCTATATCGAAGATAAGTCCGACATCCATCAGACGGAACCTTATGTCTATTCCCAGATGATTGCCGGAAGATTCAATCCGCATTACGGGAGAGCAAAGAATTCATGGCTGACGGGAGGTGCAAGCTGGTCCTTCGTCGCATTGAGCGAATATATTCTTGGCATCCGTGCCGATTATGACGGGCTTCTTGTCAAACCCTGCCTGCCTAAGGAGATGAAGGAAGTGAAGGTGACCAGAATCTTCCGCGGAAAGGAATTCCATATCACGGTCCATAACACCGGAAAGAAGAAGGAATATCTTCTCAACGGAAGAAAGTTCGAGGATGGTCTAGTGAAGATTGCTGAATGTCGGGATGTCAATACGGTGGAAATCACACTTTAGGAGGAGAACACCATGGCTGAAGAAAAGAAGGGATTGAAGAATCCGATTCGCAATTACATCGACAAAAAGAAGAGGGAAAAAGAAGAAAAGGCCTTAGGCAAGAAGCTTCAGGAAGAAGCCAAGGCCAAGGATGCTGCACTTCCCAAGGAAGCTCCGGAAGGTGTCTATGTATCCCTGCAGAACATTAACAAAATCTATGACAACGGCTTCCATGCCGTCCATGATTTCAGCATCGATATCAATCAGCATGAATTCATCGTCTTTGTCGGTCCTTCCGGATGTGGTAAGTCCACGACCCTAAGAATGGTAGCCGGACTTGAAGATATCTCCGGAGGAAACCTGTTCATCGATGGAGAATATATGAACGATGTCGCTCCGAAGGACAGAGGTATCGCCATGGTCTTCCAAAGCTATGCCCTTTATCCTCATATGACGGTCTATAACAACCTTGCCTATCCTCTGAAGATCATGTATCTGAACAAGGAAGAGATAGACAGACGTGTCATGGCAGCGGCAAAGATTCTTCAGATTGAGTCGCTTCTTGATAGAAAACCAAAGGCTTTGTCAGGTGGCCAGAGACAGCGTGTTGCCTTAGGACGTGCCATCGTAAAGCATGCAAAAGTCCTTTTGATGGACGAACCACTGTCCAACCTCGATGCCAAGCTGAGAGTCCAGATGAGATCGGAAATCGTCTCTCTCCACCGCAAGCTGAATGCTACGACAATCTATGTCACCCATGACCAGACGGAAGCCATGACCATGGCAAGCAGGATCGTCATCATGAAGGATGGCTATGTCCAGCAGATCGGTACCCCGATTGAAGTCTTCAATCATCCGGTCAACAAGTTCGTCGCCGGTTTCATCGGCTCTCCGAGCATGAACTTCTTCAATGTCACATACCAGGATGGTGTCGTCACCTTCCAGGATGGCCATAGACTTACCATTCCGGAGGATCTGATCCGTGGCAGGAACATCCCCGAGAAAGTCATCCTCGGCCTTCGTCCGGAGAACATCCACAATGCAAGTGGATCACATGGAGTCGAGCATCCGGAAGCCAATTTCGAAGTCAATGTCAGGCTTGCCGAACTTCTTGGCAACGAGTACTACATACATGCCGATTTCGGTGGAATCGACATGGTCGCCAGATTCCCGAGCGATCATCATATCGACAGCGGGGATGTCGTCACGGTCAATCTGAATCCAAGAAGAGTCCATCTCTTCGATCCGAGTACGAAGGAAGAAGTCGCCATCTTCTAGGAGGTGTTCCATGGAAAACATGAATCTGGAACCTCAGGAAAAAAAGACTGAGATTGTCGGAGAGGACAATGTTGCCAATCTGAATTGGTACGGGAAATTCCTCCTCTCCTTGAAGCAGAAGATGGGGAAGAATACCAACAAGAAGCGCCACAAGATGGTATCTTATAGCAAATATGGATATATCTTCCTCATTCCGTTCTTTGTCGTCTTCATCATCTTCTCTTTGATTCCTCTGGGATTTACAATCTATAATTCCTTCTTTGAATATTACTATAAACTAGGTATCGTCCAGGTCGGTCCGAACTTCATCGGTTTCGACAATTACGGAAAGCTTCTAAGCGATCCCAACTTCTGGAAGTATGCCGGAAATACGATGATCATATGGATTTTGGGTTTCATTCCGCAGATCATCGTCTCCCTTCTTCTGGCCATTTGGTTTACGGATGCCAGGCTGAAGCTGAAGTTTGCCAAGTTCTTCAAGGCTGTCATGTATATGCCTAACCTTGTCATGGCAAGTGCCTTCGGTCTTCTCTTCCTCATGCTCTTCAGCCAGTCCGGACCGGTGAACCAGATTCTCGGTGCCATGGGTGCTCCTATCATCAATTTCACGGATTCACCGTGGTGGACGAGAATGATCATCTCCTTCATCGACTTCCTCATGTGGTTTGGCAATACGACGATTCTATTGATGTCAGGCATCATGGGCATCGACGAATCCATCTTTGAATCCGCAAGATTGGATGGTTCCTCTTCCTGGAAGACATTCTGGCATATCACCTTCCCGCTTCTTCTTCCTATTTTTGTCTATGTCTTCATCACGTCTCTCATCGGAGGCATCCAGCTGTTCGATGTCGCTCAGATCTACACCAGCGCCAGCGGTGGTCCTCAGCAGGCCGGTAAGACCCTCATGATGTATCTCTACTCCCTCATCATGACATCCAAGAACTACGGACTTGCCGGTGCCGTGTCCGTCATCCTCTTCATCCTTACGACCATCCTTTCCATCATCGTCTTCAAGGTCATGGTTCCTACCAACAATGTCCTCAAGCAGGAAGCCAAGGCCAGAAAGGCCAGGGAGAGATGGCTTCGTGACGCCAAGGCACAGACGTCCAGTGAAGGAGGCAGATAATATGACTGCTCAACCGAAAACACTTGAAAAAACAAAGCTCAAGAATGACAAGGTACAATTGACCGTCTATCGCGTCATCGTCTACATCGTCCTTATCTTCTTATCTTTGCTTTGCTTGATTCCGTTCTATATCCTTCTTGTCAACTGCTCTCATTCTTCCGCTGATATCATGAAGGGATTCCATTGGTGGTTCGGAAGCTACTTCGGATTCAACTGGAACAACCTCTTCAGCAATGCCAATCTTCCGCTCACCACGGCTACCTTCAACTCCATCTTCCTTTCGCTCATCAATGCGATTCTGACCGTCTATTTCTCAGCCCTTACGGCCTATGCTACCCATGTCTATCGCTTCAAGGGAAGAAAGTTCGTCGAGACCTTCATCATCGGCATCATGATGATTCCGACTCAGGTTGCCGCCATGGGTCTTGTCATGTTCTGTATCAATGCCGGACTCACGGACAACTATCTCATCCTCATCCTTCCTGCCATCGCCTCCCCGGTCACCTATTTCTATATGAAGCAGTATCTTGAATCCATCCTTCCGATGGAAGTCATCGAAGCTGCCAGAGTCGACGGAACTAGCGAAATCGGCATCTTCCACAAGATCGTCCTTCCCATCATCAAGCCAGCCCTTGCCGTCCAGTTCATCTTTGCCTATGTCTCCAACTGGAACAACTACTTCACGCCGAGTATGTTGATCAATGATTCCAGGCTGAAGACGATTCCTCTTGTCATCTCCCAGCTTTCGGCGTCCAGTCCGGATACCTTCGACAAAGGTCAGATCTATATGCTTATGACCATCGCCGTCTTCCCGGTCGTCATCGTCTATCTCATCTTCTCCAAGGCCATCATCAAGAACCTGACTTCCGGTGCCGTCAAAGGATAGACCTTCGATATTCAGTCCAATAAAAAACAGCCATCGGCACTCCTTGTAGGATGTTGCCGACGGCTGTCTTTTTTAGTTCAGTTTCTTTACTGTCTGACCATATTGGACCTTGCCGTTGACGAAGTGTGGGATGATTGGGAAAAGAGGGTCTTCAATCTGGTTGATGAGGCAATCTGCCGCAAGCCTGCCAAGCTCATCATAGTTCTGCATATATGTGGTGATTTCGGGACGGTAGATCCTTGAGATGGAGGCGCCGTCGTAGCCGACGACGGAAATGTCATCGGGAATCCTCAGGCCTGCTTGTGTCAAGGCAGTGATACCACCAAATAGGGAGATGTCGTCAGGATAGAAGATGCAGGTCGGACGGCTCTCCAGGCTGAGAAGCTGTTGGGTCGCCTTTCCGGAAGACTTCGGATCATGGAACCTTCCTTCGATGAGATATTCTTTGGGAAGACTCAGGTCATGGGAGATGAGAGCCTGGTTGAAACCAGAGAGACGCTTCTTGGTGACGTCGGTCATCTCGCCGTGGATGAAGGCGATCTTTCTGTGGCCCAGGGATGTGACATAGTCGACCAGCTCCTTCTCACCATTGATATTGTCTGACATGATGGCGGTGCTGGAGGAAAAGATATAGTCGATGGTGACAGTCGGAATGTCCGAGTTGACAAGCTCGATGACCTTCGGACTGTTGAAATCCTCGGTGACGACGATGACACCGTCCATGTTTCTGAACTTGGCAAGTTCCAGATAGGACATCTTGGAAGTCCTGCTTAGGAAGGTGATGCAATAACCTCTTTCTTCGACCGTGTTCTTGATGGAATCGAGGATGCCGGAGAAATATTCGTGCCTGAGTCCGCCATATAGGGTTGCATCATAATAGACGATACCGATGTTGAATGTCTTGTTGGACTTCAAGGCCATGGCATAGAAGTTTGGCACATATCCCATATCCTTGGCGACCTTCTGGATTCTATCGATGGTCTGCTTGGAAAGCTCGGGAGAATTGTGGAGTGCCTTGGAGACGGTGGCGGTGGAAGTGTTGCATTTTTTAGCGATGTCTTTGATTTTTACCATATGAAAATTTCCTTCCCATATCTTTATATGTAAATATATTATAAAAATTAGTTTTATTTTTCAATAATATGGAAAGTAATGGTTTTCGTTATCAAGACAAAAAATAAAATACCACATTTTTGTGCTGCAAGACCAAAGTCTATTCTTTTATGAGATCATCTTTTATACAATGGAGGAAAGAAAGTTTCTTATGTTTCACTTTTGTGCCATCAGACCAAAGTTGAAATGTAAGGGCTTCAACTTGTATACATGTGTGTATAATGGTGTTTGTAAAGGAGAAATGAAAATATGGATATCAACGCCTTCCGTCTAGATGGTAAAGTCGCCTTGGTCACCGGAGCCAGCTATGGCATCGGATTTGCCATCGCATCCGCATATGCTCAGATGGGTGCCACGATTGTCTTCAACGACCGCAATGAGGAGAAGCTTAAGATGGGTCTCGATTCCTATCAGAAGCTTGGCATTCAAGCCAAAGGATATATCTGTGATGTCACCAAGGAGGATGAGGTCAGGAACATGGTCGAAGACATCGTCAAGACCTTCGGACATCTCGATATCCTTGTCAACAATGCCGGCATCATCAAGAGGATTCCGATGACGGAGATGTCTGCCTCTGACTTCGGAGCTGTCATTGATGTCGATCTGATCGCACCCTTCATCGTTTCCAAGGCCGTCATCCCTTATATGATTAAGGAAGGACATGGAAAGATCATCAACATCTGCTCCATGATGTCCGAACTCGGAAGAGAGACTGTCTCTGCCTATGCTGCCGCCAAGGGCGGACTGAAGATGCTCACCAAGAACATCTGTTCCGAATATGGCGAGGCCAACATTCAGTGCAACGGCATCGGACCTGGCTACATCGCCACTCCACAGACCGCTCCTCTCCGCGAGAAGCAGCCGGATGGTTCCATGCATCCGTTTGATAGCTTCATCCGTGCCAAGACACCGGCTGGCAGATGGGGAACACCCGAAGACCTTCAAGGCCCTGCCGTCTTCCTTGCCTCCGATGCTTCCGATTTCGTCAACGGACATATCCTCTATGTCGATGGCGGAATCTTGGCCTATATCGGAAAACAGCCCAAGTAAAATCAGTCTTTGTCTTAAATTCAAACCCTTGCTAGACATGGGGGAAAGGATTCTTCAACATGAAAAAAACAATGAAAATTATGACTTCTTCCCTGCTTATGACCATGGCGCTTTCCTTGACAGGATGTGCCAAGGAGGTCAGCACTTCCTTCTATGGCTTAAACAAATACACCAGAGACTGCGAAATCGGTGATACCGTCTGTAAGATCGACGTCAGCGTCAACAATGGTGCCATCACCAAGGCCAGCATTGAAGAAACCTATACGCCGAATGTCTGGGCAAGGGTTTCATCTTCTGACCTGGACAGGCTTGAAACCGTGAAGGTCACCCTGGACGAGGGAGAAACCCGCTACTATGCCAAGTATATCCAGATCGACAATCAGGTCTGGGTAGGTTCCGTCAGGAAAGAAGGTTCTTCGTTTGCCCCGGATGTCCATCATGAATATGTCACCTATAGTGTCAGAGGAGCCAGCGACGAGGATGCCAACAGTGATTTCCTACGTTATCTTTCCGTCCAGGATACTACGGCTTACAAACTCGGAGAGGAAGTCAACGCCTATTACAATGCGGTCATGAATGACAAGATCAAGCTTCTTGACGATAAGAATGATGTTGCTGATGATGCCAAGGATCCCAACTATGACTTTGTCGACAGCGGCATCAAGCCAAGCTTCCCCAATGGAAAGAAGCTCAGAAGCGAAAACGAACGCTTTTCTTCCTGGAAATCCAGTGTGGATGCCCTTTGCAAGTTCATGATTGGAAGACATATGAACTATGCCATCAGTGCCAAGGATGACTTTGATGATACCTATGACACATTGAAAGCTATTGATGGAGAATGGGCCTTCAATCCAAGCCTTTTGCAGGCCGGAACCAAAGATTCGGATGAGCTTGCCAAAATCCAGGATGACGATGCCAACTGGGAGAAGATCGAAGGATGCAAGGTGGACGATATCAAGAGCTCCGATGCCCTGGATGTCTATTTCAACGGCATCAATGAAGCTTATGCTTCTTTGGAATACGAATCGATTGCCTGAGCCTTATGGATTTCAGACTTTTATACCCGGGCTTTCATAAGAAGGCCGTCACCTTCTCCTATGATGATGGAATCATCGAGGACCGAAAGCTTATCGAAATCTTCAACCGATATCACTTCAAGGCTACCTTCAATCTGAACTTCGGCCAGTCGGGTGAAGCAAAATTCCGGACGGACATCTTCGGAAAGGAAGTGGATTGTTCCCATCTTGACTTGAAGGAGAATGTTTCTCTCTATGATGGGCATGAGATTGCCAACCATACCTTCCATCATCCGCATTTGGAAGATACTCCGAAGGAGGTCCAGAGAAATGAGTATCTGGATAACCAAAGAGAGCTTGAGAAGCTCTTCAAAAGGCGGGTTGTAGGTTCAGCCTATCCTTATGGAAGCTACAATCAGGATACGCTAGACATCCTGAAGGAAATCCATGTGGAATATGCAAGGACGACCCGTTCTACCTATTCCTTCCATCTACCTTATGATTGGCTGTTATGGAATCCTAGCATCCATCACAGGGATCCCAGGATGATGGAAATCCTTGATGAATTCGAAAAAGATGATGAGGAGCTGTCTCTTCTTTATATCTGGGGTCATGCCTATGAGTTTGAAATCGACCATGACTTTATGAAGATGGATGAAATCTGTAAGAGGCTTGCCACGGACAAGGATGTCATATGCCTTACCAACGAGGAAGTCTATCGTTATGTCCATGCTGCCGGAAGCCTCTATTATCGTTATGAGGCATTCCACAACCCGAGTGACGAAGATGTATGCATTCTCTGCCAGGGAAAGGAAATGCTGGTGAAGAAAAAAGGAGTCTATCCTTATGTTGGAAAATGAAAAAACAGTCATCGGCCTCGGAGAGTTCCTCATCCGTTTCACGGCAGAAAGAGGAACCTTGATCCGCGAGGCCAGGAACTATGTCGCCAATTATGGCGGAAGCGAAGCTAACGTCATCATCTCCTTATGTCATCTAGGACACAAGGGAAGATATATCACCAGGGTCTCGGACGATGAACTCGGACTTGGTGCCATCGACTATCTCAAGACGCAGGATGTCGATACCTCCTTCATCCAAAGCAGGGGTGAACATCCCTTGGGAACAAGTATCGTCGAGGAAGGTGAAGGAGCCAGGCCTAGCGTCGTTATCTATAACAGGAAATGGTCGAGTGCCGCCCAGATGAAACCGGAAGACTTCGATTTCAAGGAAATCATGAAGGACGGAAAGATCTTCCATGTCTCCGGCATCACTTTGGCCATCTCCACGAAGGCCAGGGAGACAGCCATCGCTGCCATGAAGGAAGCTAAGAGCCAGGGACTTCTGGTCTCTTTCGACTTCAACTATAGAAGCAAGCTGATGAGCCTGGATGAGGCTAAGAAAGTCTATCCTCTCATCGCTCCCTATATCGACATCGTCTCTGCTTCAAGCTGGGACTTGCAGGCGCTTCTTGGTTTCCACCCGGAAGAGAAGGACCTTGACAAGCTCTTCATGGATGCCTGCAGGGAACTTGGGTTCCGTTACATCTTCACCAGGAAGAGAACGGTCATCTCCTCCAGAAGACAGAAGCTTCAGGCCTTTGCCTATACGAAGGACAAAAAGGTCGTCGGAAAGGAATATTCCTTCGAAATCTTCGACCGTATCGGTGCCGGGGATGCCTTTGTTGCCGGATACCTCCATGGGCTTCTCGAGGATGAAGACGATCTGGAGAAGGCTATCGGCTACGGAATCAGCAACTGCGTTCTTGAACAGACGATCCTGGGTGACTGTGCAAGGTTCTCCAAGCAGGACCTTGAAAGATTCCTTCTGACTTCCGGACTGGAGGAAATGGAAAGATGAAACTGATATGTCTAGGTGATTCCCTCATGCAGGAGAATCTGGAAGATACCTATCCGCAGACAGGCTGGCCTCAGGCATTGCCTCCATATCTAAAAAGCGATGTATCCGTAAAAGACTATGCCAGGAATGGAAGAAGCACGAAATCCTTCTTGGATGAAGGAAGGTTCCTGGAAGCTTTGGATGAAGCAGAGCCGGGAGACGTATGCCTCATCTCCTTTGGCCACAACGATGAGAAGAAGGAGGACCCTTCAAGATACACCGATCCTTATGGAGCCTATCAGGAAAACCTTGCCTATATGATTTCAAAGATGGCCGAAAAAGGAGTGAAAAGCATCCTTCTTACCAGTGTTTCCAGGCTGAAGTTCGATGAAGAAGGAAACCTGCGCCGCACCCATATGGAATATCCTGATGCGATGAGGGAGCTCTCTGAAAAGCTTCATGTTCCCTTGATCGATTTGGAGGAGCTGACCTATCAGGATTTGAAGAAGCATGACATCGAATATGATAAGAGCCACTATATGATTTTCCCGAAGGATGTCTATCCGAACTATCCCGAAGGGAAGAATGACACGACCCATATGAGGGCCGAAGGCGCTAGATGGATCTGCCAGCTTGTCGTCCCTGAAATGAAGAAGATCGATTTCGTTTCCGATATATTCGCCTAAAGGAGGTATACCATGCCACTTGAACTGAAAAATATCTATAAAGTCTATCCCAACGGCTACCAGGCCATCACGGATTTCAATCTGAAGATCGAAGACAAGGAATTCATCGTCCTTGTCGGTCCTTCCGGATGCGGAAAGTCTACGACTCTTCGTATGATTGCCGGCTTGGAAGACATCACCCATGGAGACTTTTTGATCGATGGGAAGAGAGTCAACAATCTTCCTCCGAAGGACAGAGGTATCGCCATGGTCTTCCAAAGCTATGCCCTTTATCCGACGTTGACCGTCTATGAAAACATGGCTTTTGCCTTGGATCTGGCTGGCTTTGATGATGATATCATCGACAAGCGCGTCAAGGAAACGGCAAAAATCCTAGGCCTGACTCCTTATCTTGACAGACTTCCGAGAGCTCTCTCGGGAGGTCAGAGGCAGCGTGTTGCCTTAGGACGTGCCATCATCAGGAATGCCAAGATCTTCCTTATGGATGAACCTCTTTCCAATCTCGATGCCAGACAGCGTGTCTCCATGAGAAGCGAACTTGCAAGGATTCACCGCGATGTCGGTGCGACGACCATCTATGTCACCCATGACCAGATTGAGGCCATGACCATGGCGACAAGGATCGTCTGTATGGATGTCGGTGTCATCAAGCAGGTCGGTACGCCGGAAGAACTCTATTTCCATCCCAAGAACCTGTTTGTCGCCGGATTCATCGGAGACCCGCCGATGAACTTCATCAAAGGTAAGGTCAAGGATGCCACCTTCCAATCCCTTGACGGTTTCTATCACTTTGATCTTTCTCACTTCAACGAAGCTCAAAGAAAGCTGTTGGAAGGAAAGAACATCACGCTAGGCTATCGCCCGGAAAGTGCCGTCATCGGCAAGGAAAACCTTGACCCGTCCCAGTCTTATATCGAGATGACTGGCAAGGTCGAAGTCTATGAGATGCTCGGCGACTTGCAGAACGTATATCTCAATGTCGGAAACGAAAAGGCCATCATCAAGGCCAAGCCTGAGGTTGTCATCACCATCGACAGCGAGTTGTCCTACTTCATCAGGAAGACTGATTTCCGCTTCTTTGATTCCGATACGGAAGATGCCATCGAGCTTGAAGGAAAGACCCAGGAAAGATGAAAGCTTCCACAGATGCCATCAGTCAGAAAGAACTGAAGCGAAGAGACTTCATTCTTCATGGTAACTTGTGGAAAGTCGTCTTCGTCATCGCTTTGCCTCTCTTCTTCTATTCCCTCTTCAATTATGCCTACTCCATCATAGATACCATCATGTGCTCGGGTCTGAGCAAGGAGGCACTCAATGCCGTGGGCGCTCTGAACCAGGCAAATAACATGATCTCGGCCATCGGCGGCGGACTTGGTGCGGGAGGTTCCATCCTCATCGCCAGGGAAATCGGCAAAGGAGATTATCGCAAAGCACAGAAATGGTCTTCGACGATTTTCTTCTATGTCTTCTGTATCGCTGCCTTGACGCTTGCCATAGTCCTTCCTTTGACGGTTCCTCTTCTTAAGATGCTCAACATCGCCGAGGAATCCATCGCCATCGGAACACGCTACTTCATGGTATCTGTCTGTTCGAGCGCGGTGGTCATGATAAACACAATCTATCTCGGTGTCGAAAAGGCACATGGCTCCACTCTTCCCATCACCTTGCTGAACGTCGGTGTCGTCTTGATCAAGGTATCCTTGAATCTTCTCTTCATCTATGGCCTGAAGCTCAAGGATATGATGTTTGTCTCCCTTGCCACATTGATAGCCAACAGTTCCTTGACCCTGTTTGTCCTGTGTCGTCTGTTTTTTACGAAGTATGTCTTCCGTTTCCGCTTCAGGGATATTTCCTTCCATTCCGGATCCTTGAAGAAGGTGACGCTTATCTCCTTTCCGATCTTCTTAGGAAAATTCATCTTTTCCCTCGGAAAGGTCGTCATCAACGGCATGGCCAAGGAGTTCGGAGGCGACGTCGTAGGAGCCCTGGGTGTTTCAAACAACATGGGTGGTGCGGTGACAAACCCGCTATCCTCCATCGAGGACTCCTCTTCGAGCATCATCTCCCAGAACCTCGGTGCAAGACAGACAAGGAGAGCGATTTCCACTTTCTATGTAGGGCTCATCTATTCCCTGGGCATCGCCATCGTCGGCGTCGTCCTTGTGACGATTTTTGATAAGCCTATCACAATGTTCTTTGCCAGAAGCGCTGAGAATGTCGAGGAATACGCTGCCCATATCTCACAGGTGTTCTTCTTTGAAAAGATGGGCATCATCACCCTTGCCATCAACTCGGCCGTCCTTGGCTTGCTATACGGGTTTGGCAAGACGAAGGTTGCCTCTTTGATGAACATCGCCAGGGTGTTCGTCTTCCGTATTCCGTCCTTCCTCATCTGCAATGCGATCAGCAAAAGCGGAGTCATCCTGCCGGATGGGAAACCGATGGACGGATTCATGTGTGCGGGCATCTCCATGGGTGTCAGCAATATCTGTATCGGCCTTGTTGCCTTAGTCGTTGTCATTTACGAGATTGTGAAGATTCGAGAACGGTTGAAAATCCAGGAGGAAAGTATGAGTCTGAACGCTGAAGAAACGAAGAAGGTGGATGGGTTTGTTCTTTCCTTCTTGAAGGAATACAAACCTTATAAAGATGGTATCTGGTGCTATGAGGATGGTGTCGTCCTCAATGGTGCATTCTCTCTTTACCGGGTCACCGGGAAGAAGGAATATCTTGATTTCTGCATCGATTATTTCGATACGCACATCATGGAAGACGGCTCCCTGCAGGGGTTTGACAAGAACAATCACAATCTTGACGACCTCGAACCTGGCTATACCCTCTTCCAGCTTGACAAGATCCATCACGAAGAAAAATACGACAAAGCTCTTTCTAGGATGGCAGAACAGTTTGATATCCAGACGAGACTGAAAAGCGGAGCCTTTATCCATAAGGAACGCTATCCTGGACAGCTGTGGCTGGACGGGCTCTTCATGGCAAGTCCGTTTTATGCCCTCCATGCTGTTTCGAAACATTCGTCAGAGATGATCAAGGATATCAGAGAACAGTTCGAGAATGTCGAAAGATTCAACTATGATCCTCAAGATCATCAGTATTATCATTGCTATGATGAGAACAGGACTATGCAATGGGCAGATAAGGATACGGGAAGAAGCCCGAATGTATGGCTTAGAAGCGTCGGCTGGCTAGCCATGGCGGATTGTGACGTCTACCAGGTTGTACAGGACAACGTGGTCGGGCGTCTGACGGCTGGCTTCTATAAGAAGCAGCTGAAGAAAGTCCTTGCTTCCCTGAAGCCTTATCAGGATCCTACGACACATATGTTCTATGACCTGCCGCTTCTTAAGGATGTCAAGGACAATTATCTGGAGACGAGCGGAAGCCTGATGCTTGCCTATGGCTATCTCAAAGGCTCCAGGCTGAAGATGATCGACTACCAGGAAAGGAAGGAAGGATGCCTGATTTTTGAAGGCGTGGTCAGAAACTTCCTTCATGACGGACACCTGAAGAATATCTGCAAGGTTTCCGGACTGGACAATGAAAGAAGAGACGGCAGCGTGGAATACTATCTTTCCGAACCTGTCGTCGATGATGATAGCAAGGGGGTGGGCCCCTTCATGATGGCCTACTCTGAATATCTTGCAATGCCTGATTGATTGCCATATAAAGGGGGAACTTAACACTATGGAAAATCTAGAAATCTTATCGAAGAAGAATCATGAAAAGAAGACGGCGCCGGTCAAGATCATGCAGTTCGGAGAAGGAAACTTCCTTCGTGCATTCGTCGATTGGCTCATTCAGAAGATGAATGATTCCGGAAAATATACCGGACATGTCGTCGTCGTCCAGCCTCTTCCCATGGGAAGGGTCGAAGATCTCGCCAAGCAGGACGGACTCTATACGCTCATCCTTCAGGGTATCAACGAGGAAGGAAAGGCAGTCAAGGAACATGAGATCATCGATGTGCTTGACGATTTCGTCAATCCTTATGCAGACTATGAGAAATATCTGAAATATGCTTCTTCCAAGGACTTGGAAGTCATTGTCTCCAACACCACGGAGGCAGGAATCGCCTATTGCGAAGATGATACGAAGATCAATCTCGACCATCAGACACCTACTTCCTATCCTGGAAAGGTCCTTGCCCTTCTCAAGAGAAGATATGACACTCTTGGAAAGGACTATCCGCTCTGCCTGATACCTTGCGAACTTATCGATGACAACGGTGACAAGCTCAAGGAAGTCCTCCTTCGCCTTGCCAAGGAAAGAAAGATGGAAGAAGGCTTCATCGAATACATCGACAAGGAATGCCATTATACCTCCACCTTGGTCGACAGAATCGTTCCCGGTTTCCCAAGGGATGAGTTTTCTGACCTTTGCAAGGAGTATGGCTATATCGACAACAACATGGTCAAGGGTGAGTATTTCCACCTCTATGTCTTAAAAGCGGAAGCAACCATCGAAAAGAAGTTCCCTGTCCATCAGGTCGGCCTTCATGCCATCTATGTTCCGGATGTCCATCCTTATAAGCAAAGAAAAGTCCGCATCCTCAATGGTACGCATACCACGCTTGTCCCTGTTTCCTATCTTGCGGGATTCAATGAAGTCAGGGAGTCTCTCCTTGATGAAAACATCAGCAAGTTCATCCTGGGTGAACAGAAGGAAGAAATCGTTCCGACAGTCACGACCAAGGATGCCCAGAAGTTTGCCGATGATGTCCTTCAGAGATTCCTCAATCCGTATGTCCACCATCAGCTGATGTCTATCGCCTTGAACTCTATTTCCAAATTCAAGGAAAGAGACTTGCCGACGATGCTCGATGATTTTGAAAAAGGACTCGTTCCGTCCCATATGTGCTTTGCCTTCGCTTCCCTGATCCGCTTCTATCGTGGATACAGAGTCGTCGATGGAAAGAAAGAGGAAATCAAGCTTGCCGACACGGCTTCCTATATCGAAGAATTCAAGAAGCTGTGGGAGAAGTATGATGCCGATAAGGATGTATCCAGCCTTGTCCATGCCGTCATGAGTGAGAAGGCTTTCTGGGACAGGGATCTGACCTCCGTCAAAGGCTTTGAGGATGAAGTCACCAAGTGGCTGACCATCATCCTTGAAAGTCCTTCCCAGATGGATGCCATCAAGACCTTCTTAGGAAAGTAAATGCCATGAACGACTTCATCAAGATCAATCCCAAGGATGATGTCATCGTTCTTCTCAAGGATTTCAGGAAAGGGGATGTCGTAAATGGCATCACCCTTCTTGATGATGTCAGGATGGGCCACAAGGTTGCCATCCATGACATGGAAAAAGGACATCATCTCATCAAATACGGCAATGTCATCGGCGTATTGAGCCAGGATGTGAAGAAAGGAAACTGGATTCATTCCCACAACCTCGTGACATCCTTAAGTGAAGGTGAACCCGTCTATACCTACTGCAAACATCTTCCTGAACTTCCCGCTTCCAGCAAGAAGACCTGGAAAGGCTATCTCAGGGAAGATGGAAGGGCTGGAACAAGAAACGACCTGTATCTTCTTCCGACGGTCGGCTGCATCAACAACATATTGGAGGATATCAAGGAAGCTTTCCTTCAAAGACATCCGGAGATGAAGGGAAGAGTCAAGGTTCTTTCTCATCCCTATGGCTGTTCCCAGCTTGGGGATGACCTGAAAAACACGGCTATGATCCTATCCGGACTTGCCCACAATCCGAATGCCGGAGGTGTCCTCATCGTCGGCCTGGGGTGTGAAAACAACCGCATGCCAGACTTCCTGAAGCTCCTTGGAAAGGTGGACGAAAAGAGGGTGAAGCACTATCTCTGTCAAGAGCAGAAAGATGAGATTTCCTATGGTTTGAACCTGGCTGAGGAAATCTATGCCGTCATGAAGGAAGATAAGAGGACAGAGCTTCCCTTGAGCAAGATCACCCTAGGGCTGAAGTGCGGAGGAAGCGACGGCTTTTCCGGATTGACAGCCAATCCTCTTGTCGGTCTTGTCTCTGACGTCATCGGTGCAAGCGGAGGAAAAGTGGCCCTGACCGAAGTCCCCGAAATGTTCGGAGCCGAGCAAATGCTGATGAACCGTGCCAAGGATGAAGAGACATTCCATAAAGTCGTATCCTTGATTGAGAATTTCAAGGAATATTACGCAAGAAACAATCAACCATGCTATGAAAATCCTTCTCCTGGAAACAAAGATGGAGGAATCACGACCTTGGAAGAGAAATCCAATGGCTGCGTGTTGAAAGGCGGAGACCTGGAGATCGATGATGTCCTTGATGTCGGTCAAGGCATCAAGAAGGAAAACCTGACGCTTGTCAACGGACCTGGAAACGATCTCGTTGCTTCCACCAATCTTGTCAGCGCTGGCTGCAACATCATGTTTTTTACCACGGGCAGGGGAACCCCCTTCGGATCGCTGATTCCGACCATCAAGGTGGGTACGCAACATTGCGTTTCTCACTTTAAAGAGGATTGGATTGATTTTGATGGTGGTAAAATGTTGGATGAAGATATTTACAAGGTCAGGGATGAGCTTCTCGACCTTCTTGTCGCCGTCGCCTCCGGTGAAGTCAAAGCCAAGGCAGAACGAACTGACAGAGGTCTGGTTGCCATCTTCAAGACCGGTGTAACCTTATAGGAGAGAATACCAAATGAAAGAATTCTTAGGAGACGATTTTCTTCTTGATTCCGACCTGGCCAAGAAGCTCTACAACGAGCATGCCAGGAAGATGCCGATTTTCGATTTCCATTGCCACCTTGTTCCGGAACAGATTGCTACGGACTATCATTTCAAGTCCATCACGGAAGCATGGCTTGGTGCCAACGGATATGGTGACCACTATAAATGGAGACTTCTCCGTGAGATGGGAGTCGAAGAAGACTACATCACCGGAAACAAGTCCGATTGGGAAAAGTTTGAGAAATATGCTGAATGCATGCCTTATTTCATCGGCAATCCGATCTATGAGTGGACACATCTTGAACTGAAGACCTATTTTGGTATCACCAAACCTCTTTCCAAGGCTACGGCCAAGGAAATCTATGCTGAATGCAACGAGAAGCTGAAGACCCTTTCGGCAAGAAAGATGATGGAACTCAACAACGTTGCAACCGTCTATACCACCGACGATCCTGTCGATGATCTCCATTGGCATGAGATGATGGCCAAAGATACGACTCTCAAGACCAAGGTCTTCCCTGCCTGGAGACCGGACAAGGCCATCAACATCGAACGTGTCACCTTCCTTCCTTGGTTTGACAAGCTTGAGAAAGTTGCCGGCAAGAAGATCACGGACCTCAAAGGCTTCCTGGAAGCCCTCGATGAGAGACTCAAGTTCTTCGTCGACCATGGCTGCACGGCAAGCGACCATGCCTTGGATGTCCTTCATTTCAAGAAGGCCAGCTATGAAGAAGCAAATGCCGTCTTCCAGAAGGGTCTCAAGGGCGAGGAAATCTCCTTTGAGGAGCAGGATATCTACAAGGGATATCTGATGCTTCACCTTGGAAGACAATATCATAAGTACAACATGGTCCAGGAATATCATATCGGTGCCTTGAGAGACAACTCCAAGCGCAATTATGCCAAGATGGGAGCCGATACCGGATTCGATGCCGTCGAGGACAAGGATTTTGCTGAAAAGCTTTCCGCTCTTCTCAATGCCCTCGATGAGACCGACGAACTTCCCAAGACTGTTCTCTTCACTCTCAACGAGAAGGACTATATCGTCCTTGCCACACTGAAGAACTGCTTCCAGGGCGGCATGAAGGGCAAGATCCAGCTCGGTACGGCCTGGTGGTTCAACGATCACTTCGATGGCATGGAAGCCCAGATGAAGAAGCTTTCTGCCGATGGCCTCATTTCCTGCTTCATCGGTATGCTCACCGACAGCAGATCCTTCCTGAGCTATCCGAGACATGATTACTTCAGAAGGGAAATGTGCAACTTCCTTGCCAATCTCGTCCTTGCCGGAAGATATCCTCTTGATGAGGAGACTCTTGGCAAGATCGTCGAAGACATCTCCTACAACAACGCCTTGAACTACTTCAAGAGATAATCAAACGACATGATCGACCGCTTCCTTCCTTTGTGTGGGAGGCGGTTTTTGTTTTTTGATGACATTTCATGGTATTCTGTAAAATTGCCTTTTCTTTCCATTGTGTTGAAAAACAAGGCTTCTTCTTTCCGCTGTGTTTCTTATGCCGGTTTGCTAGAATGGAGCCAACAGGGATATCTCATCTCCTTCACAGAAACATCTGTTGCAGTGTATATAAGACTTCAGGGGCGGCGTAGAAAAAGGAACTTCAAAAGGAGGAACAGATGATGTTGAAAAAATTACGAAAGATGATTCTTCCATGTATCCTACTATCTATGGTTGGGACGTCAAATACGAAGAATGCGACATTTGTCACTCATGAAGCCAGGACAAGGATGTCGTAAAATTTGCTTTTTGGTTTATAGTTCATATAGTAAAAATGTTACAGCTGATGTCATTGGGGGCTGGGAAAGTCTCTATTGAAGTAAAGAACTTTGAATCTGGAAGCAAGGTTACAAGTGGCAGTTCTTCTGCACCGCTCTATATTTAAGCTGACACATTATTTGATAAAAATAAATATTTCCGTTATGTAGTGTTCAAAAGTCTATTGTATCGATGAGGATTTACTAATATGAAAAAACTGTCTAATCGGACAGGCTTTTTCTTAAGGCAAGGACTGCATCCGTATATCTTGATGGAAGGACGTCTTCCGCCTTATTATGTATCCAATCGACACGACCTTCCTTGAAAGGATACTCTTCGAATCTTGCTGTACGCTTTCTATCGACATCTGACCAATCGTGGAAACCGAGAAAAGAAATATGAGAACCATAATTGCAGTAAGCAAAGACTGCCTTTCCATAGTCGCGCCATGGGCGTGCTAGGAAGATGGTTTTCTCTTCGACTCCCTTTTCACATGAAAATCTGCATTGGTAGAACAGGTATCCGAAGTCATCCTTGAGGGAGTGGGAGGGTGCGACGACATAGGATTTCCCTCTCTTGTCGGCGATGGTGACGAGGTTGCAGTTGTCAAAGACGGCTCTTCCTGCACCGAAGATGAAGTCGACGCTTCCCTTGATGGCGCAATGGCTGAAATAGTTGCTTGCATTGCCATCGAAATACCTCTCGTCCTGTGGAAGAAAGTCGATGTATCTGGTACAGAGGTCATCAGGAAGGGGACCGACAAAGAGGGTATCCTGGGTGGAGACGAGCGTGCAATCTGAAAAGATGTTGTCGTCTCCATATACGCCTAAGGCTACCTCCTGTCCTTTGGTTTCAGGAGAGCCTGCATCGTTTTCGATGAATAGGTTCTCAAAGATGTTGTGACTGCCTGTCACCTTCAAGGCAGCGGTCTTCCATGTGGTAAGCTCTTCTCCCTTGTCATCCTTCATCTTGGCATAAAGGGAGCTGACTAGCCTCTTTCCACGGGCGATGACATGGAAGTTGGAAAAGGGGAATTTGAGATTTCCTCTTTCGATGCCTTCTTTATCTATATATATGGTATAGGGAGTAATCTTGTCTTCTTTGCGGATGGATGCACATAAGGCAATCAGATTGGCATAGGAATCGACGTGAAGCTCTTTGCTTCCCAGGAAGAATTTGTTTGAAATCATGTCATAGTCCTTCTTTCTGGTATTATTATAGATATAGAAAGCGAGAAATTGATATATGAAGATCAAAATCGGCGTCCGTGCACATGACTTATCTGAGAAGACGACTCCGGAAGAACTCTCTTCTGTCGTTGCATCCCATGGACTTGAAAATGTCCAGCTTGTTTTTCCGAAGGCCCTGAAGGACTATTCCTATGATGAGGACTATGTCTTGAGGGTGAAGAAGGCTTTGGATGATAACCATATCCATGTCACGATGCTGGGAGCTTATTTCAATCCTGTCCATTCCGATAGGAAGGTGGTGGAAAAAGGGATTGAGAATTTCAAGGCGAATCTCAGGATAGCCCATTATTTTGATGGAATTCCATATGTCGGAAGCGAAACAGGTTCCTATAATGATTCTCCCTGGATTTATCATCCGAAGAATCAGACGGAAGAAGGATACCAGGAAACAAAGAAGGTGTTCGAGGAACTGAAGGACTATGCCGAAAGCATCGGTTCCAGGATTGCCATTGAATCGGCATGGGGACACGTCATCTATTCCTATCAGCAGCAGGCAAGGCTTCTTAGCGAACTGGACAGTGACAGCGTCTTTGCGACCGTCGATTTATATAACCTTTTATACGAAGGAAACTTTGAACAGAGGGATGATATCTTTGAAGGTGCTCTTCGTACGCTTGGAAACAAGGTCAGAATCATCCATATCAAGGATGGGGATGTGATCGACGGGAAGCTGATTCAGCTTGCCCCTGGGGAAGGAAGATTCCATTATGGCTTCATGATGGACTGTATTAGAAAGTACTGTCCCGATGTGACACTTGTCTTTGAAGGAGTGAAAAAAGACAAGATTGATGCCTCCTTAAAGCTGATAGAGTCTTTGCAAAAATAAGTAGAAATCTTATCGAAAACCATAATATTGCAAGTTTCACTTTACGAGATTTGCAATTTTTCTTTCATAGAAATAGTAAGAAATGCAATGTATTATTGCAATGACTTGTATACAAGAAAAACCCGTGTCAAGAGTCAGGTAAAAATAATTTTTGCCTTAAATGCTGATAACTATCGTATTTTTTAGAAATGTTGCAAAACTTCTACTCAATATTTTTGTTCTTGTGGTACAATACCTGTAAGCGATTTCACCTAGTAAAGAATTGCAATCAAAAATATGAACAAAAAAACATATCGACTCATGGACTTGGCAGTCTTCACACTCATCGCTTGTGCCGTCGAGGCGGTAAACGTACTCGCCTTCAACCTCATGAAGGTCAATATCGGCAAATTCCAGTTCAATCAGGTCTACACTCTCTCCTTTGCTGCCCTGCTTGGAATGATTGCCATCTATCGATGGAACGCCTATGGTTTGGCTGTCGCTCCCTTGGCGGGTGCCGCTTCCGTCCTTGCAAGGACGATCCTGAAACAGAATGTCACGTGGAACCTGTGGCTAAGCTTCACCTTAGGTTATCTTGGCCTTTCTGTCTGCCTCTTATTTTTCTACAAAAGAGAAGGCGGAAAAATTGTTCCTAGGGATAAGGAAAGGTTACGGGACGATAAGGTGAATATGCTTCTCTATTATCTTAGCGGATATCTGAGCGTCGAGGTCCTCAGGGCCTTCTGCCAGATAGGCAGTGCTGATTACTGGCTTCTCCTTCTCAATTACATCGCCTTCGACTTGATCAACATTCTCTTCGGACTTGGTGTATTGCTGATTGCATTGAAGCAGGATGGACTGGTCGTGGATATGGAGTCCTATCTTCTTCATCTGAATGATATCAAGAAGAAGCTGGCCGGTCAGGAATTCGCAAGCAAGAACATCAACATCAATGTCGAGGAACTTGCCGAAGCCGATGACATCAATGAGGCTGCCGTCCTTGATGGCGGAACATTGTCCAGCGATGATCTGAAGCGCATGGAAGAGAACAGGCGCCGATTCGAAAACCGGCATTCGAAATATGATGATGAGAATGAAGAATTCGATCGTTATCGAAAATCAAAGGAGGCGAAACATGGCAGTCGCTAAATCATTACCGAAGGCTACCGAAGATGAAATCCAGTCCATGGAAAGAGGATACTGGCGGGATATGCTCCACAGGATTCTCTCTGATTGGAGACTCTATCTTCTCTTCCTACCGCTTTTCTTCTTCCTTGTCTGCTGGAAATATTTCCCCATCGCATCCATGATCGTCTCTTTCAAGGACCTTCAGATCGATTCAAGCTTCGGTGGCGGAACATTCACATCCGATTTCATCGGCTTTGACTCCTTCCTCTTCCTGTTCCAGAAGATTGACTTCTGGACAGCCTTCAGGAACACCTTCGCCTTGAGTTTCTATGGCCTTGTCTTCGGATTCCCGTTCCCCATCATCCTTGCCCTCTTCTTCTCGGAAATCAGAGTCAAATGGGTCAGAGCCATCACTCAGGTATTCACCTATCTGCCGAAATTCGTCTCTCTTGTCGTCATGACGACCTTGTTAAGCATGTTGCTGAAGTCCTCCAATGCGGAATTCGGAACCAAGGCAGGTCCTGTCGCAGCCATCTTCGAAGCGATGGGCGTCGAGAAGATGATCACCCAGCCGGGCGCCTTCAGAAGCATCTTCACCGTATCCGGCATCTGGTCTGATGCAGGCTATGGTTCCATCGTCTACTTTGCAGCCATCCTAGGCATATCACCGACGAATTACGAGGCGGCCAGGATCGATGGCGCAAGCAAGATGCAGCAGGTCAGGTATGTCACTTTCCCAGGAATGGCTCCGACGCTTGTCATCATGTTGATCCTCAAGATGGGCCAGCTTCTGACCATCGGTTATGAAAAGGTCATCCTTCTTCAGGGACTTGGATGTTCCTATATCACATCCCAGACCGTCTCGACCTATGTCATCAACGTCGTCATGGGAGATGTGTCGATGAACCAGGGTATCGGTGCGGCAGCAGACATGTTCAACTCTCTCTTATCCATGCTCCTTGTCATCGGTTCGAACAAGATTTCAAGAAAAGTCTCTTCGACTTCTCTCTTCTAGGAGGTATCCAATGTCCAGTAAAACAGCAACGGGTCTTTCCAGAAAACAGTTGAAAGGCTCTTCGGGAAGCAATAAGCTCGATGCTTCCGAAATCATCTTCAAGATCATCGCCTATACGTTTGTCATCATCTTTGCCATGATTTGTCTTTATCCGCTTGTCTTTGCCCTGTCTGCCTCCATCTCCGGTGGTCAGGCCATGCTTGCAGGAGAAGTCGTTCTGTTCCCGATAGGCTTCCAGCTGGATGCCTTCAAGGATGTCGTCACGAATAAGATGTTCTGGATGTCCTACTCCAACACCTTCTTTGTCACACTCTATGGTACGGTTTACTGCATGGGTCTTTCCATCCTCGGTGCCTATGCCCTGAGCAAGAAGAGACTCGTCGGTCATAGCTTGTTCAACTTTCTTCTCATCTTCACGATGTGGTTCTCTGCAGGTGTCATTCCGATGCATCTCAACTACCAGTCGACCAGGTCAATTCTGACAAGCATCGGCATCGTCGACCAGAAATGGCTGATCGTCATCGCCATGGGTATGTCGGCATTCAATGTCATCCTTCTCAGAAATGCCTTTGAAAGTGTTCCAAAAGAGATTGAGGAAGCTGCCACCGTCGACGGTGCCAACGACTTCCAGATCATGTCTAAGATATATGTCCCGATG
Organism: Caryophanales bacterium; assembly: GCA_021621525.1. GTDB lineage: Bacteria > Bacillota_I > Bacilli_A > RFN20 > CAG-288 > Enterosoma. The sequence goes on from JAJVUU010000007.1 coordinate 35,092, forward strand.
AGCAAGGCGACTGTGGCCACGGTCGGCCTGTTCTACGGAATCTCTCGTTGGAACGGCTACTTCTGGGCTATGAAGGAAGTCGATAATGCGTACGATTTGCCTTTGCAGGTTGTCATTCAGACGCAAATTTCCGAAATGCAGTCGCAGTGGGCTGAAAACGGGGCTTCCTTGGTCAATGGTGTCTATTCGATCGAATCCTTGATCTATGCCATGATCATCTTTGCCATCATCCCGATTCTCATCATCTATCCATTCATTCAGAAATACTTCGCTGCAGGTGTCAACTTGGGAGGTGTCAAAGAATAGTAATTATCTTTGTCGTTACGATATGGGACGTCATGGATTACATAGGGGGAAAATAACAATGAAATCCAAAAAACTTCTTACTGTAGTGATGTCGATTGCTTCTCTTGCCATGGTCGGTTGCACGCGTACTGCAGCTTCCGATACACCTGCTTCGAATACACCTGCTTCGAACGAAGGCTCTACCAGCAACTCTTCTAAACCTGCTGAAAAAGTCACTTTGAACATGTCTGTCTATTATGATAACAACGACAGACATATGAAGTTCATCGAAGGTGCTGCCGCCAAGCTTCCTTATTCTGCTGCCGACGGAAACAATTATAGGGCCGGAGGTTTCAAACCGGTCTGGAAGGCCATCCAGAAGAATCTGAACTTTGTCATCAATGATGTCTCTCCGACTGGAAAGGTCGCCATCAAGGATACCTTCAGCTCGCTGTCTACCACGGACTTCAAGTTAAATGATGTATCTGTCGATATCGCCCAGGGCAACTCCGACCAGATTCTCAATACCGGCACCACCACCGGCAAGATTCTTGATTTGAAGCCGTATCTCAGCAAGATGCCGAACTTCAACAAATTCCTGACTGACAATCCGGCTGTCAAGAAGACCATCACTTCCAATAAAGGAAAAATCTTCTATGCTCCTTATTTCGATGGATTCGATGATTTGGAACGTATGATCATGGTCCGTCAGGATTGGGTCGAGAAACTTCTCGACGGCGATCTTCCGACGACTCTTGACACTACCACTCTTAACAAGAACTATCAGCCGTTCTACACGAAGAACATCAATTCCGATATCGATGTCCTCAATGCCGCAGGAACCGGCAAGGAAACCGTCAAGAAGGTCGTCGCTGCTGATAATAACGTCATCAAGAAGCAGAACTCACTCCCTTCCCTGACCGGCAAGAGTGCTGTCGAAACTTTGAGAAGTTACATCGATGCCACCTATAAGAAGGCCGATGGAACTTATATCTTCGGAACCAAGAGAAGTGAACTCTTCGTCGGTGGAAGAGCAATCTACGACATCGATGAACTTGTTGCTCTCTTCCGCTGTGTCAAAGGAAATGCCAAGTTCCTTACCGGCAAGGAAGTCAATGTTATTCCATTCTTCCCACGTGCAAAGACTTCCGACAGAACGACCGACTTATATCGTTTCCTTCAGTTCTTCGGTGTCCGTGGAACGGAATCCAGAAATCAGTGGTTATATGTAGGAAAAGATGGAAAGCTTGTCGATACCCGTGGTACTGAAGAATTTGCAACTGGCCTCGAGAAACTCCATGAGATGTATCAGGATGGCCTCATCATGCAGGACTTCACTGACCAGCTGGACCAGAAGGATGACTTCCGCGGACCGTTCCTTTCCGGCGGTGATACGGCCAAGAACTTCGGCTTTGCCACCTATGACTACAACCAGACAACCACAATCTATAATGACACCACCAAGGATAAGACGATGAAACTTGTCTCCTTGCTTCCTGCCGTTGCCGACTGGGATGATGGAAAAGAAGGCAATTTTATCCACTATACCGAATCCTGGAGAAGCGTCAAGACGCAGGGATGGTTCATCACCTCTCAGATTGCCAATAATCAGGCAAAGCTTGACAAGGCTTTGGAACTCTTCGATTATCTCTATTCCGAAAAAGGCAACCGTCTCATGTCCTATGGACCGGACGAATATCTTGCCAAGAATGCCGATGGTTCCATCAAGACCATGGATTATCAGGGAAAGCAGGTTCCTATTCTCTCTGATGCCTGCAAGAAGGAAATGAAGGATCTCTGCGGTGGCAACTACACCAACTACTATCGTTATTATCTTGGTGCTACGCTTCCTGTCGGCTATGTCAAGGAACAGGGTATGGAATATCAGACGGTCTCTGCCAAGGCTACGGATTCCCTCAACACGCTCAACCATGCCATCCAGTATGGCGTCTTGCAGCACGTTAACCACAAGGCTGACAACACCAACCATATGAACGATATCGTTCCGACGACCCTTCCGTTTACGGAAGCCGAGAACACTCAGCTGCAAAACTTCACGGAGCTGAACACAGCCTTTACTTCCAACAAGAAGGAAATCATGACAATCTCCAAGATTGTCATCAATGGATGGTCTACTCAGGATAACCTTGATTTCTCTTCCAAGAAGAATTATCTGAACACTGTCAATACGACCTTGAAGCTTAAAGAGTTCGTCACTCTTTACAACGACGCCTATACTCTCTATAAGACTTTCTAATCCGAGATGACCTTATGTCAGGAGTGGAAGATTCTTCCACTCCTGACTTCCTGATATATGTGGGGATATAAAACATGAAAAAAACAAACGCATTTCTACAGAAGTACAATGGCTTTATTTCCATCGTTGCCTTTGGTCTGATGTTCGTCTTTGCCCTAGGCATGGCTACACCTGCGGCTCCCTGCAAATCCTATCAGGATACCTATAGTTTTTATGAAGAAATCATGCCTGTCAACAATGCCGTCCTTCTTCTTTCCATCTTCGGCCTGTTGATTTCGGCCTTGTATTTCATTCTAAGAAACCATACAAGAATCATTTATTATATTTCCAACTTTGTATGGTATGGACTCAACTTCGTTTACACACTGGCTTCGGCTATCGTCATGTTTGTCGGTGTTGCCTTCTATCAGGGAAAATACAATCAGATTCCCTTTGATGCGATGTCCGAATACTTTTCAACCCATGTGGGAAGTGCATGCAATCCGAACACGCCTGTGTTTGCCATCGGATATGTTCTGGGGGCCCTTTTGCTTCTTACCTTGGTTCCCTATGTCCTTGTCTTGATTGACAAGGTACAGCTTCGCCTACGCTATGAAGCGAATAAGAAGCTAGGTGTCACAGACGTCGTCAGCCATGATCCAAAGGAGGCTAAGTGAGATGAAAGACAAGAGCATCGTAAAAAAGACTTCCAAGGAAAAGAAAGCAAAAAGAGAGAAGATACCCTTCTTTAAGAGGGTGAAGAATTACTTCAATCCCCAGGGCGTCCAGCTGGAGATGCTTCGCTATCGTCCCAACAAGATTTCCTATACCTTTGGTATTCTTGCTGCCGTCTTTTTTGCTGTCGGCTTCTGCTGCTTCTATTCAGGAACCGAGCTTGGTGCCGGAAACGATAACTTCAGTCTTTTAGGTTCCAAGGCACCTGGCCCATGGCTTGGCATCGATATCGTCATCAACATCCTGATGATGCTCTTCATGCTTTTTTCAGCCATGAGAATGAAGGATTATTCTCTCCAGATGGGATATTTCTCTATCGGCATGGGTGTTTTCCAGATCATCCGCATCTTCCTTCTTCCTCTTTCCCTGATGAGATGCGGAACTATGGATATTATCATTTTCTTCCTGATTCTTGGATTCTACATCGCTTCCGGTGTCTGCTCAATCCTAGGCGGATTCTTATCCATCTATCGAGGGACAGCCTTACGGAAATTCTTAGAGACGGTGAATCCTATCGAAAACGAAAAGGTAGGGAAATAATCTATGGCTACTTTAAAACTTCAACATCTGAAAAAGGTATATGATGGCGGTGTCATTGCCGTACATGACTTCGATATGGAAGTCAAAGACGGTGAATTCATCGTCTTTGTCGGCCCCAGCGGATGTGGCAAATCCACGACGCTGCGTATGATAGCCGGATTGGAAGATATTTCAAGTGGCAAACTTTTGATCGATGACAAGGATTGCACCAATCTCCCTGCCAAGGAGAGAGATATCGCCATGGTTTTCCAAAACTATGCCTTGTATGCCAACATGACGGTCTATGAGAACATGGCCTTCTCTTTGACTCTCAGGAAAGAGAATCCGGAAGCCATTCATAAGAAGGTCATGCAGGCTGCTGAAATCCTTGACTTGACCAAGCAGCTCAACAAGAAGCCGAGAGAACTTTCCGGCGGCCAGAGACAGCGTGTCGCCATGGGAAGAGCCATCGTCAGAAATCCGAAGGTCTTCCTTTTCGACGAGCCACTCTCCAATCTGGATGCCAAACTGAGAAACTCCATGAGAAGAGAAATCAAGCTTCTTCATCATAAGCTTGGCACGACGATGATCTATGTCACCCATGATCAGACGGAAGCCCTCACCCTTGCTGATAGAATCGTCGTCATGTCCATGGGTCGTGTCCAGCAGATCGGTACACCCTATGAAGTCTATCATAGACCTGCCAATGCCTTTGTCGGATATTTCATCGGCAATCCGAGCATGAACTTCCTGGAAGGAAGGGTGCGTGGTGACCATTTCGAAGGAAAGAACGGTTTTGTCTATTCTTTCAGTGAAGATGAAAAGAATGACCTTGCTTCCCATGAAGGACAGCCTGTCCTTCTTGGCACGCGTCCGGAATCCATCTCTTTGGGCGGTGAATATGAATTCAAGGTCGATATCGTCGAACATCTCGGACAATATTCCCTCGTCCATGGCTTCTTGAATGGGTATCGTGTCATCCTCAAACTCTTGGGATGGCAGAAGTTTGAACAGAATCAGATCATTCAAATCGGTTTCAGGAAGGAAAAGGTCTGCTTCTTTGACATCGACAACGGTGCCAGAATCGGAGGTTAGGTTCCATGAAAAAGAATAATCAGGACATCCAGCAGAAGAAACAGGAAGAAATCGATCGTTCCGGCATCGACTTCAGGAGCGATGCCGATACGGCCATCAATTCCTCTTCTCTTTCTGCCAAGCAGCTTTCTTCCGATGAGGCATCCTTGGCTGATGCCATGGGGCAGAACGGCTTCAAGCTCTTCCTTCTTCGCACCGTCATCAAGGTCAAGAATCACATTTCCATCATCCCCATGGTCATGGTCATCGTGACGATGATGATCATCACCTTCACCATCCAGGTCCATGTCAATGCCTGCGTCGATCTGAGAAACAACCCGTTCAATGCTTTCTTCTTCTTCATCAACATCATCTGTTCCATGCTTTCGGTTCTCTGCTACATCAACATCAATTCCAAGAAGGTGACCAAGAAGAAGTGGATCATCATGATGGTTCTCTTCTATCTCGTCATCGGCTTTGAAATTTATCTTGATATCAGCTATCTTCGTGACATCAACATCCAATTCGGACTGGTGAATTCCAAGAATGTCGTCGTTGACGGTGACAAGCATTGGATTTCCCGTTCCTATGGATATACCTTCACCCATTTGATTTTCCTTTTCGTGGATGCTATCCTAGCTGCACTTGCTCCTGTCCTACAGCCGTTTACGAAGAAGATTCAGATTCATATCAAGAAAAAGAAAGCAGAATAAGAAATGAAGAAAAACAATCCATCTACTGAAAAAGAAACGCTGAAGGATGATGAAGGCAGCAAAGTCGTCATCAATCCGGATGTGGAACCCGTCGACAAGAAGACGCTGAAGAAATACAGGGTCCATTGGTATCAGAAGATTCCCTATCCTGTCAGGGCTCTCTTCATCAAGTATTGGTTCTTCGGATTGAATTATTTCCTTTTTGATGTCGGCCTGGGTTCTCTGGACTTCTTTCAGAACAGCAATCTGGAATTCTTCACCTACGCTACCTTGATCATGATGCTGGTTTCCGGGATTGCCCTTGGTGCCTTCAATGAGGTCTTTGTCTATAACATCCTAGATGCCATTGAAGACTATCCCGGGGAAAAGAATGACTACGTCTTCTTCAAATCGAAGAAGCTGTATTCCCTGTTCATCAATGTTCTCTACGGCATCCTGATCGGTTTTCTTTCCAGGCTTGTCAGTGGCAATCTGGCCAAGCTCATCGATCCTAGCCTGAACACCTTCTGGTTCCGTGAACCATTCACATGCGGGCTTGTGATGTTTGTTCTGGATGCTGCTTTTGTCTTTGTCAAGAATCTGGTCGTGTTGCTATATCATCGCTTCATCCATCCTGAAAATCAGGAATGAGTAAAATAAGGAGTCCATCATGAAATTCACTGTTTTGAAAATCACCTGCTGTTCCGTCACTTTGGAGCTTGATAATCATGAAATCTATCAAGTCAAGGAACCATATGATGTCTTCTTAAATGGTGAATTTCTTTTTCGTGAGAAAAGAAATGTCTTTACGATATTCCATCTGAAACAGGACAGTGACTATATCGTAGGAATCGGAGAAGATGAAATCAAGATTCATACCCTTTCCGTAACCTATATTCTTCATGCCAAGGATTTTGTGCGTGGAAAGAACGAGAGGGATGATACGCTTGCCCTTCAGATGGCTATCAATATGACACCAAAAGGTGGCCTTCTCATTCTGGACAAGGGGGAATATCATGTCACATCCCTCTTCCTGAAATCCCATATCACTATTGAATTCGAAAAGGGAGCTTCTCTTTTAGGCAACAGTGATGTTGATGGATATCCTTTGGGTCCTGGCGAGATTTCACCTCTCAGAGAAGGTGAAAAGCCTTTGGAACTCTTGTCCTGGGAAGGAAATCCGTTTACCGGAAAGCCTTCCTTGATCAATGGCTATGAAGTGGAGGATGTCACGCTTGTCGGTGAAGGCGTTGTAAACGGGCAGGCTCAGGATTCGACCTTCTGGAATGATGTCAAACATCTTACCTGGGGTCGTCCAAGGCTTTTTTTCCTGATGAGATGCGACAATGTCGATGTCATTGGTCTCACCTTTATGAACACGCCGTGCTGGACCATCCATCCTTATTTCAGCAAGCATTTAGGTTTCTATGACCTTTTTATCTCAAATCCGAAGACAAGCCCCAATACCGATGGCATGGATCCGGAATGCTGTGAGTTCGTGAACATCATCGGCGTACGTTTCTCCGTCGGTGATGACTGCATCGCCTTGAAGAGTGGAAAAATCTATATCGGGTCGACCTTCAAGACACCGACAAGCCATGTCGTCATCCGTAACTGCTTCATGAATGAAGGGCATGGTGCCATCGTCCTAGGTTCGGAAGTCGGTGCTGGTCTGAAGGATCTTCTTATCGAACGCTGTTATTTCAAACATACGGACAGAGGACTGAGAATCAAGACGAGAAGAGGAAGAGGCAAGGATTCCTTCATCGATGGTGTCACCTTCCGCGACATCTATATGGACAACGTCTTGACGCCTCTTACGATCAACATGTTCTACTTCTGCGATCCGGATGGAAAAAGCGACTATGTCCAGAATCAGTCTCCCCTTCCTGTCGATGACAGGACACCATACTTAGGAAAGTTCGTCTTTGAAAGGATGAAAGTGGTCGATAGCGAATATGCCCTTGGATATTTTGCCGGCCTTCCTGAGATGCCGATTGGAGAAATCGATATCATCGATTCTTCTTTCTCGGTCAAGGAGGATGCCAAAAAAGGCAAACCGGTCATGATGTGCAATATCAAGGACATGTCCAAGGAAGGCTTCTATTTCATCAATGTGAAGAAAGTCCTTATGAAGAACGTTACGGCATGTGGATTTGTCGGAGAAGAAAAACACTTTGTCAATGTTTCTGAGGTGGAATGTGTGTGAGTGCTATATACTGATTTCCTTTGATGCAGAGGAAGGGCAGCCACGGCTTGAGAGGATGCTTGTGCGTCTTCTTCCGGATCTGTTTTCTATCAAGAAAATATCCAGGCAAGCCATCCTTCTCACATTGAAGGACGTCAAGGATCTATCCATCTTCCGGGCATCCTTCACGGCATTGAAAATCGATAACGGCTACATCCATTCTGCCTTGGAGATACCTTCTGACAATTCTCTTTTCTATCCGTTTCTTGATTTGGTGGAAAAAGGTTGCGAAACACAGCTTTTTAAGGTTGCAAAAAACCATCCTCAAGTATATGATGAGACTTATGATTTGATTTGTTCCCTGGATAGAGACACCCTTGAAACGATTCATTTCTATATCGAAAACAATTGTTCGCCATTGTTGGCTTCCTATGCCTTGTTTATTCATAAGAACACGGTGACATACCGGGTCAACATGTTTGTGAAGAAGACGGGCATCTCCCTTGAACTTTTTTCCAACCAGATGTTCGTCTACCAACTTCTTGCTTCTCACGGAAATGAAGATGGCGAAGAAATGTGAATGACTGAGGTAACATCATGACGAAAGACATCACTCCGATTTATGAAGACATCTGCAATGCCATCATCACCCTGAAACTGGTTCCAGGAGAAAAAATCAGTGAGACGGAAGCCAGCAGGAAATACAATGTCTCCCGCACGCCTATCCGCGACGTCTTCAAGAGGTTGGAAGACAATTCCCTTCTTGAAATCCGTTCCCAGTCGGGAACTTTCGTCACCAAGATAAACATGTCCAATATCGCGGATCTGGTCTTTATCAGAAACAGCTGTGAGTATTCCGTCCTCAGCGAGATTGCCGGAAAGCTGACCAAGGAAAACTATGAATATCTGATGAGGAATCTTTCCCTTCAGCAACAGCTCTCTTCTTCCAAGGCCAGCAATGAAGAGTTTGCTGCAAGTTATTTCACTCTGGACAATGATTTCCATCGCTATCTCTATGCTCTGGCTGGCAAGGAAGGCGTGCTGAAACTCCTCAACTCCGACCAGCCGAACTTCCAAAGATATCGATTCGTCACCTTCCTCAGGGATGATGATGAACTCAAAAGGCTCGACGAAGTTCATACCGGCATGGTCAAGGCGTTGATGGACAATGACATCGATGCACTTTCCAAGAATGTCTATGAGCATAATTTCTCCGGCCTGAGGGGTATCGACAAGGTCATGCAGAATCATCCGAATTACTTTGATATCAGAAAATAAGAAAGGACTGACATATGGAACTTAAAACTAGAGATTATTCGTCGAAAGAAGATTTCAAGCATTATGACACAGCAAGGCTGAGAAAGGAATATGTCGTCGAAGATGTCTTTGGCATCGATGATTTGAAGTTGACCTATTCCTATATTGACCGTATCATTTTCGGAGGTACGATTCCTGTCGAGAAGAGGGTGGTCTTATCCTCTGCACCGGAACTCAGAGCCGAGCATTTCCTTGACCGCAGGGAGATGGGTGTCATCAACATCGGTGGAGAAGGAAGAGTCATCGTCGATGGAAAGACTTATGTATTGAAGCACTGGGAAGCTCTGTATATCGGACGAGGTACCAAGGAAGTCGCTTTTGAAAGCAGTGACAGGAATGATCCTGCCAACTTCTATCTGGCATCCTGCCCTGCACACAAAGAATATCCGACGACGCTCATTCCTTTTGAAAAGGCAGACCACAGGCATGCCGGAGACAAGACTCACTGCAACGAGAGAGTCCTCAACCGTTTCATCATTCCTGAGAACGTCAAGACATGCCAGCTTTCCATGGGCTTGACCCATCTTGAAGAAGGCTCCATATGGAATACGATGCCTGCCCATACTCATGAAAGAAGAATGGAAGTCTATCTTTACTTTGACATCGACAAGGATCAGAGTGTCTTCCACTTCATGGGACCTGCCGATGAGACAAGGCATGTCACCCTCCATGACAGACAGGCTGTCATCTCTCCTTCCTGGTCCATCCACTGCGGTGCCGGAACGAAGAACTATACCTTCATCTGGGCCATGTGCGGAGAAAACCAGGATTTCGATGACATGGATAATATCAAAATCGAGGATTTGAAATAGGCTTGATAGCCTATTTCTTTTGCCTGGATTTTAAGGTTATTTTAAGGAATCTAATCAGTATTGGACTCAGAGAATGAGATTCCGAAGGCAATAATTATGGAATTGATTTTGATTTTACGAAATTTTGATTGACAATCTTTGCAATTCGTCGGAGTTGTTTATATAAGCTATGCCTAAGATAGCCAAGCTTTTTTCTTTTGTTTAGTCTTTTTGTTACTTTTGTTTATATCCGTTTTGACCCTTTTTGGTATTTAATGGTAATATACAGAAAGGGGAAATCATGAAAAAAGATATTGCCATTGTACTGCTTTACCATATGCTCAAGAACGGAGACAGCTTCCAAATCAAGGATGTCATGAATCTTACGGGAACCTCGGAAAGGACATCAAACCGGTATATTGCTGATTTGAAGCAATACTTTCAGAAGTATGGATATTTAATATAAGTATGTGTAAAGCTAGTAACTGAAAGTAATTTGCCTTACAT
>JAJVUU010000120.1 GCA_021621525.1 Caryophanales bacterium
TTTCTTACCTCGGAATTCGATTTGTGTACCTAATTCATTGATTCGTCATGATATATCTAAAAAAGGAACCTTGCACGGGGCAGGGTTCCTTGATGTAGACGACGGTTTTTAGAACTTGTGGTTCTGGAAGGCCTTGAGGCCGAGGTATTCAGCCTGGTCGCCAAGTTCTTCTTCGATGCGGAGAAGCTGGTTGTACTTAGCCATACGATCCGTTCTGGAAGCAGAACCGGTCTTGATCTGGCCAGCATTGACAGCAACGGCAAGATCAGCGATGGTCGTATCTTCGGTTTCACCGGATCTGTGGGAAACCATGCAGGTATAACCATTGGTCTGAGCAAGACGGATGGCGTCAAGAGTCTCAGTCAAAGTACCGATCTGGTTGACCTTGATAAGGACGGAGTTGGCAACATCGTTGATGATGCCCTTCTTGACAAATTCAGGATTGGTGACAAAGAGATCGTCGCCGACAAGCTGAATCTTCTTGCCAAGTCTCTTGGTAAGTTCTTTCCAGCCTTCCCAATCGGATTCGGCAAGGCCGTCTTCGATGGTGATGATGGAAGGATAATCCTTGACAAGCTTCTCAAGGAACTGAATCATCTCTTCGGTGGTCTTCTTGCCTTCGCCAGACTTCTTCAGGTTGTAGACACCATTTCCTTCATAGAATTCGGAGGAAGCGACATCCATACCAAGGAAGATCTGTTCGCCAAGCTTGTAGCCGGCATTCTTGACAGCTTCGGCAATCAAGCCAAGAGGCTCTTCATTGCCGTTCTTGCAGGAAGGAGCAAAGCCACCTTCATCGCCGACACCGGTCTCATAGCCATGGGACTTGACGACCTTCTGTAAGGCGTGGAAGCATTCGACACCGGCTCTGAGAGCTTCATGGAAGGTGCTGAATCCGGCAGGAATGATGAAGAATTCCTGGAAATCGACAGAAGACTGGGCATGGGCACCGCCATTGATGACGTTCATGCACGGAGTAGGAAGAACCTTGGCATTGGTTCCGCCGATATAACGATATAATGGCATGTCAAGGGAAGCAGCGGCTGCTCTGGCAACAGCAAGAGAGACACCCAAGATAGCATTGGCGCCAAGATTCTTCTTGAACGGAGTGCCATCGAGCTTCAACATGGTCTCATCGACCAAAACCTGGTTGTAGGCATCCAAACCGATGACGGCCGGAGCAAGCTTGGTGTTGACGTTTTCAACAGCCTTCAGGACACCCTTGCCACCGAATCTGGTCTTATCGCCGTCTCTGAGTTCCAAAGCTTCGGATTCACCGGTGGAAGCACCGCTCGGGACGATAGCTCTGGCCTTGGTTCCGTCATCCAACAGGACTTCGACTTCAACTGTCGGATTGCCACGGGAATCAAGGACTTCACGACCATGTACATTAACAATGTTAGCCATTTTAATATCTCCTTTATTTATGACCTATAGTATTATAATCAAAAAAAT
>JAJVUU010000076.1 GCA_021621525.1 Caryophanales bacterium
CTTCGAAGCCCTTGCCGTATTGATCTACGGAATGGTCTATCTCGGTTGATCCAAGCCACGCATTGCGTGGCTTTTCTCTTGTGACACAGCAAAATAAAACGGCGGCGTTGACGAAAAAGTCACGCCCCTTTTTATTTTATTTTATGAACTATAATTGTTTATTCATAGGGGCCTTTTTGCTATAATTTTACCAAGCATGTTTTTGCATATCGAAGGAGTAACCACACCATGGAAGAAAACAAAAATCCAGAAACGGAAAAGAATAATTTCATCGCTGAAGAAGGCGAAGAAAAAGAAGCTATGAACACGGAGAATACCGGTTCCACAGAAGAAAAGACAGAAAACGTCACTGATGAAGTGTCTCCTTCCGAAATCGAAGGTCTTAAGGAAAGCCTGAAGGAAGAGACCCGTCCTGATGACGTCTCCGGCACCTATAACGGAACCGCCACCAATCCAGACAACACCTATTTCAATCCGATTCGCTATATCAACGACGGAACCATCTCCATCGACGATTCGATGGAGAACAACCGCAAGGCCTTCAACCAGAAGCTGAAGAAATCCAAGGTCATCGATGTCATCGCAATAGTCATGATGCTCATCTCCTTTGCCGCCGTCCTTGTCGTCGTCTTCCTCAACAAGGGAGAGAACTCCTTGCCTTGGCTCAACTGGGTCGTCTTCGGCATCGCCCTTGTCATCATCGTTGCTTCCTTCATCCTGACCACCGTCTACAACAAAAAGAACGCCAAGATCACCAAAGCCTATCTCAACGATTATGAGGATACCCTCAACGGCTACGCCATCTCCGACCTTTCCGTCGTCGACCCAACCCTTTGTGTCGATGCCAAGATCAATGACCAGGACATCATCCAGGCCCATTATTTCCACACCATCAACAGAATCGAATCCAGAGCCGTCGTCGAAGGAAAGAGAAAAGGTTTCTCCTTCTCCCTGGGCGAAGTTGCCGTCGTCATTCCGACCGTCAGCATCGAATCCTGCAACAAGAAGCCGGAAGATTATCTCAACCTCGATGGTTCCACCTATGTCCCGGAGCCTATCAGCGATACCGAGACCGGAACCCAGGAGCTTGCTTCCAAGGATATGACCGTCGTCGATCTTGACATGGTCACCAAAGATGCAAAGAAAAGGGAAAAGGACGAAAAGAGAGCCAGGATGAACCAGCAGACGGAAACCGCCACTGGTCTCTTCGGCAAGATTTATGCCTATGGCATGGCAATCGACTCTGAAGATTCCATCATGATTGCCTTCATGGGAAGAAAGGATGCCACCGTCCTACCGGACAACCTCACCGGCTTCAATGCCGTCAAGGTTCCCGGACTGAGAGGAAACGTCGTCGTATATTGCATCAATCCTCTCTTTTCGGCGAAGTTCTTCGATGAAGAAGGTGTCCGTCTTCTCAACGACATCGTTCCGAACGAAGTCGTCGAATCCCTCTTCATCTCCATCAACTCCTATGGCAGCAAAGTCGGCATGACACTCTCCGATGACATCATGCAGCTCCCGATCAAGCAGCTTAGCCATCTTGGCTCCTATGAGCTTTACAAGGACGCCACCGACAAGGCCTTTGCCTTCATCGACCACGTCCAGGAAATCGCTGGCAAATAAAATGAAAGTCACTGAATTCATTTCCGATTCCCCTGAAAGAACCAAGGAGATTGCTTCCGAACTTGCCTCCACCCTCAAAGGTGGAGAGGTCATCAAGGCCATCGGTGAGATGGGCTGTGGAAAGACTGCCTTCTGCCAGGGGCTTGGCCATGCCCTCGGCGTCAAGGGAATCATCAATTCCCCGACCTTCAACCTCATCAAGGTATATCAGGGAAAGGACAAGACACTCTACCATGTCGATTGCTACAGGTTGGAAAATGCTGACGAGGAAAGAAAAGATCTGTCCCTGGACGAAGTCATGGGCGATGAAAAAATCATCACCTACATCGAATGGCCGATGTACGGAAACAGCTTCGTTTTGAACTACCACCCCGTCATAACACTCCGTTTGACTTATTTGGATGAAAATAAGAGAAAGATTGTTATCGAAGATGAAAGATTCTAAAGTTATTTCCCTTTATCTCGACACTGCCTCCAAGGCTCTTGCCGTCGGATGCAAATCAGGGAATCATGTCTATACTCTCGATCTTGGAAATCCCAAGGCTGCCTTGGAAAGAACGAACCTCGGCATCAGTCTCCTTTGCGAAAAAGGCTCCTTTGCCTTGAAGGATGTCGATTGCTTCTACTGCCTTTTAGGCCCCGGAAGCAACACCGGCATACGTCTCGGATTGACCATTCCAAGAACCATCTATGCCTTCAATCCGAAAATACGGATCTTTGGCATTCCCACGATGGATCTTCTCTGCACCATGGGAGACAGAGCCGTTTTAAGCGACCGCAACGGAAATCTCTTCTATGCCGAGAAGAAGGAAGGCAAGGTCAGCTATCATAGGGTCGACAAGAAAGATGTCCAAAGCCTTGCCAAGGATGGTGCCATCGTCGTCGAAGAAAAAGACGATATGGCCATCGATGAGCTTGCGGGCTATGACCTTAAGAAGGTCAACGTCCTCTCCCTCATGATTGACAAAGAAAAAGAATTCAAGGACTTTTCGGAAGACGAGGAATCCTACCTTCCGGAATATATCATGAAGATATGATCGTCAAGGAAGCTGAAGAAAAGGACATTCCGTCCTTACTTGATATCGGAAAGAGAATCCATGGTTTCGATGCAGAGAAGGAACTTCCCTTCTATAGCGACTCCATGGGTTTTGAGCTCTATGTCCTGGAAGACGACAACGAAGAAGATATCGGCTTCCTCTGCCTCAGGATCGATGACGACACCGAAGCAGAAATCGACTATATCGCCATCTCAAAGAAGGACGAAGGAAAAGGTTTGGCAAGCCAGTTCCTGAATGAAGTCCTTACGGAAGTCCATCATAACGGCATTGAAAAGGTGTTTTTGGAGGTACGTTCGAAAAACACCAGGGCCATCGCCTTCTATGAACGCAATGGTTTTGTCCAATACCGCATCAGGAAAAACTACTATCTCGACGATGATGCCCTTTGCTATGTAAAGGAGGCCAACAAATGAAAGACGAAGTCATTCTTGCCATCGAATCATCCTGCGACGAAACAGCCGTCGCCATTCTCAAAAACGGAAAGGAACTCCTGGTCAACACCGTCAACACCCAGATTGAAGACCACAAGCGTTTCGGAGGAGTCTATCCTGAACTTGCCTCCCGTCTCCATCTGAAGAACATCACCAAGGTCGTTTCCTACGCCCTGTCACTCAAGGGCTTTGACTATTCCACCATCACCCATGTTGCCATCACCCAAGGCCCTGGTCTTCCCGGAGCGCTTCAGATCGGTGCCATGGCTGCAAAGACCATCGCCCAATATCTTGAAGTCCCCCTCATCTGTGTCCACCACCTTGCCGGTCACATCTATGCCAATGAATATGTGACGGACTTCAAATATCCTTTGATTGCCCTCATCGCCAGCGGCGGAAACTCCGAAATCGTCTATATCCCTTCACCCATGAAATTCGAAATCATCGGTGAGACGGAGGATGATGCCATCGGCGAAGCCTTCGACAAGGTTGCCAGGGAACTCGGCCTTCCTTATCCGGGAGGCGTCAATCTCGACAAGATATCAAGAGAAGAAGGAATCAAGACCTTCGCTCTTCCAAAGCCGAAGATCAGCGGATACAACCTCTCCTACTCCGGACTCAAGTCACATCTTGTCAGGATGATTCAAAAGGAGAAGAGAAACGAAGACGGAAGTCTTCCCACGGATGTCGTCAAATCCTATGCCAGAAGCACAGAGGAAGCATTCGTCAACCAGCTTCTCGACAAGCTTCATCTGGCAGCGACAGACTACAAGGTGAAGCAGGTCGTCGTCGGTGGCGGTGTCTCAGCCAACTCTTATCTGAGAAGCCATATCAAGGAGGTCTTCCAGGGTGAAGACATCGAAGTCATGATTCCACCCCTTTGGTGCACGACTGACAATGCTGCCATGATTGCCAAGGCAGCACATCATCTTCTCGAACAGGGAAAGATATCTCCTCTGTCCTTCACCACGATGCCGAATAAGAATTTAGAAGAAGAATAATCAAGAAAAGAGGCTTATTTATGGATTTAAAGGAAAAATACACTGTCAATGACCTATATCAGAAGGTCAAAGACCACAGCATCGATACCTTGGAAGGTGCCAAGCTGACTTTCGGCGGATTTGTCCGCTCCAACCGCTTCGGCGGTGCCGTCGGCTTTGTCTCCATCAATGACGGAAGCTGCTTTGACAATCTGCAGGTCGTCTACGGAGAAGACTTCGAGGATGCCCTCAAGGCAAAGCTCGGAGCCTCCCTTCTCTGCAAGGGTACCCTTCATGTCACCCCGAATGCCAAGCAGCCCTTCGAAATCCAGGCAGAGGAAGTCACACTTGTAGGCGACGTCAAGGAAAACTACCCTCTTCAGAAGAAGAAGATGTCTTTCGAATACCTGAGAGACCTTCCTGAGTGGAGAATGAAGACCAACACCTTCAATGCCGTCTTCCGCGTCCGTTCCACCCTTGCCTACTACATCCATGATTATTTCCACAAGAACGGATACCTTTGGATCCATACGCCGATTCTGACCGCCAATGACTGCGAAGGCGAAGGACAGACTTTCGATGTCTATGCCGACGTCAAGCATCCGGAAGAATACTTCAACAAGGACAATGTCCATCTGACCGTCTCCGGCCAGCTTCATGTCGAACCTTTTGCCCTCACCTATGGCAAGGTCTATACCTTCGGTCCGACCTTCCGTGCCGAAAAGTCCAACACCGTCAGGCATGCTGCCGAATTCTGGATGATCGAACCGGAGATTGCCTGGGCTCATCTAAGCGATCTGTGCGACATCGAGGAGGACTTCCTCAAATATGTCGTCAGGAATGCCGTCAAAGACTGCGAATCCGACATGAACTTCTTTGAGAAATGGGTTGACAAGGATGTCAAGAAACGTCTCGATGAATTCATCAACAAGCCGTTTGCCCGCGTCAAATACGAAGACGCCATCAAGATTCTCCAGGAAGCCGTCAAGAACGGCCACAAGTTCGAAGTCAGCGACATTCATTTCGGCCTCGATCTTGGAAGCGAACACGAACGTTACCTCACCGAAGAATATTTCAAGGGTCCTATCTTCCTCACGGACTATCCGAAGGAAATCAAGGCCTTCTATATGAAGCAGAATGATGACGGCAAGACCGTCGGAGCAACAGACCTCCTGGTGCCTTTCATCGGCGAACTTTGCGGAGGCAGTGAAAGAGAGGCCGACTATGACAAGCTTCTCAACCGTATGAACGAGCTTCATATGAATATCCCTGCCTACCAATGGTACCTTGATCTGAGAGCCAACGGATCCATGCCGCATTCCGGCTTCGGTCTCGGCTTTGAAAGACTTGTCATGCTCGTCACCGGTATGAGCAACATCCGTGACGTCCTTCCTTATCCGCGTTGCTACAAAGACATGGAATTCTAAAACATGTTCAGAAAAAAGAAAAAGCAGGAAGAAACTTCCAACGAAACCATCAGCGAAGAAAAAGAAGTTCCATCCTCTTTTTCCGTGGCTGAGAAAAAGCCTTCCCGCTTTCCTCTTTTCATCAAGGTCGTATCGGCCATACTTGCCATAGCCAGCATCGGACTTGTTGCCTATTCCTGCTTTCTCCTTATCTCCGACTCCAACGATTCCCTCTCGGATGAATCCTATATCACTTTGACCGGGAAGAACATCAATGAAAGCAAACAGGTCTATTCCCGCTTCGGCAAGGAAAAGATGAAGAAGGCAAGCGATTTTGCCCTCATTGGAACAAAGCTCTTCCTCTCTGAAACCAAAATCACGCCGGACCTGCTTTCAAGCGAGCACACATCCGACATCCTCGGACAGGGAAACAGCAACTTCTATCTTTACAACCTCACCACCGACACTTCCAAGTTTGCCTCCGGACAGAGCCATTTCGAATCCAACCAGTTCTATATCGACCTAGGAAAGATCAATGAAGGTGATTATCTTGTCTATTCTGACTATTACAACTCCGTCGACAGTGAAAATCTCAATCCATACTCCTTGTCGACCAACGAAGCCATCAGCTACACAACCTATTCCCTTCCTGACCCGGAGACCAAGACGAGAAAGAGAATCACCATAAAAAACAACAGCAGTTCTCCGTTCCTTGTGATCCGTGTCAAGAACTGCGGTTCCGTCCTTCCGACAAATGTCTATGATGCCGTCATCTTCTATGCTTCCTATCAGCAAGGCGAAGATGGTTCCTTCACGGAAATCGAAAACAGCAAGGAAGACATCGATAAGCTCAGTCAGCTTGTCATAGACAATTCCGACTTCTCGAAGGCCAACCTCAAAGTCAAGGTCGTAGGAAGCCTGCAGGAAGCCTATGACATGAAATGTTCCTATTCCTTTGCCTTGGCAAAAGATGTGAAGACGACAACCTCCCTGTACACCAAAGGAAACACAGACTACCTCACCAACACCTTGAAGGACACTTCCCTGGAAGGCTATGATGCCAACCCCGAAATCCGTGAGATGACAGGCTATCTCGGCTGTGCCGGTGAAAACAGAATCGGCGTCACAGGAAACAAGACGCATATCAAGGATTCTTCCCACATAGGCAAGGAAAGTTACCTTCTGGGCGAGACACTTGACGTGCTGGATGCGATAAAGACGTTTCTGACCAAATAAAGGAGAAATCGTTATGGAATCCAAGACGATATTGGTTACAGGCGGTATGGGCTACATCGGCTCCCATACGGTCATCAAGCTCATCGAATACGGCTATACTCCCATCATTCTCGACAATCTCTGCAATTCCAGCGAAAAGGTCCTTCCAAGACTCGAGAAGATCACCGGAAAGAAGATTAGCTTCTACAAAGGCGATGTCTGCAAAAAGGAGGACGTCGACAAGGTCTTTGAAGAAAACCATGTCGATGCCATCATCCATTTTGCCGGTCTCAAGGCCGTCGGTGAATCTGTAAAGAAGCCTATTGAATATTATCGCAACAACCTCGATTCCACCCTCACTCTCCTTGAGGAGATGGTCAGATATGGTGTCAAGAACATCATCTTCTCCTCTTCTGCTACCGTATATGGCACACCGACCCATGTCCCGCTTGTCGAATCCGACCCCATCGGAACGGCAACCAACCCCTATGGCACGACCAAGATTATCCAGGAAGGCATCTTCAAGGACTTTGCCTTCGTCCATAAGGACTTCAACATCGCCTTGCTGAGATACTTCAATCCGATCGGAGCCCATCCAAGCGGTCTCATCGGTGAAGCACCTAACGGCATTCCGAACAACCTCATGCCTTACATCACTCAGGTCGCCGTAGGCAAGAGAGATCATCTTTCCATCTTCGGCGACGACTATGACACGCCAGATGGAACCTGTATCCGTGACTATATCCATGTCTGCGACTTGGCTGAAGGCCATGTCCTTACCTTGAAGAAGTTATTTGAAAATCCAGGCCTTGTCATCTACAACCTGGGCACCGGCAAAGGTACGTCCGTCTTGGAGCTTGTCCATGCCTATGAGAAGGCTACCGGCGTCAAGATTCCGTATGTCATCGCTCCAAGAAGAGCAGGCGATGTTCCGCAGAACTATGCCGGAACAAAGAAGGCTGAAAAAGAACTCGGTTTCAAAGCCAAGTTCAACGTCGAGGATTCCTGCCGTGATTCCAATCACTGGCAACAGCTCAATCCAAACGGATACGATGATTAAATGAGGGACTTCGGCCCCTTTTTTGTTGGTCAAAAGGCGTGTTCTGATAAGATTTGCCGGATAATTTTCAAAGAAAATCGGTGTCTATGAAAATGAATTTT
>JAJVUU010000077.1 GCA_021621525.1 Caryophanales bacterium
GAAGGCTGTTGTCATATCTGGCAAGGCAGATGGTAAGCTTGGATTCATTCAATGCGCAAATTTGTCAACAGAACATGTAAAGCTATTAAAGGTAATCCTGGTGAAGGGTGGACTTTTCAGATATGAGCCTACCATCAATATGAAATTGCTCGTATTTGATTCATTCAGTGATGAGAAAACGATTTTCATAGTCGATACTTTCGGGAAAAAGACAGAGGCGGACATTACCTTGGATGCTATAAAAAGGTTCTTGAGATGGCATGGTCTTACCATTGAAAATCATCTAGGGCTTCTTTGGAATGAGGCTTTTTTCGTGGTAAAATATCTCGGTTGTTTTAAGCAAAGAACCAACAATGGAATGTTAGATGCGATGCTTCTTTCTTCACATCTGGGAAAGTTGAGAATGGTGAGGGATACTTTGGAAGAATGATGGAATATTGAACTAGTATCACTATTATTGCCGGAAGATGTTGTATTTGATATTGATGGTTGAAAGTGTTTGTCATGAATCTATTTATGGATTCGCATTTTATGGAAACATATTCCGCAGCTGAATAGATAAGGTTATCATTATGGTTGCACATATCTTTTATGTCTTGTCTTTGATTTTTTATCTTACCATGCTTCTGCTTTTCATATGGAAGAATAAGAAAAGCCCGGAAGATAAACAAACTATGAAGAGCTATGATCTGCTCTTCCTTCTTTTGTCTTTTCTTTTGCTAGGCGTCAATTTCTATTGTGTCATCCACCTTCTGAACCAAAACCACTATTTCCAGTCTTATCTTTCCAGTATCGGTGCTCCTGTTCTTTTTCTTTTTATGACATATATTCCATTGACTCCCTTTTTCGTCAGGAAGTATCAGTATGACAGGCATGGAAACAAGATCGAATCTTCTTCCCATCCTACTTTTCAGAAGAATCCGGCTAATAACATCTATCTTTCTTTGGCCTTTTCGACATGTTTCATCGCATCCTTTTTTCCGTCCTATCTTCTCTTTGCCGTATTACAGCTTCCTTTGGATGCCACTTTGCTATCTGAACCTATCCTTCTTGTCCTGCTTGGTGTCATCGGTCTTTATCTTATCGGATTATCCATATATCGGATGCGTACAGGAAGAAAGAAGGCTGTCTCCTATCCATCCATCATTGTCTCTGTCTTTCTCCTTCTTGTCTCCTCTTATTGCTACAGCCTGATTTTGGATCGCTGTATTTCTATCAATGTCGGAGTATATGGATACATCAATATATTCGCCTTGACGGGCTTTATCCTTCTGATTAGTTACATCATCATCTCAAAGAGAACCATAAAGCATTGCTTTCTGGATAATAAGAGGGTTCTTCTTCTGAAGGATGGCTTTCTCATCCTTCAGATTGCAGATATCATGAATGGAATCCTTCTTCCTTTGGCTTCTGTCCTATTCGTTGTATTGAATCATTTCCATCTTATATCGGCTTAGCTTCTTTTTGTTGAAGAACGACTTTTTGGATGCTTGATAATGGTATCTGCAAAGGGTAGGATTTTTGATAATTTGCTTACTGAAAAAGGAGAATATAATCAAGTCGCAGAATTGCTCTCAGATAAGAATAATCTTCATATTATATTTGCAAAATTCAGAGGACATGACAAAACTGTCATGTCTGAAAGAAATGATTTTGGAAGGCAATCCATCATCAATTCCTATTTTGCTTTGAAGAAAGACTCCAGGCTGAGAATGTCGGCATGGTCGATACCACCATAAGACCAAGAAAGGAAAATTATCTATTCGATATGGATGCCGTGGATGAAGCTGTCATCAACGCCTTTGTCCATAATGACTGGAACATCAGCGAACCTCTTTTCTGTATGTTTGATGACAGACTGGAAATATTGTCTTATGGCGGGATGCCTTATTCTCAGACGAAGGAACGTTTTCTTCAAGGAATCAGTGTCCCAAGGAATATGTCTCTCATGAGAGTCTTTCAGGACCTTGAAATAACAGAGAAGACAGGCCATGGGACGGTCAAGATTATTTCAGCATATGGAAAAGAAGTATTTGATATTCAGGACGGGTTTGTTCAAGTCACGATACCTTTTGATAAGAAGGTCATGGCGGGTCGTGGCACATTAAATGGCACATTAAATGGCACAATAAATGGCACATTGAAAAATGATAATCTGTCAGACAAGGAACTCACTTTGCTTGGCATCTTTCTTTCAAATCCGAATATCTCTTTATCGGATGCAGGAGATAGGATGGGAGTTTCAAGAAGGACCATTTCAAGAATCGTTTCTTTGCTTAAGGATGATGGAATCATTGAAAGGACGGGCTCCAAGAAGAAGGGAAGTTGGAAGGTTGTCAGATGACATCATCAGGAATGTAATTTTCTTTTGATATAATACATTTGTTTTTGAATGAAAAAACGGATTGATTGATGTTGTTCTTCTTTTTTGATTCCTGTATTGTGAAATCGACGAATTTCCTTCCATTTGTATAGATAAAATAATTTTCCATCCCTATAAATAGTTCATGTATGAAAAACGTAACTGATCTGCTCTTCTTTGGTGGCATTGACATGTCTTTTTGGACTATTCCAGCAACGAATCTCTCTCTGAGACCCTTCATCTCGATCTTAAGAAGGACCAGTATGATGCCGAGCATCTCAATCACCATGGGGCCAAGAAGTTCACCAAGTATTTCACCGACTATCTGATGGAGAACTATTTCGACAACCAAAGTCCTGTCCATGACAAGGAAGTCGAGGAAGAATTCGAAAAGACCTATAAGGAATATAAGAAGATAGCCAAGAAGGCTGAGAAGAAGCTGAAGATGAACGAGGAAGAAAACGAAGAATGAAGTGAAGTGTGAAGTAAAACTTCACAGTCACTTCACACTGAACTTCATAGAGTGTGAAGTAGATTCAAAGTAACTTTTCTTGATTCATCGGCTGGAACCGGAAATTCTCAGTCTCCCGTATGCAGTGGAATTATATGTGAAACCTGTATATTACGATAGAGTGGAAAATTTGGAATGATACGATAAAAATCTGGAATGTTACGAAATATGTTTGGTGGATACTCTGTTTTGGTGGTATCATGGAGTCACTAGCGAAACTACCTTGCCTCTTCCGCATTTCTTTTCAAAACCTGCGGGGGGGGGGTAATGTCATAGTTATATCCATATGTAATATAGGATCTGGGTGATTGAACCTAGGTCATTTTTTTGGATAGAAACCAGAGGCGGCAAGAGCAATGATGAAACAAAAGCGTGATGTCAGAGATGATGATCCACCTGTTGAAGCAGGGATGGATTGTTATGCTCTTTTTTATTTGTTTGTAAAAATTAGAAGAAATAAAGAATATTAAAGAAATAAAGGAGAAACCAAAATGGCAAAGAAGAAACTGATCAGTTTTATTACGTTGTCGATGCTGTTGCTTACGGGATGTGGAGAGGATTCTTCCTCTGTTCCTGATTCCGTGGATGACAGGGATACCCGTATCATAGAAGTCTATGATGCCTATAAGGCAAACGGAGGAACCCTTGACTATGATACCTGGCTATCTTCCATCAGGGGAGAGAAGGGTGAAAAAGGTGACAAAGGCGACAAGGGAGATACCGGTGAAACAGGTAAAGGTATTACTTCCGTCATCCAAAGTGGAATGACCGGAAATGAGGTTACCTATACCATCGTCTATACGGATGGAACTACATCAACATTTATCGTGAAGAACGGAGAAGACGGACATTCTCCTGAGATTTCCATTGATTCAAATGGATACTGGTGTGTGGATGGAACATCCCTTGGTATCAAGGCTAAAGGTGACAATGGAGAAGACGGAAAAGGTATCAGTGGGGTCACTTCAGGATATGATGAGAATGGGAATACGTTGATTACCATCGTCTTTACGGATGGTACAAATCAGGTAGTTACCTTGAAGAAAGGTGACAAAGGTGACACTGGTGCCCAGGGCGAAAAGGGCGATACCGGTCCACAAGGTGATAAAGGCGATACTGGAGACAAAGGCGCCGATGGTCAATCCATCATCACGGGTAAAGGAAAGCCTTCCAATGATGTAGGAAATGATGGCGATTCCTATGTGGATACCGATACTTGGGATTACTATATCAAGACCGATGGAACTTGGACTCTTACTGGAAACATCAAAGGAAGCAAAGGCGACAAAGGCGACAAGGGAGATACTGGACCTCAAGGTGAAAAAGGTGACAAAGGAGACAAAGGCGATAAAGGTGATGATGCCATCACCTATGTTCCTGTCATCTTCAACAACTGGGATGGAACGAAGCTCTATGAGTTCTATTTTGAAAAAGGAACAAATGCCGTCTATGAAGGAGAGACTCCTACCCATCCTGATACCACCGAAGACGGAAAGACCTTCAAATGGACGTTCAAGGGATGGGACAAGGATCTTACCAATATTCAGAAGCCTACCATATTTACTGCTGTCTTCCAGGGACCTGTATCCTGCAAGTTCGTCAATTATGACGGAACAGAGCTTTATTCTACAAAGATAAGTGCAGGAGAGAACGTCACCTATGAAGGAGATACACCCACTAAGCCCAGTGAGACAAGCGGAGATCAGACCATTGACTGGACTTTCTCCGGATGGGATAAATCCTTGTATGGAGTGACTGAGGATACTGTATTTACTGCCCAGTTCAATGCCCCTAATGCCATCAAGTGTACCTTCCAGGATGAAGATGGAACAGTTTTAGGAATCCAGTATGTAGGAAGGAATGCCAAGGTTACCTATGAAGGCGATACACCTAAGAAGGATGAAGTCAACCATGGTGATGGAACCATCACCAAGTATGAGTTCGAAGGCTGGGATAAGTCTACCAAGAACCTTACTGAGGATACCGTCTTTACTGCCAAGTATACTGAGACGACCTATTATGAATGCAAGTTCTATGATTATGATGGAACCTTGCTTTATACGACATCTACCTTCTCTGGAGGTACGATTGAATATAAGGGCAAGACTCCTACTAGACCACAGGAAGCTGATGGTACGACAATCACTGATTATGCATTCGATTCTTGGGATAAATCTTTTGGAAATATTATGGCTCCAACTGAATTCAAACCTAACTTTTATTCCTGGACATTTACTGGCTATAAGGTGACCTTCGTTGATTCTTTGAACCCTGAGTTCAGCTATTCCCATTATTATGAAGAGAATACCTATGCCAGGAATCCTTATGCCAACTATTGGAGCTATGACAACAAGGAAGTCACTCTCTTTGTGGGATGGGATAAGGATATATCTTCTGTTACCCAGGAAATAACGACCAATGCCGTCTATAAGACGATATCCAGAGGAGAGAACGGAGAATATCCTCAGGACAAGGTTACGAATGAGACTTTGATTACTGCCTTGAATGGTGTTACTTCTACGGATAGTAAGGGATATTATGAATATCAGAACGAAAGGTATGCCAAGAAGAAGGGGGAATATTACAAGGTTTCCCCAATCAAATGGAGATATCTCTCACAGCATGACGGACAGTCGATGTTCCTGTCTGAATATGTTATTGACCGTGGTGCTTGGAATATAACTGATCATGAAGATGGAATATATCTTAATAACTATAAACATTCCGACATCCGTAAATGGCTGAATAATGACTTCCTTGATACTGCCTTTACGGATGATAGCCTTATTGCTACCACTGTGGTTGACAATTCTACTAAATCGACCGTAGCAGGCTCTAATATTTATGCCTGTGAGAACACGAATGACAAGATATTCCTTCTGAGTTTTGAAGAAGCTACTGATACTGTAAATGGATTTTTAAACTACTATCGATATGATGAAAACCGTGTCGCATATTATACGGAATATGCCAATGGAAGTGTTGAAAGAGGAGATTGGTGGCTTCGCTCCCCGGACAGCCGTGACAGCGACAATGCATGGGCTGTCGATGATGACGGTAACGTCTACAACTACTATAGCGTCGGCATCACGAACAACGGCATCCGCCCCGCTTTGCATTTTTCAATCTGATTTGAAATCAAAGGGCACCTGCAATCGGCGGATCCCAGCAGGCGACCTAGAATGTTATGCCTATATTGAAGAGTGATTTATACGTTATTACATTGGTAAAGAAGTCGATTTTTTTGCAAATGAAAGTAATGTTCATAGCAAGATGAAAATGGAATGTGTTTTCTTGTCTTCCTTTTCATTGGCCTTGATAGCTTCTCGTTTCCTATTTTGAATTCTTTTATTTTTCGTCCTTATTGTCTTCTTTTCCGTTATAATGTTATCTATACGGAGGTATATTGCATGTTTACATTCCTGACTTCAGATCAGAAGGAAAGAGTCAGATTGGTGAAGACGATGTGTCTTTGTACGACAAAGGAAGCCAAGGCAGCATTGCTTGATAATCAATGGGATACTTCCATGGCTGTCGAATGGTTTAAGAATAAGAAGGAGAATCCGAATCTTACCTTGGAAGAATTCCAGATGGCATATAAGTCAAGACTGAATTCTGCTGCCGTCCTTCCTCAGGATAGGTATGATGTCGGAAACTCTTCTGGTAATTCCGGTGGTTCCAACAGAGCGACCAGAAGAGCCAACAAGAAGAAAAAGAAGTGATGTTTATGGGCCTTTCTTAGGAAGGGCTCTTTTTTTGAGTGTGACGGGCATGTCATATATCTAAAGGGTGAAAGTCCCGAATAGGAACGTCGTTATAACTATATAGCGAAACTCAAGTCCAGTATCGTGAGGTATGGGATGAAAGAAGAGCGTAGCAAACAGACTGGGCAACGGAAAGAAACTTGATACAAGGCGATTGACCTGTGATGAGATAACTGCACATATCAAAATCACGAACGACCGTAAAAGTCAGTCAGTAAATCAAGTGCTCAAGGCTGGATAAACTACTATCGCAAATCCAGCATGAAAACCAAAATCAGAAGGCTGGGAGAATGGCTGAGAAATGCAAAGAGGGTTGTCATCTGGAAGCAATGGAAGGTCTCCAAAAAGAAAATAGAGGCTTTAGTCCGACTGAAGATTGACAGAGAGGAAGCAAAAGGCCTGACCTATTGCAGAAGAGGTTATCAGTTCATCTCTCATTCCTGTGTCGTCCAAAGGGCAATCTCAAATTCACGGCTGAAGAAAAGAGGGCTTTTAGACCCTCTCGAATTCTACCTCGAAGAGGTAGCATAGATGTTTGTTCAAAACGCCGTATGCGTTATAGAGCACGTACGGTGGTGTGAGAGCAAGCGGAGAAGCCAGCGCTTCTCACTCTCTACTCGATTTTCGATTCCAAATGCTGATTTCTATATAGAAGGAATATAGCATCGTCTTCTGAAAGAAGGTCATCAATCAAAAAACAATAGACAATACATCGGTTAACCGATATACTTATTGTAATAACAATAAGGAGGTGAACAATGAACATCAATGAGCTATTAAAAGAAAAAAAGATGTCAAAATATCAACTAGCCAAAAATAGCGGTGTTCCACAGACTACTATCATAGATATCTGCAGCAACAAAGCAAAAATAGAAAAATGTTCCGCTGCGACAATCTATAAAATTTCAAGAGTCCTTGATGTTTCTATGGAAAGCCTGGTAAAAGAAGCAATAGAGAGTACAAACACTGATTTGAAACGTCCATCTTTTGAGGTGTTCAAAAGCAACATTTGTCATCTTCTTAAAGATAAAGGAGATATTGAATTTATCAAAGATAACCTATCAAAAGATGAAGTGAAAACACTTTTTGACCGAAAGTGGTATGCAGAGTCGTTTTATCTTCTTGCTATGATAGATTACGTATCGAGAATAAATAGTATTCCTATTTGTACGAATTACAACGATATCCGTTCCCAAAAATTAAAAG
>JAJVUU010000078.1 GCA_021621525.1 Caryophanales bacterium
CTTTAAAACTGAATTATAAATAAATATGTCTTAAAAATGCGAGGATTATCGATAAATTTACATCTTTTAGATACGACAGATCGAATTAAAAGTTGAAGAAAAACAATCCACATCCGTTGTGCCTATGTGGTGGATGTCTATCTGTTTTTGTGGGTAACTTCTTTTTCAGGAATGTAATAGAAAGAAAATAGAGGCTCCCTTTCATGAGAGTCTCTATTTGGATTGCTTTATCTTTGCACTGAGATCATCGACGGCCTTTTTTAAGGCGACGTCGTTTTTCAAGCTGTTTTGAATCTTGTTGACGTTGGCAAGGACGGTCGTATGGTCTTTGCCGAACTGACGTCCTATTTCCTGATATGGTGTATTGAGAATGCTTCTTGTCAGATACATCGCAATCTGCCTGGCCAGGGCAATCTGTGATGTACGGACCTTGCTTTTGAGCTGAGCCTCGGTCATGTTGTAGTATTCACTGACGATGCGGATAATCAGGGAAATATCGACTTTTCCTTGCTTTGAACGTCTCTTTTCATCGACTTCGAAGACACTCTTGGCAAATTCGAGGTCGAT
Organism: Caryophanales bacterium; assembly: GCA_021621525.1. GTDB lineage: Bacteria > Bacillota_I > Bacilli_A > RFN20 > CAG-288 > Enterosoma. The sequence goes on from JAJVUU010000078.1 coordinate 568, forward strand.
GTCTCCCGTCGGTTTCTTCGTCGTGATGGCAAAGAGAAGGTTGTTGTAGGCCCCTTCCAGCTCCCTGACGTTTTTTCCGTAGTTGAAGGCAAGATAGTCAAGGACGTCTTCTTTGAAGATATCGAGGCTGAGGGAAGAGTTCTTGATCTTCATCTTCAGGATTTCAACCAAGGTCTCCTTGTTCGGGTTGGCAATGGAGATGGATAGTCCTCCTGAGAAGCGGGTGACAAGACGGTCAGGAATGCCTTTCAGTTCATCCGGAGGACAGTCACTGGTAAGGACGATCTGCTTCTCACGGGCGACAAGGAGGTTGAAGACGTTGAAGAACATCGTCTGGCAGGCTTCCTTGTTGGCCAAGAACTGGATGTCATCGACCAAAAGAAGGTCGATGGTGGCAAAGAAGTCCTTCAAGGATTCGCTTTCCCTGGTACCCAAGGCAAAACGGATGTATTCATTGACAAAGTCCTCACTGGTGATGTAGAGGACCTTGGCCTGAGGATATTTCTGCTGATAGGCATTGCCGATGGCCTGAAGCAGATGGGTCTTTCCAAGTCCGGATTTTGAATAAAGGAAGATAGGATTGTTCTTGCCGGGATATTCGACGGCGAAGATGCTGGCAAGGTAAGCATTTCTGTTATAGGAACCGACGACGAAGTTGTCGAAGGTGAAATGTTTCTGGAGATAGGAATTCTGGAAGAAGGAGGAATTGGCCTTTGAAATCATCTTGGCCTTTTCCTGATAGCTCTTCTTGTCGACGATGTCGATGGTGGCATTGGTCTCAAGAAGGTCAGACATGATTTTCTGAATCAAGGGAAGCATGGATGTCTTGATCATCAATGCATCGGATGAGGTGTCTGTGACAAAGGTGACGACATCTCCTTCGATGGATTTCAGTTCGAAGGCATCGGGTGAGAAAAGGGTATCGAAAATCTGACTGGAAACTTTGCCTTTGAGAGTGTCAAGGAGTTTTTCGTAGATATCATTTTTTTGGCGGTCGAGATTTGTTTCTCTCATAAAAGCGTAGTTCTCCTTCTAAGGTAGCAACATTATATAGTGATTGCCTTTGGATTGAAAGGAAAATCTCGGCTCAAAAAAGTTATCCACACCCGATTTCACATGAATTCATTCTTATTGATATAAGTAGGATTTGAGTTATCCACAAACAATATATTGTGGATAACCTGTGGATAAAACGTGTGTGGATAACTATATTGTGGATAAGTGGATAACTACCCACATTCCACAAAGATATCAACAATGAAAAACAGCGATAAATACGTATATTTTGCCATGTTATCAACAAATGTAAAACAGGTTATGAACAGGCTGTGGATAGCCTATATTTTGGTGGATAACCTGTGGATAAGTCATGCTTACAAGCCTCCTTTCAATAAAAGCACTGTGGAAAGAAACAAGGGGTTATACACCACTTTGGAAAGTGTGCAAAGTGCGCACGCATCGGATTTTTGTACGTCAAAAAATAATTTGTGGATAACCATCACAAAATAGGAATATGTCATGTTTTCCTTACTACTTTTCTTTTCTCCGTGTACAATGAATTCGGACAAGGTTAAAATCGGTGGCTATGAAAAAACATAATATCAAACTTTCCGGGCATCCGGAAAAACTGACATCATACTTCAAACTATCCCTGCCTCTGATGATCATGATTTCGATATCCGGTATCCTGTACAACCTAGGTATGTTGGCAAATCCTTATTTCGAGGGCCTGCTTGTCGATACGATTTCAAACCCTGAGACGAGCTTACAGCAGTTCCTCTTCCTGATTTTCATCTTCGTCCTTACCATCCTCTTGGTCCAGGTCTTCAGAGCTATCAAGAGATATCTTGTAAGAAGGTTCAACAACAATACCGTTACGACCATCCGCAAGACACTCTATAACAATCTGATGAACGAATCTCTTCTCCAGCTTCAAAATGAGAACATGGGTCAGCTCCTCACAAGGCTTCAAAGCGATTGCTTCCAGACCTGTGAAGGACTTCGAAAACTGACGACGGAAATCTTTGATACCGTCTTCCTCTTTCTTTTCTACATCATGTATCTATGCTTCTATTCCGTGAAGATGACGCTGTTTGCCTTGATACCTGTCTTCTTTGCCATCCTTTTTGCCTTCCTGATGAGAAAGAAAATCTATCAGGCCAATGTCGCTGCCAAGAAGGCCAATGCCAGATTGTCCAATGAGACCTACTCTCTTTTTGACCATGCTCTTCTCTTCCGCCTCTATTCCAGGGATGAGGAGAACTTAAGAAGATATGATGACGTATTGAAGGATTATGAGAAGAAGAATGTCCATTCCGAACTTCTTTCTGAGATGTATGTTCCTATCAGCAATGTCATCTCCCTTCTAGGTCTTCTTCCCATCATCTATCTTGGAAGTGCAGCAGTCATCGATTCTGCCTCTTTCACTCTTTCCGTCCCTTATGTCATGAATGAAAACTGGACCATCGGTGCACTGACGACCTATGTGACGACTTTTGTCCTTCTTTCTTCCAAGGCCAGCCATACGGCAAACCTCTTCTCAAGCATTGAGAAGGGTCTATCTTCCTGGAAGAGAATCAAGCCTTATATCAAACCCTATCAGGAATATCCAAAGAAAGAGATACTTCAGGGAGATTCCCTTGTCTTGAGGAATTTTTCCATCTCTACGGATGAACGTGTACTCTTTCATGATCTGAACCTGGCATGCAGGAAGGGAGAAGTCGTTGCTCTTACTGGCATGGTAGCAAGCGGAAAGTCTTATTTTGGAAAAGTGTTCCTTGATGAGGTTCCATATTCTGGAAGTGCCGTTCTTTTTGGTAAGGAAGTCAGGGATTTCACAAAAGGTGAAATCAAAGGCAATGTCACCTATATGGGACACCGCTGTGAACTTGTTTCTGATACCATCAGAGACAACATCGCCTATGGTGAAGAAAAAGACGTCAAGCCTTATCTTGATATGGTCGACTTCAACAAGGATATGGAAAGCATGAGGCAGAAGGAGGAAACCCTTGTCGGCAATGAAGGCGTCAAGCTTTCCGGTGGCCAGCAGGAGAGAATCGCCTTGGCAAGAACTTTCTATCATAAGAAGGGACTTGTCATCCTCGATGATCCTTTTGCCAGCGTCGATATCAAGACGGAGCATACCATCATGAACAGCTTGAGAAAAGAAGCAGAGGATAGCATCATCCTTTTCTTCAGCCACAGGCTGTCCTATTTTCCTTGTTGTGACAAAATCATCGTCATCAATGATGACGGAAGCCTGAGTACCGGTACGCACGAGTCTCTTCTTAAGGATAACAGGACGTATCAGGAACTATATCAGCTTCAGCTTCTGGAGGTGAATCATGAATAACCATGGATTCAGGATGTCATCGTTTCTGAAGTCATTCATTCAGAAGAACAGGGCTTTGACGATTTCTCTTGTCGCCTTTATCTTCCTTGCTGCTCTTTCCGGTCTTCTCCCTCCATATATGATGCGTTATCTGTTGGATGATGTCATTCCTGATCATATGTCTGGACAAGCCGGCGGAAACGGCATGCTGATTCTGTTCTCATTCCTTTATTTCTTATCCTATTTCCTGGTCGGCGGATTCACCGTCATGGAGAACTTCCTCTTGAGTTTCTTCGGCCAGAGGATGATTCATGAAATGCGATATGAGATGATAAACAAGGCAGATAAGCTGAAAGCCAACTTCTATACACATCATGGAAAGGGCGAGATGCTTTCAAGAGTCATGGATGATGTATACGCTGTCGAGACCCTTTTTGCCTCTGGCATTGTATCTATCCTGGTCTCTCTGATCAAGATCATCGGTATCCTCGTTTCCATCTTCCTCTTCAGCTGGCTTCTAGGTCTTATCATCCTATGTCTTATTCCAGTCATCTACGTTATCACAAGGCTTATCAGCAAAAAGATGCTAAAAGCAAACCTCAACAACAGAAAAGCCATCAATGCCCAGGTTAATTCCATCTCTGAATCCTTGGAGAACATGAGGACCATCCAGAATCTTGACAAGGAAAAATATCGTGAGGACGGATATGTCAGTCTTTTGGAGTCATCCTATAGGATGAGAGACCGTTCTGCCGTGCTTGACGCTGTCTTTTCTCCGATTGTCGAACTGCTCAAAGCACTTCTCATCGCTCTTGTCAGCTTCCTTGTCTTCTATTTGTCTTCATCCGATGTCGTGGCGGGATTCACTGCCGGAACGTTCGCTGCATCCCTTTCCTTCATCAGCAATATTTTTTCTCCGATTCAGAACATCGGACAAGAGATGCAGACGATGCAGGAAGGTGTTTCCGGATTGAAGAGAGTGATAGCCTTCATGAATGAAAAGGAAATCAATCAGAAGGATGATGCTCTGACATATGAAACAATATTTAAGGAAGAAAAAGACAACATAATTGAAGTTGACAACTTAAGCTTTCGATATGACGATGGAGATGTTGACATCTTTCATGGAACGAATTTTGTCATCCAAAAAGGGGAAAAGGTCACCATCGTCGGAAGAACCGGTGCCGGAAAGACGACCTTCTTCAAGATGCTGTTGGGACTTGAAAATCCGACCGCTGGGAAAGTCCTTGTCAACGGATATGATGCCAGCATGATTCCAGATAAGGAAAAGAGAAGAATCTTAGGTTATGTCGAACAGGGGTTCCAAAGCGTCAACGGAGCTATCATGGATCAGATCACCTTATATGATGAGAAGTACTCTCTTGACGAGGTGAGAAAGGTCATGCAGAAGGTCAACCTGGATGATTATGTCATGAATGATATCAAGGGTGGATATCAGGCTATGTTCAAGGAGCCGGAGTTCTCAAGAGGACAGCTTCAGCTTCTTTCATTAGCCAGGGCTCTTTTAAGCAATCCAAAGATTCTGCTTCTTGATGAAATCAGTGCAAACCTGGATTCCAAGACGGAAAAAGATGTCATCTCTGCCCTTTCGGACATCGGTGACGATAAGACGATTCTTTCTATTTCTCATCGTCTTTCTGATCAGCTGGGCTTTGACAAGACGATTGAAATCACAAATCAAGACTTGCCAGAGGAGCGATGACAAGAAGGTATCCTTCCTTCACTTCGATAAAAGCATCTTCCTTGTCTATCAATTGATTGGAAACGCCCAAAGGGAAGCCGTTTGTAAGAACGGCTTCTTTCAGTTCGTATTTCAAGTTGTGTATGGTGACTCCGGCGCATTCCTCAGAATAGGAGAACACGGATAGCATGCCTTTCATCTTCTTGAAGCTTACCTTTTCCTGATGAAGCATGAAGACAAGCTGACTGTTGTCTTCGTCGATGAGGTACCCGTTCTTCTTTCTGTCCTTGAGATATTTCAGAACCTGAAGGTTGGCGATGGTATGTTCTAGCTTTCCACCTAGACAGCCATAGAAATAGAAGGTGTCAAAGCCTCTTTCAAGGGCTGTCTTGACGGCAAAGATGGTATCGGTGTCGTCTTTTACGGGGTTGAGCCTTATGACTTCCTTCGGATGATGGAGGCTATCCTTATCCAGGGTGTCAAAATCACCGATGAAGAGATCGGGCTCCATGCCTTGATTCAAAAAGTTGAGATAGCCTCCATCACAGCTGATAAGATAGCAGTCTTTTCTTTTCTGAAGGAAGGAAGCATCGCTTATCTTGGATGCTCCAATGATACATGCTTTTTTCATTTTATGACTCCTGGAAGAATGAATCCTTTTTTCTTCGCTTCTTCATAGATTTCTTTTTCCAATTCATAGCTGCCGTCTTCGCTTGCCAGCAAGAGCATGCCGAAGTAGCCTTCCTCAAGATTGCATCGGGCAGCTATTTTATAGTTATTGAATGATGCAACCCTGTCTTTTGGAAAGAGAATGCCTTTATGCAATAGCTTAGCCATTTCAAGGTAGGCTCTCGGATTTCCATATGTGCAGGAAAGCCTAAGATAGTTTCTTGCCTTTGCTTCATTTCTGTTCTTGTTGAGCAGGTAAAGATAATAGAAGCAACCGGTGTTGTTTTCCTTGTATGCCAAAAGAGCCTGTCTTGTCGCTTCTTCTTCACCTACCTGGAAGAGCGGATTGTCATCGAAGTGACATTGGGCAAGGAAAAGATGATTCATGCCTTTCATGGTATTGCTTTCCATGAGGATTCGCTTGATATCGTTTTTCTGTTCGATGGTGGTGAATGGATTTCTTGCTTTCTTCAGAAGGGAAAGGAGCAGTTCATCCCTGGTAAGTTTCTTTTCCATGCTGAAAATAGTTTACCCTTTTTTGTGACGATATAAAATCGTTTCATCAAAATGTTCTTTCAAGTTTTTTCAAAACTTGTATAATATCGTTATCCTATGTTTATGGGAAAGAGAGAAAAACATATGAACACCATTGTTGTCAAAGCCCTTGCCAAAATCAATTTAGCCATTGATGTCTTATCCAAGAGAGAGGATGGCTATCATGAAATCGATATGGTCACAATACCTCTCAAGCTTCATGATTCGGTTGAAATCACGCCGTTTCCCCAGCATGCCAATATGGAAACCTATCTTTATTGCACGGATCCGACCATCGTCTGTGATGAATCAAATCTGGCCTATAAGGCTTTGAATGCCATGAGGGACAGTTTCCGCGTCAACGGAAACTTCCGTATGACAATCAACAAGAGAATTCCGGTCGAAGCAGGTCTGGGCGGTGGAAGTGCGGATGCAGCAGCCGTCATCAAGGCACTCGACAACTTCATGCATGATTCTCCGGAAGACAAGGACCGTATCGAACATGATCTGGCTATGGGAATCGGAAGCGATGTTCCCTTCTGCCTCTATGACAAGCCTTCCAGAGTCCAGGGAAGGGGTGAAGTCCTCATACCGATAGAAGTGAAGTATCCGTATCATGTCCTGATTGTCAAACCGAATGTCGGCCTTTCCACCAAGTCTGTCTATGAAGCCTATGACCTTGTCCATGATGAAATCAAGCATCCAGATATTCCTGCCTTGATCAAAGCTCTCAGGGAAGACGACGAAGAAGGTATCAGGACACACCTTGTCAATGTTCTCTCCGTCCCTGCCATCAAGGCTCTTCCTTTGATTCAGGAACTGCTTGACAAGATGACTTTGATGGGTCTCACGATGAATGGTATGTCAGGAACTGGCAGTGCCTGCTTCGCTTTGCACAAAGATAAGAAAACTTTGGAACGGGCAAAGAACATTTTTGAAAAAGACGGCTTTGACTGCTATTTGACTGAATTTGCAATCTAACCTATTTCACTTAATAATATAATAAAAACAACTTCTTAGAATCATTGGAAAATA
>JAJVUU010000008.1 GCA_021621525.1 Caryophanales bacterium
TTTTTCTGTTCACGGATTACATTATACACTTGTGAATCCTATATATAAAAGAAAAAAGAAAAGGAGAAAGAGACGGGAAAAAGGTATGTACATGGACTGCACGAAAAAAGTTGTTTCTTTTCGATTGGAATCGTAGATTTGCGCCGATTCACAGTTGTTTTTTGTTGTATTGACCTCTTGGATTCATTATAATTTTACTAGTTCATAAAGGTGGGCAAAGACTTGAATAGATTATTTGACAAAGTTCCTGAAGACCTCTTTTCACCGCTGTCGAGAAAGTACAAGGCCATCTATGCCTTTTCGCTTGTTTCTTTATATCACATGCTGAAATCCGTCAAGACGGATATCCGCAAGGCTGACTATATCCAATTCCTGAGAAGCCAGGGTGAGGAAATCCTGGAACTGTTCAATGTCGAGACCGACAGGCTCGACGACAAAGACGATGACGAGAAGATCGACGTAGAGACACTGCTCAATCCGGAAGACGGATCGAGCCTTCTTTTCCTGAAGGTGAACTACATCGTCAGGAAACTGGCCAAATGTGGCTGGTATATCATTTCCAGGGATCCGAAGACCAAGGTGGAGTATATCTACATCCCGGCCTATGCCATCCAGTTTCTGAAGCTTCTTGATGATCTTACCAGCGATGCCGGAAGCTATCTTCCACTCGTCCATCAGACATATGCCGAACTGAAGATGGAAGATGAGAAGGAAGACGACTACATGTATCGTGCCCTTCTCAATGCCAAGAGCAACGCCGATGAACTTGAGATGAACGTCACCTTGCTCAGGCAGCAGATCTGCGTCTTTGGAAACAGGCTGACGAACGTCCTTGACCCCAATGTCGCCTTGAAGCAGCATTTTGACGAATACCGTGTCGACGTCTCGGAAAAATACTATCATCCGATGAAGACGTTCGATTCCCTCGGCCTATATGCCCAACCGACGATTTCCATTCTCAGGAAATGGCTCTCAAGCGAAAGAATCATCACTCTCATTTCCAAGGAGGCCAGGAACGAGGTGGCAAACAGGGGCAAGAGTGCCAGTGAGGTGACAGCCTATGTCATCAAGCTCATCTCCGGCATCATCGATGTCTTCTCCCGCCTTGCTTCGAATTTCAATGAAATCGACAGGGCGAATGCCAACTATACCGAGGCCGTCCAGAAGAAGGTCAACTACCTTTCCAGCACCGATAAGACCATCAAGGGTAAGATTGACCGCATCATCCTGGCCCTGGCCGAGGAAATCAAGATGAATCCTGCCCTTCGGTATGAGGAACTTCCTCTTCTGAAGAAGGCCGAGAACTGCCTTTCCTTTTTCAGACAGGGATGTCTGGATTCTGCGTCCATGACGCTTCCCTTCAAGAGGAAGACGGAAACTCTGGAAGAGGCACCCTTGCCTTTGGCAGATGATTTCTTCCCGGATGAGGCGGCAAGCTTCATGACGGATATCCTCGATGACGAACTCAATCGCTTCTCCGACCGTTCCATCGCTGAATTCATGGATCGCAGCATGGGTGACAAGAAGGAGATGGAGACGACCGACATTCCGATCGGCAACATGGATGACATGGTGCTTATGATCCTAGGCACGCTCAAGGCCATGCTCGGGCTGATTCCCTATCATGCCGAGAAGATTGCCGACAGGGTCGAATATGCCGGATACTATATGCCTCTGTACAGATTCACGAAAGACAAGAAAAGGGGAGCTAGATAATCATGTTTCAGGAAGATTATGAAAAAATGAGCCGCAATGACCGTGCCCTCTTTGCCGAGACGGTCAACGATCTTCTCTACCAGTGCTTCCTGGTCAGAAGAAGCTATGACAGAAAGAGCAAGATGTTCCGTATGGATCCGGGATATCATTTCATCGAACGCTATTATTCTACTTTCGAGGACTATCTTTCCTATATGGATATGACGCTGTCGAAGAACGATGATGATGGTGTCATCTTTGTCACCTCCGGAGCCGACAGGAACCATTTCCGTATGGATCCGACGACGACTCTGATCGTCTTTGCCCTTCGCTCCTTCTATGAAGGACAAATTGAGAAGGCACCGGAAGGAACCGAAGTGCTGATGACCTCCGGCCAGATGATGTCCCTTGTCCAGGAACTTGGCCTTTCCACCATCAGCAAGAGAATCAGCTTCTCTACAATCGCAAGCATCCTGCGTACGTTGGATGGATTCAACGTCGTCAGCAGGGCGACCAACAATTACGGGGATCCGACCTATACCTTCTTTGTCATGCCGACCATCCGCTATGTCCTCTCTGCCGAGAAGATCAATTCCTTATATTCCTTCCTGACACAGCCGGAAGAAGAAAAGGAAGACGACCTTTTTTCCATCGAAACCAAACCGGAGATGGGCAAGGACATTCCGGTGAAGATGAACCAAGGAGAATAAATAGATGAAGAACATCAAGCGTCTCCGTCTGATCAATTGGCATTACTTTTCCAATACCACGACGGATATCAAGAACATCACCTTCCTCACCGGTCCAAACGGTACCGGCAAGTCCACCATCATCGATGCTTTGCAGATCCTGATCCTGGGAACGACAAGACCGGACAACTTCAACAAGGCTGCCAATGAAAAGGGAAGAAGCGGAAGAAACCTTATGTCCTACCTGAGAGGACAGACCGGCGTCAGGGATGACGGAAGCGTCATCAACCTGAGGTCAGGTATCTTCACCTCTTATATCGCCATCGAAATCTATGACGATGTCGAAGACAGGACCTTCACCATGGGCGTCTGCTTCGATGTGAAGAGTGCTGATTCTCCCGACAAGCATTATTTCTGGCTTGACAGCGGCTTCCCGGAGAATGGCTTCTCCAACTCCGATACCGAGAAGGACAGGAACAAGGTCCGTCCGATGATGTTCTCTGAGCTTTCCGAGTATGTCAGAGTCAATTACAAGGTCAACCATTTCCGCTTCTTCAATACGGATGCGGATTACCAGGAGTTTGCCAAGGAAGCCTTTGGAAACCTTCCGGACAAGTATTTTGCCTTGTTCAAGAAGGCTGTTTCCTTCGCTCCGATTTCCAACATCTCCTCTTTCATCACGGAATACATCTGTGATGCGGACTTGAATGTCGACATCACGCCGATGCAGAAGAACATCGAGCAGTATAAGATCCTCGAGGCCCAGGCAAAGACGCTTCGCCTCAAGGTGGATAGCCTTCAGCAGATCCATGACACCTTTGTCGAGCTGCGCTCCTTTGACAGGAGAATCGACATGCTCAACTATGTCAATGCCCGCGTCTCCTATGAAGAGTCCAAAAAGAAGATTGACGTCTTAAGCGAAAAACTCAAGAAGGGCAATGACCGCCTCACCTATATCGGAGATGAGATCGCAAGGATTGAATCTCAGCTGGATGACCTCAATTCCGACCTCAATTCCTACAATGCCAAGAGGCTTCAAAGCGACAACTATTCCTTGACGGAAAAGCTGTCCATGAAGAAGGATGCCATCTTACGCCAGATTTCGGCTATCGAGATGCAGATGGCGAATGTCATCTCCTCCATCAAAAAATACTGCCAGACCTATGACCGCATCTGTCAGGAATATACAAGATACTACCAGGACTTCGATGCCGAAAGGCTCGGCGAAGGTATCAAGGAACCTTTCGATGCCCTCTTCGAACTTTGCCAGGACATCTCCAGCCAGTCCCAGGCCATCCTTCAGGGAATCGATGACAACAATCTTGACTTTGACAGCCTTCGTTCCTTCCGCAATGACATGAATGCCATGAAGAGCCAGGCTATCAGCCTCAAGTCTCTTCTCAACAACGAGTTCTATGCCGTAAGCGGCCAGCTTCAGTCTCTCCAGTCCGATCTTTCCGCCGTCAATCAGGGAAAGAAGCCTTTCGACAAGCTCGGTCCTGTCTATATGAACATCAAGAAGGCCCTCACCACGGCCCTGCAGGCCAGGCACAGCGATGCCTATGTCCATGTCTTCTGCGACCTTGTCGACTGCAACGATCCGGAATGGACGATGGCCTTGGAGGCTGTCCTCTACAATCAGAAGTTCAACTTCTTCGTCAATCCGCGATATTACGAAGAGGCAAACCGCATCCTCAAGCAGCTCTGCAGCGACAATCACTTCTATTCCGTCTCCCTTGTCGATACCAAGAGGCTTCTTGAGAGCGACATCGTCGCCGATGAAGGCTCCATCGCCGAACTCATCGACACCAAGGACGAAGGCGCAAGAGCCTATGCCGACTATCTTCTCGGCCGAATCAGGAAGTGCTCTACCTTCGAGGAAGCCAGGCAGTCCGGGTCTGGTCTTCTTTCCGACTGCACCGGATACAGGGCTTTTGCCACATGGTATCTCAACAAGGACAGGGCCAGGGTCTTCTTCCTTGGAACCCAGGTCTCTAGCGACACCAAGGCTATTTCCAGTGCCGATTATCAGAAGACCAACCAGAAGTATTCTCTTCTCGGGGATACGCTGAACCACGTCCAGACCCTCCTTTCTCTGGAAGTCATGTCCGAAAACGAATGTGCCTCCTATGAGAGCGATGTCAAGAGAAGCCACAACATCCCTGCCTTGCAGGAACAGATTGCCGAAGTCGATGAGGAGATGAAGAGTGTCGTCAAAGGCGACATGAGCCTTGTCGACCAGAAGATCGCCCAGCTCAAGGATGATATCCGTCAGCTCAGCAACAGGAGAAACGACCTTCTCACCGAAAGAGGTCAGATCTTGGCTGAGACCAACCGCATCAATTCAGAGGAACTTCCTTCTGCCAAGGCCGTGATGAACAACGACAAGAAGACCTTGGAGAGCTTCCATGAGGATGTCGTCAACCAGGAATATGAGCCTTTTTTCAACAAACTGCTGGATGAACAGGGACTTACTCTTCCTCAGATCCGTCAGGAAGCCTATAGGGAATCCATCCAGGCCCAGAACAAGACGGCCCGTGACCGCAGCGCCTTGCTCAAGCTAAGAAGCGAATATTGTTCGAACTATCATATGAACTATGATGTCCAGAATGACAAGTCCAACGATGAATTCGACCGTGAACTTGAAAATATTTCCAAGGTCACCCTTCCGGATTACGAGGACAAGATTGCCAAGGCCCACGAGGAATCCATCCGTGAGTTCAAGGATGACTTCATCTATAAGCTGAGGACAGCCATCGAGACTGTCTATACCCAGATCGATGAACTCAACAAGGCACTCCTGGACAGCCATTTCGGAAGAGATACCTATCAGTTCAAGGTCTCTCCCAACAAGGATTACAAGGAATACTATGACATGATCATGGATCCGCTTCTTCTGAAGGCCGGCGATGCCGAGAACCTTTTCATGGAGAAGTACAAAGGAACCATGGACAACCTCTTCGGGCTGATTTCTTCCTCTACTTCCGCCAGCGGTGAGCAGAGGGAACAGGTCCTTAGGAACATCGAGACCTTCACGACCTATACGACCTACATCCTCTTCGACCTTCTTGTCGACAGGGGAAGCGGTGAAACAAGAGAGAAGAACATCTCTCTGGGCCGTTCCTTCAACTCCCAGTCCGGAGGTGAGACCCAGACACCGTTCTACATCGCCATCCTTGCTTCCTTTGCCCAGTTATGCCGTGTCAACAATGCTGCTGACAGCAATACGCTCAGGCTTGTCATCTTCGACGAAGCCTTCTCCAAGATGGACTCTGCCCGTATCATGAAGTCGACCGACCTGTTGAGACAGTTCGGACTTCAGTGCATCCTGTCGACTCCGAGTGAAAAGCTCCGTGACCTTGTCAGCTATGTCGACCTGATCCTTGTCACCATCCATGACGACAAGAGGAAACGTTCCTATATCGATGTCTATCAGGACAAGAGAAAGGATGTTTCAACGAAGCCTGCCAAGGAAGACGGAACGCAGATGCGCATTCCCGATGCCTCATCGCTTACCATGAAGTGAATTGCCGCCTTTTAGGCGGCTTTTTGGAGGACACTGAACATGAAAAAGAAGCTTGGTATCATCCTCTTCTCTTCCTTAGCCCTATGTCTTGCCAGTGCATGCGTTTCGATTCCCTTGGTCCTCTCCTATCTCGAGGAAGAGGTAAGTGTCCCTGCACCGGAAGGTTTCTTTCCTTCCTTCCATTACAACGTCTCCATGAAATGGAAGAGAAAAAGGGAAGAGAAGAAGGATGTCATCGTCTCCTATCGTCTTTTTGCCTGTTCGGATGAGGAGGTGATGAAGACGTATGGAAACAAGAAGGCGGAATTCACTCTTTCCAGGGTCTTTCATGATGAAAAAGAAGCAAAGAAGAACTCTCTTGTCCTTGAAAGATGTTCCCTTCTGTTTTCAGAACTGGTCGATTTGAAAGGCGATGGAACCTTCATAGACACTGTCTCTGCTTCTGATTTCGATGGTGCATCCAGGGGAAGGATCTCCTATGTTGCCTCTGTCTTATTGGAAGAAGAGACGCTTCCCTCGACTGAGGATGCACTTGGGGACTTCCTATGTGACGGAGAGAGTCATTCCTGTCTCTATGACATCAAAAATGGTGGCATCTATATCGAAAAGCCTGAGATTCCGAAGAATGTCAATTATTGATGATGGAGGCTAAGACCTCTTCAGAGATTGTCTTTACAGCGTAAAATTGTTGTAAAAAATCTAGTATAAATAAATATATTTAGATATAATAATTATTGTTAGTAAGCGGTTTCAAAGGAGGAACTCTCAATGAAGGAAGAAATGGTGGCCATGATTCTTGCCGGTGGCCGTGGTACAAGACTGAAATCTTTGACGGCGAAGGTTGCCAAGCCTGCTGTCTTCTTTGGTGGAAAATATCGCATCATCGATTTTCCGTTGAGCAATGTCGCGAATTCCGGCATTCAGGAAGTCGGTGTCGCTACACAATATGAATCGACGGATCTGAACAACTATATCGGTTCGGGACGAAACTGGGGTCTCAATGGCACCAACTCTCTTGCGAGCATCCTTCCGCCGAGAGAGACTCCGGATGGAGCTTCCTGGTATCTTGGCACGGCCGATGCCATCTATCAGAACATCGACTGGCTTGATCATACGCATTGCAAATATGTCGTCATCCTTTCGGGTGACCACATCTATAAGATGGACTATTCCGAGATGCTGAAATTCCATAAGGAGAATACAGCCGATGTCACCATCGCCTGCATCAAGGTTCCGATGGAAGAGGCTCCTCGTTTCGGCATCGTCGTTGCCGACAAGGAAAACCGCATCGTCGAATTCCAGGAAAAGCCGAAGCAGCCGAAGTCCGACTATGCTTCCATGGGTATCTATATCTTCACCTATGACCTCTTGAGGGAGGCTCTCATCGCCGATGCCAAGAATGAAAAGTCCGACCATGATTTCGGCAAGAACATCCTTCCTACCCTTCTCCATGCCGACAAGAGACTCTTTGCCTATCCCTTCAAGGGCTATTGGAAAGACGTCGGAACCGTCCAGTCCCTGTGGGAGGCCAACATGGACCTTCTTTCCCCGGACTGCGAACTTCAGCTGTTCTCTTCGAAGTTCAAGATTTTCTCTGCCGATACGGCCAGCAAGCCTCAGTATATCGCACCTTCCGCCAAGGTTGAGGATTCCATCGTCAACCAGGGTGCCCAGATTTATGGAAAGGTGACCCATAGCGTCATCTGCAACGAGGCTGTCATCGAAAAAGGCGCCAAGGTCAAGAACTGCGTGGTCCTTCCTGCAGCCGTCATCAAGAAGGGCGTCAAGGTTGAAAACGCCATCGTCGGTGCCAGGACCGTCGTCACGGAAGATGCCATCGGCGATATCAAGAATGTCGCCCTGGTCAATGATGTCAAGTAAAGGAGAATAGTATTATGGCATACACAGTCGCAGGTCTCATCGATTGCTTCGAAAACCCATCCTTCGGCCCTCTGACCCAGCATAGACCGATGGCATCCACAGCCTTCTTAGGCCGTTTCACCTTCATTGATTTCCACCTCAGCAACTTCCTTAATTCCGGCATTCTCAACATCGGCATCCTCTGCCAGAACCATATCCGTTCCTTGACCAAGCATGTCGGAAACGGAAGATCCTGGATCACCAACACCAAGCGTGGTTCCTTGGAAGTCCTCTATGATGAGCCGATGGTTTCCAATCCGGCATACAATACCGATGTTGCCGACCTTGTCGAGAACAAGGCTTTCTTCAAGGACAGTCATCCGGACTATGTCGTCATCGTCATGCCGAACTTCGTCTATGAAGCGGATTTCCATAAGATGGTCGAAGAGCATATCGCCAGCGGTGATAGGATCTCCATGCTCTATACCCATGTCGATGGTGGCCTGAAGGAACATTTCCTTGGGGCAAGCAAACTCGGCATCTCCCCGAGAGGAAAGGTCAACCGCATGGAAGCAAACCTCGGCGACGAGGATAGCGGAGACATCTCTTTGGGTTGCATCATCTTGGATTATCCGATGCTTCAGTCTCTCATCGAATACGCAAGATCCACTTCCAGCTTCTTCAACATCGCCGATTGCCTGAAGTATCTTGCTCCGACCGTCATGATCAGAGCATGCAAGTTCGAAGGATATGTCAGGGACTTCAATTCCCTTCCGCATTATCTTGAGTATTCCCTTGAACTTCTTGACCGCAAGGTTGCCGACTCCCTGTTCAAGGAAGATTGGCCGATCCATACCAGGACCTATGATACTCCACCTGTCCAGTACCGTCTCGGAAGCAATGTCACCAACTGCTACATCGCCAATGGCTCCGTCATCGAAGGCGAGGTTTCCAACTCCATCATCGGACGTCATGTCAAGATCGGCAAAGGTGTCAAGATCACCAACTCCATCATCGGCAACGATGTCGTCATCTCCGAAGGCACCAGAGTCGAAAATGCCGTCATCGACCGTGATGCCCAGGTCCTCCATGTCTCTGAAATCGTCGGAACCAAGGATGAACCTATCTATATTGCCAGAGGAGACATTGTATAACCATGAAGATTCTTTTAGTCACACCTGAATCCCTTCCGTTTGCCAAAAGCGGTGGATTAGGAGATTTCATCTATTCCTATGGCAAGGCCCTCAGCAAACTCGGCGAGGATGTCTCTGTCATCATGCCTCTCTACCTTCCCATGAGGACTAAGTTCCCGGAAATCATGGAAGGCTTCTATGATCAGTTTGACTTCAAGATGAACTGGAGAACCCAAGGATGCGGAGCCTTCCTTCTCAAGAAGGACGGAATCAATTTCTACTTCCTTGCCATGGACCGGTTCGATAGGGACCAGATGTATGGATATGGTGATGACAATGAACGCTTTGCCTGCTTTGTCATGGCCGTCAACACCTTCATCACCCGTCACAATGATTTTGATGTCGTTCACTGCAACGATTGGCAGTCGGCTGTCCTTCCTCTTTTGCTCACCTTCAATCCGAAGCCCATCAAGACGGTCTTGACCATCCACAATCCTGCCTATCAGGGATGGGGAAGAAGGGAAGACCTTTCCACCTACTTCAACCTGTCCTTGGGATATTATGATTCGGGTTTCGTCCGTCTTGGCGATTCCTTCAACTTCCTGAAGACCGGCATCATGTCGGCTGACAAGATCAACACCGTCAGCAAGACCCACGCCCAGGAACTCCTTCATGATCACACTGGTTTTGGAGGCATGGGAGCCATCATCGACTGGTGCAGGCACAATGACTTCAGCGGTATCGTCAACGGATTGGACGTCGATATCTGGAATCCTTCCACGGACAAGCTTCTTTCCAAGAACTATGACCTTTCCAGCGTCAAGGAAGGAAAGAGGGCAAACAAGCGCGCACTCTATGCCAAGCTTGGAATGGATGTTGACTTTGATGGTCCTCTCTTCTCTGCCATCACCCGCCTTTCTGCCCAAAAGGGCGTCGAACGCCTGATGGCCATCATGCCTCACCTGGAAGAGAGAAATGCCAAGATGATCGTCATCGGAACCGGTGAGATGGAAAACGAATTCTTAGCCAAGTCCCTGCAGTACAAGAACGTCTATTTCGTCAAGAGATATGATGAAAACCTTGCCCATCTTCTGTATGCCGCAAGTGACTTCTTCCTCATGCCTTCCTATTTCGAACCATGCGGAACCAGCCAGATGATTTCCATGCGCTATGGAACTCTTCCGATCGTTTCCAACGTCGGCGGTCTCAATGACACTGTCTTCGATATCTCCAAGGGTGACATCGCCAACGGCTTCACCTTCTATAACAGCGATTACTTCGGATGCGTCAATGCCTTCGGACGTGCCTGCGATGCCTACTTCGAACATCGAATCGACAGGATGCAGAAGGTTGGTATGGAAGGAGATTATTCCTGGGCAAAATCGGCCAAGGAATACCTTGCCTTGTATCAGTCCATCAGCTGGAAATGATTTTTCCGCCTTCGGGCGGAAAACGTCGTGCATATTTCGGAATGAGTGAAAATTATTTGTTTACTTTACAAGCCAAAAGCTATATAATGAACATTGCGTTTTAGCATGAATTAGAATTGGAGGATAAGACATATGGCAGTTCCAACCAGAAGAAGAGGCCACGCAAAACAGGGTATGGTCAGACAGAACACCGCTTTAAAGGCCGTCAATACCGTTACTTGCCCGAATTGCGGAGCTGAAATCAAGCCTCATCACGTTTGCCCTAGCTGTGGTTTCTACAACGGCAAGAAGGTCAAAGACGTCAAAGAAAAGGCTGAGTAGTTTTCGCCTCTATCGTTTATTGATAAAAGAAACCCACTTTGAAAGTGGGCTTTTTTTTCACAGAAAGGAGAATCACCATGACGTATCTTGAATCCATTACATTTCTTACGGGAAGGTTCCTTCAGATTTCCCAGTTTGCCCTGAAGAATGCCTATCGCGTCATCTCCCTGACCCAGGGGAAGGAAAAAGAGACACCTTATATGAAGTCAAGCATGACCAGGGCAGAGGCCTGTGAGGCTATCGCTTCAGCCTATCTTCTTCAGAACAGGACTCTTTCCGGACAGGAACTTCTTGTCTTCTTTCAGGCCCATCCAGGCCTCAGCAACAAGGACTTCGATGCCTTGAAGTTCGTCCTCAACAAGAGGGACTATCTTGTCTCTTACTTCTTCATCGAGAATTCCCCTCTTTTCGCAAGGGAGGAAATCGCCCTCTTCGAATCCAAGATCACCGAGCTGAAGGAGTATGTCGACAAGGCTGAGAAGCTCAACGTCTCCTTATCCAAGGCCTGTGACCGGCTTTATGAGAGTTTTTGATTTTAAAAGGCCTGCTTTTGGGCTATAATTATCTTCGTAGCGGAGTTTTTTCATGACGGACTATATTCCCGAACTTTTGTCGTTGGATCGGATTCTGTTTGAACACAGAACATACAAGGAAGCAATCTTCAAGACGGTGATGGAGGAAAAGCTCTCCAGCATTGCCAAGAAGCGTGTGGCTGAGAATGTCTTGGGTGTCTTAAGACATTATTTCTGCCTTTCTTTCGAGTGTCTGAATCTTCTTTTCTATGGCAGGGACAAGGAAGAACATGTCTTGTCTCTTGTCTGTCTTTATGAACTTAGGTATCATCATGCAAAAAGGCCCATACAGGAGGTTGAATCCTCCTATTGTGAGGCGTTTTCAAGGCAGAGGCTTGCCGGGGATGCAAAAGCGAACTTTGATATCCTACGGAAAGCTTCCCAGGAACCTTTTGCCATACCCATGGAAGTGAAGAATTCTCCCGTCCTTTATAATTCCTTATATCTGGAAGTGCCCGACTTCTTCCTTAAGAAGCTCTCTGACGACTATGGAGCAAAGACGGCGATGATGATATGCCAAGGGCTTCATAGGAAACCTTCCCTTTTCGTCTCTTCCAAGTCGGAGACCGAGAAGACGGACGACATGGAAAGTGTCACGCTTGAGAACAAAGATGTCATCTATCGACTGAAGAAGAACCTCTCTCTGAAGGAAATCAGGGAAAGAGGCCTCTATCCTATCGGATATGTCGAGGCTCTTGCCTTCTCTGATGTCGATATTCCACCTGTCCAGCCAAGGCTTCTCTTTACCGGCTGTGAGGATGGGCTTGACTTGGTCTATCTTTCATTGAAGGCACAGCAGAGATATCAGTGTGAGATTTCCGGCTGCTTTGAGGATGATTTATCCTATCGCAGCGGAATGGATACGAAATATCATTTCCATCTAAGCAGTCTTCAGGTCTTCCATTGTCCCTTGAAGATGCTTAAGACATACACTCCGCTGAAGCATTATGACCTCGTGGTTCATTTTTCCAAGGACCTGAAGACCGGTCTTTCCGGAAGAAGACCGGAAATCCTTCCGTCCTTGAATGAGAAGGCCTTTATGAAATCCTTCCAGAGTCAGCTTGACGATTTGTTGGAAGCGGCTGACTTTCTTGATAAGGACTCAACCCTTCTCTTTGTCAGCCATGCCCTTGACAGGGAAGAATCCGATGATGTGATTTCAAGGTTCCTATCTTTGCGGAAGGACTTTGTCCTGGAAAAGAAAAGGGCCATCCTTCCCTTTGAGAAGGATACCGACGGTGGCTTCTATGCCGTATTGAAGAGAAGGAGTGGACAGAATGACCAGCATCTATAATTATTCTTTGGAGGATCTGACCAAGCTGATGATGGCGATGGGACAGTCATCCTATCGCAGCAAACAGCTCTATTCATGGCTGTATCAGAAGCGTGTGAAGAGCTTTGATGACATGAGCGATATCTCCAAGGACTTCCGTGAGAAGCTGAAGACGGAATTTGATTTCTCTCTTCCCGGCATGCGTCTCATGCAGGAGAGCAAGGATGGCACCATCAAATGTCTTTTCCGTCTCTCTGACGGCGAAGAGGTCGAAGGTGTTTTGATGCACTATGTCTATGGATACAGCGTCTGCGTATCCAGCCAGGTCGGCTGCAACATGTCCTGTGCCTTCTGTGCATCCGGTCTTCTCAAGAAGAAACGAAACCTCACCCCGAGCGAGATGCTCGGCCAGGTTCTTTATTTTGACGAACTTCTCCGAAGCAGGGATGCAAACAGCCATGTCACCCATGTCGTCGTCATGGGTACGGGCGAGCCTTTTGACAACTATGACAACGTCCTTTCCTTCATCCGCATCATCAACAGCCAGTTCGGACTGGACATCGGTGCAAGACATATCACGGTATCTACCTGTGGTGTCGTCCCCGGCATCCTGAAGTTCGGAAAGGAAGGACTGCAAGTCAATCTTGCCATATCCCTGCATGCTCCGACGAATGAAATACGTGACAGGATCATGCCGATCAACAAGGCCTATCCTCTTGAACAGCTCATCCCTGCCATCCTTCAGTATGGCAAAGATTCCGGTGGAAGAAGGGTCACCTTCGAATATATCCTCATCAAGGATGTCAATGATACCATCGAGTGTGCAAGGCAGCTTGCCAAACTGATTGCACCGACCTTCGGATATGTCAACCTGATTCCGTACAATCCCGTCATGGAGAACGGCTTTGAGCGTTCTCCTGATGATCACATCGAACTCTTCCACAACTTCCTGCTCCAGAAACATATCAAGGCGACCATCCGCAAGGAATTTGGAAGCGACATCGATGCCGCATGTGGACAATTGAGGGCAAAACATAGAAATGACGGAAACAAATGATAAGATCGCTGCTATCAGCGATATCGGTCTTCATCGCAAGAACAACGAAGATGTTGCCTATCAGGCAAGAACCGAAAACGGAACGCTTTTGGTGATTGCCGATGGCATGGGCGGACACCGCAAGGGCGAAGTCGCCTCCAAGATTGTCGTGGATTCTCTTTCCATTCCCTTTTTGGATGCCAAACACGTCTTCAACACGAGGCGCAGCAGGAAGTTCTATGCCAAGAACCTGAAGAAGGCCAATAAGGAAATCTACGATCTTTCCCTGTCCGGTGACGAATACAGGGAGATGGGAACGACTGTCGTCTCATGTATCGTCTCCGAAAAGGAAGCTTCCATCGCTTCGGTCGGGGATTCGAGAATCTATATCCTCGACAATGACGGCATGCTCAAACAGATCAGCAAGGACCAGACCTATGTCGAGTTCCTCTTCGAATCCGGCATCATCACCAAGGAAGAGATGGCGACCCATCCGCAGAAGAACCTCCTTCTCAATGCCGTCGGCATCAATCCTGACATCGCGGATGTCGAGACCTATACGATTGCAAACGAATGCTATCAGACGCTCTTCCTTTGCTCTGACGGATTGTACAATATGGTCAGCAGTCAGGAGATTCAATCCGTTCTCAATGACAAGAGCAAGAATGCCCTTGCCAAGGCAAAAGAGCTGCTTCGCCTTGCCTTGGAACATGGCGGGAACGACAACATCGCCATCGTCATCATGGAAAAATAACTATGGATGCCATCAATCGCGACAATGAAATCATCGACGATCGCTATAAGATCAAGGAGACGGCCGGTTGTGGTGGCATGGCCATCGTTTATCGTGCCCACGATCTTATTTCCGACAAGGATGTCGCCATCAAGATGATGAAGCCGGAGACGGCTGCCAACAAGACGAATCTCTCCCGTTTCGAAAGGGAAGCCAGGGCTGCAGCCAGCCTCAATCATCAGAACATCGTCAAGGTCGTCAATGTAGGTTCCTATCAGGGACTTCCTTATATGGTCAATGAATTTGTCGACGGACAGAACCTGAGGCAGGTTCTGGAAGTGCGTGGCAAGTTCTCCTTCATGGAAGCCTGTGACATCATGTATCAGCTCTGCAGCGCCGTCCTTTATGCTCACAACCATGGCGTCATCCACAGGGACATCAAACCGCAGAATATCTTTCTGACAAGCGATGGCATCATCAAGCTTGGTGATTTCGGCATCGCCACTTTTCAGAATGCGACCCATCTGACGAGGTCGGATGTCGTCGTCGGAACGGTCCATTACATCGCTCCGGAGGTCGCCCAGGGCAACCCCGCCTCTTCCAGAAGTGACATCTATTCCATGGGCATCACCTTCTTTGAACTCATCACGGGAAGGGTTCCCTTTGACGGGGATGACAGCCTTCAGATTGTCATGATGCATGTCCAGAGGAAGTTTCCTTCCGTCAAGAAATACAATCCCAAGACACCTCAGTGCATCGAAGACATCATCTATAAGGCATGTCAGAAGAATCCGAATGACCGTTATCAGAACTGTGAACTCATGAGAAAGGACATCGAACGGATTTTGAAGAATCCGAATCTCCTTTCCCTGAAGAAGAATTCCTTCCTTTTTGACCTTTTCCATCCGAATTCCGATTCGGCCAAGGAAAGAAAGAAGGAGAAGGAACTCAAGAAATCCCTCAAGGCAGCTGCCCGACAGGTAAGGAAGGATCGCAAGGAAGGTGTCTGAGAAAAAGTACCGCGTGCTGAATTCGACTTCCCTTGGATACCTTCTCTATGATTTCGAGGATTCATCCATCAGCGTCCATCCCAACCGGAAGAAGATCACCTATCAGGGCGAGAAGATCGTCATCGGTGATTTTGTGACTTTGGATGACAAGTCAGTCATCTCTTCCGTCGTAAAAAGGACAAACCATCTGGAGAGACCAAGGCTTGCCAACTGCGACATCGCCTTTGTCCTGGTTTCACTCAGGGAGCCGGATTTCTCATCTTATCTTCTGGACAAGTTTCTTTCTTTTTTGGATTATCATGATATCCCTGCCGGGATCATCCTGTCCAAGGCAGATCTTCTGAAGAAAAGAGAACTCACATCCTTTCAGAAGAGGATGGAATTCTATAGGAAGGAAGGATATCCGGTCTATTTCATCGATGCCCATGACTCGACAAGGTTCGATTACGGACTTCTTCGAAATGACATCCATGGCAAGAGCATCGCCTTTGTCGGTCAGACAGGCGTCGGGAAATCATCTTTGATCAACCTCATCTGCCCGGATTTCAGGAGAAAGGTCGATTCCCTCTTCGTCACTTCCGGAAGAGGAAGACATACGACCAAGGAGATTGTCCTTCTTCCCTATCAGGACGGGTTCATCTTCGATACCCCAGGGTTCTCGGAGCTTGAACTGAGGGATATGAAGTCCCTCGACCTTGCCTATTGCTTCCCTGGCTATGGAAGGTATCTCAATCGCTGTATGTTCAAGGACTGCCTGCATCTTCCTTCTTCGAAGGGATGCGCCGTCTATGAGGATGTCGACAAGAAGGAACTTTCCATGGATTCCTATGAGAACTATCTCAGGATCCTGGAAGAAGTAAAGGAGAATGACCGATGGAAAAAGAAACTCTGATCAGACCGTCTTTGCTGAGTGCTGATTTCTGCAATCTGGGAAGGGATGTCGAGGAATGCATCTCCCTGGGCATCACCCATATCCATTTTGACGTCATGGATGGAACCTTCGTGGATGACATCTCCTTCGGAGAACCTATCTTCCAGAAGCTGAATGCCGCCTATTCGAGTCTTGTCACCTTCGATGTGCATCTGATGACGGAGTCTCCCTTGAGACAGGTCAGTCAGTTTGCCAGGCTCGGGGCAAGGGAAATCTGCTTTCATTTCGAAACTCTGACCTTGGGAGATATCCCCAGGATCAGACAGATCAGAAGCCAGTATCCGATGCTCAAGATCGGTATCGCCTTCTCCCCGGAGACCAAGGTCGATGCCTTGAAGACCATCCTTGGCTTCTTTGACTATGTCCTGGTGATGTCTGTCGTTCCTGGAAAAGGAGGACAGAAGTTCATTTCAGGAAGCGAAGACAAGATCTATCAGCTTGCCGAATGCCGTTCCACCTTCCAGTTGGATTATCAGATCGGCGTCGATGGCGGAATCAATGCGGAGACCGGACTTTTGTGCAAGGAAAAGGGTGCCGACTTCATGGTTGCCGGATCTTACTTCTTCCATGCAGTTGACAAAAAATCAGCTTTGGATGTCTTTCACAGGAAAAATGTTATAAAATAAAGATACATATGTATTTCAACACTGCGATTGCCCTTCTGATCATAGGGTTGGCGGCATTCATCGCCTACATCGTCTATCTGGCCTATTGCAATTCCTTGATGGAAAAGCTGGACCGGAATCACTTCAGGAATTCCTTTCCGTATAATTACTATGCGGATGCAAGTGTGTTCCAAAGGGTGGTCCTGTATGTGCTATTGGCTGGTTTCATCCTTTGCATCTCGATCGGGGAAGCCTTCTACTTCATATCGCTGGAATCTTCCTTCTCCGTTCTGATCGGTATCTTCCTGCCTCTTGGAATGATCGCCATGGGTATCAGCAATATCATCCCCCTAAGCAGATACAGAAGCCATCTCATCGCCTCAGCCATCGGCTTCCTTCTTCTTTCGGCATCGAGCCTTCTCTTCTCCTTCGCCAGCATCATCCCATCTGCCATCAATCCGAAATATAACGTATCCGTTCCAATTCAGGTTTTCTTCGGCATCATCGGAGCCGTCCTTCTTCTGGCTTTGATCAACCCGAAGCTTGCCGATTGGTCCAAGATGGACAAGACCGAAAAGGATGGCACGACCTATTATGTCAAACCGAAGGTCAATTTCTATGCCATGTATGAATGGATTTATCTTTTTGCAGGTGCAGCCATCGGACTTCTCTGCATGCTCAATGCCATCTTCGGAAACAATATCTGACTTCATTGAAAAACGATACAAAAAAAGAGATTGCCTCTCCTAAAAGGATTGACAATCTCTATTTTATTTGAAGGAAGTTTACTTGGCTTCTTCAGTAGCGGCAGCTGGAGCAGCTTCGACCTTGGCCTGGGCTTTGGCGTTCTTTCTTAAAGTACGTAAGCCGGCGGCAGAGACTCTGATTCTCTGCTTCTTGCCATCGATGACGATGGTCGTGGTCTGAAGATTGACGTTCCAACGTCTGCAGGTGTGTCTCATAGAATGAGAAACGTTCTTTCCAGACATCGGCTTCTTTCCAGTGATAGGGCAAACTCTAGACATATTCAGTATCCTCCCAATAAAGCACTATAAAACGACTTGATAAAAAACGTGCTTAGTTATATTACCATAGCGATGAACTTTAATCAAGAAAAATCAGGCTTAGGTTCTTAAATTCTTCCTTCCCGGAGAGAAGAAATCCCATCCGGGAGGTATCTTTTGGTCCTTCCAAGGTGGGATTGTCGATATAGTCAGTTCTGCCTGACCTGCTTCTTCCTGCTTTGAACTTTCTTTGATATCAGGATGATGATGGAAGACAGCATGCCGGTAGGGCAAGGAAGATGAAGCCGATCCGGAAGCCGATATATCGGCCTGAGGCATCAAGAGAGAAGCCATAGGCAACCGGTGCGATGAAATGATAGACGAGAACCATGTAGGTGATGGATACCATCAAGGAAAGAACGACAATCCATAATGGCAAAGGTATCTCTGTAAGATCCTTCCTGATTGCCAGGAAGGAAGTGCAGCTGATGACACAAATGTAGATTATAAAGCTTAAGCTTATATCTCTTAATCAAAGGATGGTAAGTTGAAATGCTTGTTCTGTACTTCGACATAGGAAGTAGGATGACAGTCTGTCTTGCTGGATATCTTTCCTCCTCCGGTGATGTTGCCGAAGATTTCGCCCCATCCTCCCTGATAGTTCAGGTATTCCTGGAAATCGTTGTAATGGTTGTAGGTGTAGAAGAGATGCTTGTCTGAAAAAGCAATGCTTTTTCCGTCTTTGTCGAACCTGGCATAGACGATTCTTGCTGCGCCCCTGTCAATCCTGCTTCCGTCGTTGTAGATGTTCGGAAGGTAGGATGGATCGCAATCCGTTCCGGTGGTGCCGATGTCGAGCTCGTAATACTGATAGGTGCCTCCGCATCCGCTGATGTTGGGAAGGACAGGTTCATACGGGTATCTTGAAGTATCTCCGGAGAAGCTGCTGTGGTTGACCCTGAGGTATTTTCCCCATTGGGATGCACTGGGCTTGGTACCTTTTCCGGAGGTGTAGTTCTTGGGAATGTTGTTGAAGGCATAGATGTAGCCTGCGACTTCTTCCAAGGTGATATAGGCTCCTGCCTGATAGACGGTGTTTACGACCTCTCCTTTTTCATTGACGATGTTATAGGAGTTGTTGCTATCGAAATAGTAGGTGGAGATGTTCTTCAGGAACTTGCCGTTTTCTTTGGGTTGGTTTGAAGCAAGGCTGGGAGCCTGGTCTGGAACGACGATGTCTCCGCTCGGAAGATAATGGAGGCTTCGATAATAGGCATCGTCATTGCAGACCGCCGGCTTGTAATTCTCATAGAAGGAGGTCAGATCCACGTTCTTATAGGGGTCCTTATCCATCCTTGTGACCTGGAAGGAAAGGATGTTGCTGGTGAATTCGTAGAGATGGGCCTGAACCTTGATTTCACCCTCGTCTTCCGCCTGAAGGAGGTTTGTAAAGATGCTGCCGTTTCCTGAGATGACTTCATAGGTCAGTTCTCCGAAGGTGGCATCGCAGGAAAGCGTAGCCTGTTCTCCGATATACAGGGATGTCTTGTCTGCTTTGATTTCAAGCTGGAAGTCTTCGGGGATGCTGCTGATGGATGAGTCAGATGAAACGGAGTCTTCATAAGAGACTGTCTCAGAAGACTGGCTACTTGATGAAGAAGCAGAACTTTCAGGCTGGATTGTGGCCCTGTCACAGGAAGCCATCACAAAAAGAAGCAACGCAAAGGGAATTTTTCTTGATTTTTTCATAATAAAAAAGAGGCACTTTCTAATGCCTCTTTATTGTAACGGATAGCTTATCTGAAATTCAAATCATTTACGACTTTTTTGCCGGTGGAATCGGTGACGGAGAGGACACAGGCCTTGAAGAAGTTCTTGCTGTTCCAGTTGCAGACGGCAATTTCGACGTCGTATTCGACTGGCTTCTTGCTCATGTCCGGATTGTAGTATGGATTCAGCCAGCTGTACTGGTTGGCACTGCTGCAATACAGTTCCATGCTGATGCTCGGCTTGTTCTTGTCGGCATCGTCTTCCTTATAGGTATATAAGAGGGCTTTGCTGTAGTTCCTATCTTCGATTTTCTGGAAGCTTGCCTTCAAAGAATAGACTTTGGCGGTGTTGGAAGAATCATTGACGTCAAGAGTCTTGACATCGGCCAAGGTCTTGTCCTTGATGAAGCTCGTTGTGGAATAATCAGCCTTTCCATAGAGGTTGGCAATCACTTCGCCCTGGGTGAGGCAGACTTCACCATAGGTGCCGGTCGAGGAAGTGTAGAGGTCTCTCTTTCCGCTGAGGATGATGGTCTGACCCTGGCGGATGGTCGAAAGGGTGCTGGCATCGTTGACGACGATGGCGATGGCACCGGTGTCATCGATGAGATAGAAGCCATTTTTGTTGACAAGAGACGGACCGACGACACCCTTGACGTTGAGTGTGGTATCCTTGGCGGCATCGATGGCAGATTTGACGTTGACGGAAGAAATGGAGGAAGCATCCTTGACCTGGATGGTCTTGCTGAGTGTGGCATCCGTCTGTCCTTCGAGATGGGCAGTGGCAGTGAGCGTGGCACTTCCGGTGCTCTTGCAATGCAGGTAGGTCTTGCCATCCTTTGTTTCGAAATAGGCGGAAGCGGTATTGTCGGAGGTGTAGGAAATCGTCACTCCGGAGATATCGAGAAGTTCGCTCTCGAAGGTGGTGACCATCTCTTCACAGGGATCGCCGGTATAGCTGTCCATGACGTTTTCAAAGGCATAATAGTCCAAGGCAAACTTCGGAGCCTTGGCCTTGTCGAAGACGAAATTGTTGTCCTTCACCTGAATCGGAAGGAATCTCCAGGTGCAACCTGTACCGGTGGACTTGGCATTCTGACAGACGAAGTAGACTTCGCAGATCTTTCCGTCGAACGGTTCGAGGTAGGAAAGGTCTTTTCCGTTGGCCTGGGTGTAGACATAGCTTCCGGTCTGTCCATCGAGGTCATCGATGTAGTAGTTGACAAAACCGGAACCCTGGCTCTTCTTGATCAGGGCGTTGGCCTTGAAGACAAGGTTGGTGATATCTTCCTTGACGCTGGTCTTCATGATGTCGCGGATAGTCTTTTCGCTGGCCCAGTCCAGGGTGATCGGATTGTCCGTCTTGTTGTCATTGACCAGCTTTTTGACGTCGCAGAGCTGGTTTGCACCCTTATAGCCGAACTTGGTGGCATTGGTCTGCTCCTTGGACAGGATATAATAATCCTTCTTGGCAAAGACGGTGACTTTGTTTCCGACTTTGACGATGGAATTGTCATAGACATAGATGGAGCTTTCGTTGTCGACGATGACGAATCCGTTCTGTGCCATGCCGCTTGCATAGGTGACCTGTGCGACGGTACCGGTGACTTTGACAAGGCTTCCGGCATCGACGTCTCTGGCCTGGCGGATGGTCTTTTCGGAATAGGCTGTTTCATCGAAGGCAGCTTCGTTATGCGTGAATTCCAAGATCCATCCGGATTTGATTTCCGGATCGCCATTGTAGCTCTGAAGCGTACCGTAGAGGAGGACTTCATCGCCGGCAACAGGACGCTCGGTCATTTCGGAATAACGTTTTTCGCCTGTTTTGTCATAGGTGCCATAGACATCAAGTTCGCCGGTAGCATCTTGGATGATCATCTGGCCATAGCTTGGATTGACAATCTTCTGGATGGTGGCACGGACGCGGAATCTCTTTGTCGTGACTGTGCCGTCTTCCGGACAGAGTGCGACAAGTTCGCTGATGGTATATTCCTTATCATCTTCGCTTGCAGTGCTGCTGCTTTCCTGGCTAAGGCTGCTATTGGAAGACAAAGCCTCGTTGGAAGAGAATGAGCTGCTGCTTTCAGAGGAAGAAGTGCTGACATTTTCAGAAGACGTGTCGGAACCTTTGACATCAGAAGCGGACGTCTCATTCCTGCAGGAACCTAACGTAAGCAAAGACAGCAACGCCAAAAAGGAAACGAATTTTGATCTCATGATTGTTTAAACCCCCATTGTCAGTCGATCACGTCACGAATCAAATTTGAAGTTGGAGAAAAAGTCCTTTGCCAAGGCGCGTTTTTTTACTGGGGTGCACCTCCTCGCAAAGCGGTTGTGGAAATTGGTATTCCTAACGAATGAAATTATATCAACTCGAAAATGAATAAGCAATAAATAATCAATAGGAATCGGTTTCAAAAGGAAAAACGAGAAAAAATGTAAACTTCCTTCAAAAAATGAAAAAGAAAGGTAAAGATTTTCTTTGCTCTTTGCAACAGGGCTGTATGATTCCTTCCGGCATCTGCATTCATGGCACCAAGCTCCCGCTCAAAGCGCTTTGCCGTTTCTTCCGGAATGAATGCTTTTTGCACAATTTCTATTGTAAACGCTAACTAATGCGCATTAAGACATCATTTAACATCAAAAATGCGCATTTTATATCAAAAAATATTGATTCTAAATGCGCACTTTGATTATAATCCTCATGTGCTCAAATAGGAGGATAAGCTCATGAATGATGAAAATGAGATGGAAACAACTGAACAGTTCAACAAGCTGCTCGAAAGTGTCAGGAAAGCTCAGGAAGTCTATGCTACCTATACTCAGGAACAGGTAGACAAGATCTTCCAGGCTGCTGCCATCGCTGCCAATAAGGCCCGTATTCCACTTGCCAAGGAAGCCGTCGAAGAGACTGGCATGGGTGTTGTGGAAGACAAGGTCATCAAGAATCACTTTGCCAGCGAATATATTTATAATGCATATCGTTATGCCAAGACCTGCGACGTCCTGGAAAGAGATGATGACAATGGCTATCAGACGGTTGCCGAGCCTTTGGGAATCTTGGGTGGCATCGTTCCGACGACCAATCCGACTTCGACGGTCATCTTCAAGTCCTTGCTTGCCTTGAAGACCAGGAACGGCATCATCTTCTCGCCTCATCCAAGAGCGACCAGGTGCACCATCCATGCTGCCCAGATTGTCTTGGATGCTGCCGTCAAGGCAGGTGCTCCGGAAGGCATCATCGGATGGATTGAAAAGCCGTCCATCCAGGCTTCCGGCCTTTTGATGAAGTCCTGTGACTGCATCTTGGCTACCGGTGGTCCGGGTATGGTCACCGCTGCCTATTCTTCCGGCAAGCCGGCTATCGGTGTCGGCCCTGGAAATGCTCCAGTCATCATCGATGATTCTGCCGACATCAAGATGGCTGTCTCTTCCATCATCCATGGAAAGACTTTCGACAATGGTATGATCTGCGCTTCCGAGAACTCCGTCATTGCCCTTGACGGAATCTATGAAGAAGTCAAGAAAGAACTCATCTACCGTGGTTGCTACTTCCTGGACAAGGAAGAACTTGAAAAGGTCAGGAAGACCATCATCGTCCATGGAGCTTCCAATGCCAAGGTCGTCGGCAAGAGTGCTGCCTTCATCGCTGAAATGGCTGGCTTCAAGGTCCCCGAAGAGACCAAGATTCTCGTCGGCGAAGTCGAGAAGACCGATCCGAGCGAAGAATTTGCCCACGAAAAGCTTTGCCCTGTCCTTGCCATGTATCATGCTGCTGATTTCGACGATGCCATGGCCAAGGCCAAGGTTCTTCTGAAGTCCGGCTGGGGTCATACGGCTGACCTATATTGCGATGTCCTCAATCATTCCGATCTCATTGATCGCTTTAAGAATGAGATGCAGGCCTGCCGTCTTTTGGTCAATACCCCTTCTTCCTTGGGTGGTATCGGTGATATCTATAATTTCCGCATCAAGCCGTCCCTTACCTTGGGCTGTGGTTCCTGGGGTGGAAACTCCGTTTCCGGACAGGTCGGCATCGAAAATCTTTTGAATATCAAGACGTTAGCAATAAGGAGAGAAAATATGCTTTGGTTCAGAGCTCCGAGCAAGATCTTCTTCAAGCCTGGCTGCTTGAATAAGGCTCTTGAAGAGTTGAAATATGTCTATGACAAGAAGAGAGTCCTCATCGTCACCGATAAGTTCCTCTTCACTTCCGGCATGGCTGACAAGATTGTCAAGCCGCTTCAGAGACTTGGCATCCAGACTGAAATCTATTCCAACGTCGCACCTGATCCGACCCTTGCCTGTGCCGAAGAGATCGTCTCCGTCTGCAAGTTCTTCATGCCGGATACCATCATCGCCCTCGGTGGCGGTTCCCCGATGGATGCTGCCAAGATTGCCTGGGTCATGTATGAACATCCGGAAGTCAGCTTCGAGGACATGGCCATGGACTTCATGGATATCAGAAAGAGAGTCATCTCCTTCCCGAAGATGGGTGATAAGGCCATGCTCGTCTGCGTTCCGACGACTGCCGGTACCGGTTCTGAAGTCACTCCGTTTGCCATCATCACCGATCAGAGAGACGGAACCAAGTATCCTATCACCGATTATGAACTGATGCCGAATATGGCCATCATCGATTCTGACCTCATGCTTAACATCCCCAAGGGACTTACCAGAGCATCCGGTATCGATGCCTTGACCCACTGCATGGAAGCCTATGCTTCTATGTATGCCACTCCTTTCAGCGATGCTCTTGCCAAGGAAGGTATCGAAGAAATCTTCAAGTATCTTCCGAGAGCCTATCATAATGGCGGCACCGATCCTGAAGCCAGAGAGCATATGGCCCATGCCGCCACTTTGGCCGGTATGTCCTTTGCCAATGCCTTCTTGGGCATCGACCACTCCTGCGGTCATAAGCTTGGCGCCTATCATCATCTTCCCCATGGTGTCTGCGTCTCTTTGATGCTCGATGAAGTCATGAAGTTCAACGCCGGTGAACAGCCTACCAAGATGGGTACCTTCCCGCAGTACAAGTATCCTCATACGCTCAGAAGATATTGCGAAATCGCTGAGATGCTCGGCATCACCGGAAAGGACGATGAGACCAAGTTCAAGAAGCTTCTTCAGAAGATCGACGACCTCAAGAGGGATATCGAACTTCCGATGACCATCAAGGAAGCCGGTATCGACGAAGGCAAGTTCCTTGCCACTCTCGACGAGATGAGCGAAGCTGCCTTCAACGACCAGTGCACCGGTGCCAACCCGCGTTATCCTTTGATTTCTGAAATCAAGACGTTATATCTTCAGGCATATTACGGCGAAGAAGAGTATAATAAGAGCAAGAAAATGAAAAAGGAGAACTAACTCATGGCTACAAAAGATTTAGGCGAAGTCATTTCCGAACACAATCACAAGAAGGTCTATCTCAAGGATGGTGTCATCACCAAGGTCTTTGATCATAAGTTCTTCGATGGTTCCTTCGCTATGAAGGAAGCAATGTATCAGCAGTATGCCTTCGAAAGCAAGATTTCCGTTCCGGAGGTCTATGAAATCTTCAAGGTCGGCGATGACTGGGCCTTCTCTTCCCAGCAGATCAAGGGAAAGACTCTTGCCCAGATGATTGAAGAAGATCCAGAGAACAAGAAGAAGTACATCGTGGAACTTGTCAAGATCCATATCCAGCTTCTTTCCCGTCTCTCCAGCAACCTCATGCTTCCCAAACTCAAGGACAAGCTCAATGCCTATATCAACGATTCCAGCCTTCCTTCTGCCACGAGATATGACTTGCAGAGCAAGCTTGAAAGGATGCCGAACCACTATAAGTTCTGCCATGGCGACTTCTTCCCACAGAACATCATCTTCGACGAAGAAGGCAAATACTACATCCTTGACTGGGCTCATGTCACCAGAGGCAATGCTTCTGCCGATGCTGCCATGACCTATCTTCTCTTCCTTCTGGAAGGCGATGACAAGGCTGCCAACATCTATCTCAAGGAATTCTGCAAGAAGACATACACCGATCCTAGCTATGTCCAGCATTGGATTTCCGTCTGCTCTGCAGCCAAGCTGAAGTCTGTCAGCGATGAAGCACAGAAGAAGCTTCTCCTTGACAATATCGACGTCGTCGAATACTGATATCATCTTTGGATTTGCTAAGGCACCCTTTTCGGGGTGCCTTTTGACATCATAGGAATCAATCGACGGATGAGCTTTTACGATTGACAGTGAAAATGCTGTTCTGTAGACTCTAGGCATGACAAAGCTTGCAATCGCCGTTGTCGAAGACAGCGATACGGATTATTGTTCGTTTCTTGAAATCATCAACAGATATGAGAAAAGCTTAGGCGATATGTATCTTGGATGTGGACGATGGTAAGAGCAGACGGAATTGATTGAATTATGATTTGTTGTCCTGCAGTTGATCATAACATGGATGAACGACGGATTTTTGGTGATCAGCGGAAAATGTAGTTGAAAAGAAACTTGCTGACGGAATCTAAGAATATCCAGCCCGTGTTTTCCTTGTGAAAGCTGTTGTCTGAATGATCAAGACTTTTTTTGACCGAACACCGATTTATAAAGAAAAGCAAAAATCAAATATAAAACATTCTTTTATCTTTTATAGAATTGGTAAATCTAAAATTATTTAAAATTTAGATTAAAGCTATAAATTGAGTGATTTTGTGATTAAAGCAAAACTTGTGCTTGCTTATGTTGTCAGATATAATATGGATGGTCCGAAAGGACCTAAAAGAGAAGCCACGGGAAATTCAATCAAAACGAGTGCCTCACCTATGGGACTATATGACACTCATGGAGGTTGTTTCCTATGGACTACACATTGTTAGTTCTGGTTATCATCATCCTGTATCTTCTCAGAGATTCCAAGAAGAACAAGGATGGGGACGATACGAAAAAAGGCGGCCACTAACCGCCCTGAAGTTGAGTCCGATTGATACTCTAGACACGGGAATGTCTTAGCCTTGTGGCTTCTCTCAATCGTTGAATAGATTCTACTCAAATAGAAAGAGAAAATCAAGACAGGTGAAGCAAAACTTCTGTTGTAAAGGATTGTACTTCCATTACCATAGATTTTGATTGAATAGGATAGATGGCGAGTTGATTTTGGGATTTGCGCTTTCTTGTCTAGGTCGATCCAATCTATATCGATGAATATCAGAAAGCTTCCCTCAAGGTCCATGGAAAGGAAATCCCTGTCAGCAGAACCAGGATTGGATCCAGGCTCCCATCGTCGATGGTATCGGTCTTTCCGTCTTAGCTCTTCAGGACGCTTTCAAGGCGCTCTAGTCAAAACAGGTGCCATTCCTAAAATGGATGGCACGTTTCTTCCAACAAAAAACGATATTTCCAGATGGCTTTGCCGCCTAAGGAAATATCGTTTTTGATACAGGATATCTCATTGCTCCAGGTAATTGTCCTGCAGTTCCTTCTGGTCTTCCTTGGTGAAGTGAAGCTTCTCAAGGATGAAGTCATCGATGCTTCCAGATTGTTTTTCCATCTCATCGAGGGCGGCTTCCAGCCAGTTTCTCCTGACACCGGCAACCATCTTGATGGAACTGATGACGATCTCGTCCCTGATATGGCAGATGTCTCTCAGATAATGTTCTCTGTATTCAGCCTTGGCCTTGGTGTTCTCGTTGGTTCTGAGGTAGTCCTGGATGACGGTTTCCCTATCGACACCAAGCGTCAGAAGAAGGATGGCAGCTGCAAGTCCGGAGCGGTCTTTCCCGTCGGCACAGTGGAAGAGGATGACTCCTTCTTTGTTTTTCATGCAGAGGCGGAGGAATTCTTCATAATGCTTTGCTCCGAAGGGCTTGAGCATGTCGCGGTACACCTTTTCGAAGGAGTGGGACATGTCACCGTTCTTGTCCATGCGGAACAGATAGTCGATGGTTCCTTTGATGTCCTTGTCTTCGACGTCGAAGTTTGTATGGGGATTCATCTCATAGCCTTTGTTGAGTTCTTCCTGGATGGGCATGTGGAGGAAAGTGACTCCGGGGATGGTTCTGTCAGGCTCCCTTTGGATTTCATCATATCCACGCATGTCGACTTCATAGCGGGCATGAAGGACGTCTGTAAGATATCGGATGTCCTTATCCGTGATATGACTTAGACAGTCTGTCCTGATGAGACGTCCATATCGTATCGTCCTACCATCTTTTGTCTGATACCCTCCGAGATCCCTGGTGTTGATGGTTCCTTCCAAGGGAATGCGGGTTCCTGGTTTGATGTTGTTCATATGTATCCAATTATAGCAAAGGAAGCATCGGATGCGAACCTAAACGCATCCAAACAGGTTGGAAAGTAATTTCTTTTTCACTCGTTTCTACGTATAATCTACGTATAGCGAGGTGCTTTATGAGAGATTTAGACTACCTGAGACTGCTTTCCAAATCCTTCCCTGACATCAAGTCGGCTGGTACGGAAATCATCAACCTTTCTGCCATCTGTGAACTTCCCAAGGGAACGGAGTTCTTTTTGAGCGACGTCCATGGAGAATATGAGAGCTTTTCCTATCTGATGCGTTCCTGTTCCGGTGTCATCATGACAAAGATGAAGAAGGCGCTTGGAAACAGCCTGAGTGCCGAGGAATACGAGGAACTATCCAAGATCACCTATTATCCGGAAGAAGTGATCCCGATGATGTTCCGCTATCAGAAACCATCCATAGAATGGCAGAAGAAGACGATTGAGAACCTTATTCTGGTCGCAAGGTTCGTCTCCAGCAAATATACCCGTAGCAAGGTCCGCAAGCGTATGCCGAAGGCTTATGGCTATACCATGGATGAACTCATCAATACGAACTCCGACGATCTCAATACCCAGAACTATCATGAGGCTGTCGTCAACAACATCATCGAAATCGGCTTTGCCGACAAATATATCATCGAGCTGGCCAAGCTGATCCAGACCCTTTGCATCGACCATCTTCATATCGTAGGTGATATCTTTGACAGAGGGCCTAGAGCAGATAAGATCATGGATGAACTGATGATGTTTCCGGAAATCGACATCCAATGGGGAAACCATGATGCAACATGGATCGGTGCCGCAAACGGAAACATGGCCTGTATTGCCAATGTCCTTCATATCGCGACACTGTATAATTCCTTTGACGTCCTTGAATCCGGATATGGCATCAACCTCAGGCCTCTTTCGATGTATGCCGAAGAACTATATAAGGATGATCCATGCCTTAGATTCAGACCGCATCTTCTGGATGCCAACGTCTCTGATTCCGTCTCACCGGATCTGGCTGGCAAGATGTGCAAGGTCATCACCATCATCATGTTCAAGCTGGAAGGCCAGCTCATCAAGAGACATCCGGAATATCATCTTGGGACAAGACTTCTTTTGGATGGATTGGATATTGAAAACAAGACATTCATCATTAATGGAAAGTCATTCACGCTGGAAGATAGCAACCTACCTACATTCATGAAAGATGATATCCGTGCATTGACTGATGAAGAACTTTCCTTGATGAAGACGCTCCAGTATAGCTTCACACATTCCGAGAGGCTTCAGAGACATATCCGGTTCTTATTGAAGAAAGGAAGCATGTATACTGTCTATAACGGCAACCTCCTTTATCATGCATGCATCCCGATGAATGCCGATGGAACCTTCATGGAAGTCGAAACGCCGGATGGAACCTTCTCGGGAAAGAAATATCTCGATTACTGTGAAAGAAGGATCAGACATGCCTGCATGCTTCCCATGGATGATCCAAAGAAGGAATTTGAAACGGACTTCTTGTGGTATATGTGGTGCGGACCGAAGTCTCCCCTGTTTGGCAAAGACCAGATCACGACTTATGAAAGAACCTTCAGCGATGATACCTCTTTATATCATGAGGATTACAATCCCTATTATGAACTGGCCAAGAGAAAGGATGTCGTCGAGATGATCCTGGAAGAATTCGATGCTGACAAGAAGCACGGCCACATCGTCAACGGACATGTTCCGGTATTGGTCAACAAAGGAGAATCACCGATCAAGGCGGAAGGAAGGCTCTTCAAGATCGACGGTGGCCTTGCCAAGTCGTTCCATTCCAAGACGGGCATCGCCGGATATACGTTGATATCCAATTCCCATCACATCGCCCTCGTCCAGCATAAGAACTTCGTCAAAGGAGCAGACAACCTGTCCAAAGTGAAGATTGTCGAGAAGTTTGACAAGCGTATCCTTGTCAAGGATACCGACAAGGGAAAAATGCTTTCCAGACAGATAGCCGATCTGAAGGAACTGATTGAAGCGTATCGACAGGGCAGGATTCCTGAAGCCAAATAAAAAACCGCCAGGCAGTTTCCATATAGAAATCTGTCCTGACGGTCTTTTGTTTGGATTACTTCTTTTTCTTGAACCAAGAGAAGATGCCACCTTTGTTGTTCTCGATTTCATCGAGCTTTTTGACAAGGTCCTGCTGTTCCTTGGTCAAGGATTTCGGGAACTTGACGTTGATGGTGACATATTGGTTGCCGGTCTTGCCGTTGGGGGTCGTGATACCTTTGCCGGACATCTTCAGGATGGTGTTGGGGTCTGTGCAGGGCGGGATGACGAGGTCACAGTCTCCTGTGACCGTCGGTATGGTCACTGTCGCACCTAACAAGGCATCGGTATAGGAAATCGGGATGTTGACATAGACATCGCAGCCTTTTCTGACGAATGTCTGGGAGCTGGAGACCTGAATCTGGATGATGAGGTCGCCGTTTTCGCCACCGTTGACACCAGGCTCACCTTTGCCGGGTACACGGATCTTATCATCGGTATCGACACCGCGCGGGATGTTGACGGTGATGGTCTCATTGACCTGGACTCTTCCGGAACCATGGCAATGATCACATTTTCTCTTGATGGTCTTGCCAAGTCCGTGGCAATCCGGACATTCTTCTTCGCTCTCCATCATGCCGAAGAGCGTCTGTCTGCGCATCCTGACCCTGCCTCTGCCACCGCAGGTATGGCAGGTTTCCAGGTCGTCAGGCGTCTTGGCACCTGTTCCATGGCAGTCCGGACAGGTCGCGACATAGGACAAAGGAATATCGACTTTGGTACCTCTGACGGCCTGGTCAAAGTTGATCTTGACCTGGACAAGCCTGTCTTCACCACGGCGAGGGACATTGCTTCTTCTTCCGGAACTTCTTCCACCGCCTCCGAAGAAGGAAGAGAAGATGTCTCCGATATCTCCGAAGTCAGAGAAGTCGCCTTGCTGGAACCCGTTGAATCCCTGCTGGAATCCATTGGCTCCGTTGTTGTCGAAGGCGGCAAAGCCGAACTGGTCGTATTGGGCACGCTTCTGCTGGTCGCCTAAGACTTCATAGGCTTCCTGGACTTCCTTGAACTTTGCCGGAGCATCCGGAGATTTGTTCAGATCAGGATGATATTGTTTGGCAAGCTTACGGTAGGCACTTTTGATCTCATCCTGCGTGGCAGTCTTGCTGACACCGAGAACTTCATAGTAATCACGTTTTTGATCTGCCATTTTGGAAAATCCTCCTTATGTAAGAATTAAGCCCGGATGAACCCGGGCTTAATTCGATCAGTTGTCTTTCTTTTCAGTGAAAGTAGCATCGACGACATGCGGATCATTGCTGTCTGCAGTGTTCTGCGTGTTGCCACCGGCATTGGCGCTGGAGGCGTTGGCCTGGTTGTTGGCCTGGGCCTGATAGACCTGGTTGGCAGCCTGCTGGAGCTGGGCAATCTTGGCTCTGACGGCCTCGAGGTCGTTCTTGTCGAGATCAGCCTTGATTTCATCTCGGATCTTGAGAGCCTGCTGCTTGGTATTCTCATCAATCGGATGGTCCTTGTCATTGACCTGTCTGTCGATGGAGTTGATGAGCTGTTCGGCTTCGTTCCTGGTATCGGCATCCTGCTTTCTCTTGTCATCTTCGGCCTTGTGAGCATCGGCTTCCTTGACCATACGGTCGATTTCTTCCTTACTCAGACCGGAAGAGTTGGAGATGGTGATGTGCTGTTCCTGATTGGTATCAAGATCCTTGGCAGAGACGGAGACGATGCCGTTGACATCGATGGAGAAGGTGACCTGAATTCTCGGTTCACCACGTCTTGCCGGACGGATGCCTTCAAGCTTGAATCTGCCCAGGAACTTGTTGTCCTGAGCCATCGGACGTTCACCCTGGAAGACCTGGATTTCGACACCGGGCTGATTGTCTTCAGCCGTGGAGAAGATCTGGCTTCTGGTCGTCGGAATGGTGGTGTTTCTAGGAATGAGAGGAGTCATGACGCCACCGAGAGTCTCAAGACCCAAGGTGAGCGGAGTGACATCGAGAAGGACGACGTCCTTGACATCGCCTCTGATGACACCGCCCTGAATGGCGGCACCGACGGAGACAGCTTCATCCGGGTTGACGGACTGGTTCGGCTTCTTGCCGTTGTTGAGACGGGTGACGAGGTCGACGACAGCCGGCATACGGGTAGAACCACCGACAAGGATGATATCGCTTAAGTCAGCGACAGAAAGCTTGGCATCGCTGAGGGCTTTTTCGAACGGAGTTCTGCAACGGTCGATCAAATCGGCAGTGATATCCTGGAATTTGGCTCTGGTGAGCGTGGTTTCGAAGTTGACCGGAGCACCATCCTTGAAGCCGATGTACGGCAAGGAGATGATGGTCTCAGTCTGAGCAGAAAGGTTGATCTTGGCCTTTTCAGCTTCATCTCTGAGACGCTGAAGGGTCGGTCTGTCAGCCGGATTGGTTCTGGAGATGGTGATTCCGCATTCCTTGGAGATTTCGGAAATCAGCCAATCCATGATGTGGTTATCCCAGTCATCGCCACCGAGGTTGGTATCACCGGAAGTGGAGAGAACTTCGAAGGTTCCGTCACCGATGTCGAGGATGGAGACATCCAAGGTTCCGCCACCGAGATCGAAGACAAGAATCTTACCGGATTTCTTGGAATCCATACCATAGGCCAAAGCGGCTGCGGTAGGTTCGGAGATGACACGGACGACATCAAGACCGGCGATGGTGCCAGCGTTCTTGGTGGCCTGTCTCTGGTCATCGTTGAAGTAGGCAGGGCAGGTGATGACGGCCTTGCTGACCGGCTGGCCGAGATACTTTTCGGCATAGCCCTTCATATAGGCAAGGATCTTGGCGGAAATCTCTTCCGGAGTGAAATCCTTGTTCAGGCAGGCGATGTGGGTCATGAATCTTGTACCCATATGTCTCTTGATGGAATGGACGGTGTCAGGGTTGGTGAGGAGCATACGCTTGGCAGCGTTGCCGACGACTTCTTCGCCATCCTTCTTGAAGGAGACGACGGACGGGCAGGTGTTGGTGCCTTCCGGAGAAGGAATGACCTTGACCGTATGGTCTTCCTGCATATAAGAAACGACAGAGTTGGTAGTACCCAAATCGATACCTAAGATAATTTCTTTAGCCATAATATATATCCTCCTATGAGTTATTTGACTTCAATGGTCTCTTCGGTCTTGCCCGAAGATTCTTCGGCTTTCGTATCTTCTTTCTTGACTTCTTCTTTATTTTCTTCGACTTCCTTCTTCCTTGTCACGATGACCCCTGCAGGACGGAGAAGGTGATCGAACATCTTGTAGCCTTTGGTGAAGACCTCGGCTACCTTGTTGTCTTCCTCGCCTTCCACGGTGGAGTAGGCCTGCATCGTGTCCGGATTGTATTCATCTCCCGGTTTGGGATCGATGACGCTGACATCCTGCTGTTTGAGGATGGTAAGAAGCTTGGAGTGAATCATCACGAAGCCCTGAAGGTATTTCCTGATGACGTCATCCTTGGGCTCGTTTTTGAGGGCCATATCGAATCCATCCAAGGCCGGAATCAGTTCTTCGACCAATGCCTGCTTGGCATATTTCTTGAAATCGGAAGTTTCTCTTTCGACCTGCTTGCGGGTATTCGACATATCCGCATAGGCCTGATAGTATCTGTTCTTCCAATCGGAAGCCATATGCTCGGCATCTTCAGCTTTCTTCTGGCATTGAGTCAGTCTGCTCTTGAGCTCATCGATCTGTCTTTCATAGAGCTCAATCTTCTTTTTTTCGTCTTTCTTTTCTTCGGCGGGCTTTTCTTCCTTCTTGCTCTCTTTTGGCCCTGTCTGTTCTTTGACGGCTTCTTTATCCTTGTTTTCTTCTTTTACGTTTTCTTTTTCTTCACTCATTTTTTCACTCCTTTCTTTGTGGTTGCTTTGCGCTTCCTGACTTTCTTCGTGGTCTTGACTTCTTCGGCAGGAGATACTGGCACAAGCGAAGTTCCCTGAGACGTATTCGAGAAGTAGTAACGGTCTAACATATAGACGATGTATTCCAGCGCGGACAGGACTTTCTTGTAGTCCATTCGCTTTGGCCCGATGACAGCGAGCTGATCGTTTCCGTTGAACTGCTTGGAGACGATGGCGAAGTCACCTTTGTTCTCGTTGGTGAAGGCGACGTTGACGTTTCCTATGTCATCCTTTTCGCAAAGGTTCTTTTCCAGGACGTTTGGATCCTGGAGGGCCTGGAAGGCGTTCATGAACGTCTCCTTGTCTTCGGAGAACTCCGGATTCGAGAGGAGGTTCTTTTCACCATAGACTTCATATCGAGCCCTGGTGAAGGAAACGAGCGTCTGAAGGAAGGCTGACATGATGAGGTCACCGCTTTTTCCATAAAGGTTGACGAGCAGTGGCTGCAATGCCTTTGCCTTGGCTTCCAGATCGCCGATCCTTGTTCCGGCAAGCCTCTCGTTGAGCGTGTTCATCGCATTGCTGAGCATCTGGAATGACAGACCGTCTTTCTGATCGAGGACGAAGGTCTTCTTTTCGACGTAGCCGGAGTCTGTGATGAAGACTCCCATGGCCATCTTGTCGGACAGCTTGACGAGCTGAATCGAGACAAGTCTTTCGTTGCTGACCTTCGGACCAAGGACGACGGTTGCCATGTTGGTCAGTTCCGATAGCATCTTGCAGGATTTGGAAACGACGTCTTCGACGGAGTGGGCTTTGTTTTGCAACACCTCCTGGAACTTTTGCTGGAATTCCATATCGACGTTGTTCATCATCGATGTGGTATCGAGGTTTTCCAGGTAGTATTGATATCCCTTGGCTGATGGAACCCTACCTGATGAGACGTGTGTCTTTTCAAGCATTCCGTCTTTTTCAAGCTCTGCCATCGTGTTTCGTACGGTGGCGCTGGAACACTTGAGATGATACTTGTCTAGCAGTGTATTGCTTCCGACCGGCTGAGCAGTCTTGATGAATTCTTCGACGATGCACTTGAGTATTTCGTCTTTTCTGTTCAGGTTCATACCGCCCTCCTAGCACTCGTCTTTCCCGAATGCTAAATAGTATTATAGGCAAAAAATTAGCAATTGCAATACTAGAGTGCTAAATTTCTTTCCCGAAACAAAAACAAGGAACTCCGTAGGAGTCCCTTGCATGGTCGTCATCATTTCTTTTTATGTGCGATGAGAACGTGGATTTCCGTGCCTTGGGCACGGAACTTTTTTTCGTATTCCGTCGGTGGCAGATAGTCGACTTCTTCGGAATAGAAAGGTTCGATGATGTCAATGTCAAAAAGACCTGTTTCCTTGAAATATTCGACAGAATCTTCAAAAAGTCCGACATTATCCGTCCTGAAATAGAGGGTTCCGTCATCCTTCAGGATGCGGTGATATTCCTTCTGGAGCGTCGGATAGGTCAGTCTCCTGTGATGCTGTTTCTTCTTTGGCCAGGGGTCAGAGAAGTTTAGATAGATACAGTTTAGCTGACCATCGGAAAGAAGGGGAAAAATACGTTCGATCGGTGCATTCAGAAGGAGGAAATTATGCCTTTCTTCCTTGACCTGCGCGGCATGTTTTACGGCTAGGGCGAAGGCGTTTCGATTGATTTCCACGCCGAGGTATCTTTCATCCGGACACCTCTTGCAGACTTCAAGAAGGAAGCCGCCCTGTCCGGAGCCGATTTCAAGGT
Organism: Caryophanales bacterium; assembly: GCA_021621525.1. Classification (GTDB taxonomy): domain Bacteria; phylum Bacillota_I; class Bacilli_A; order RFN20; family CAG-288; genus Enterosoma. The sequence goes on from JAJVUU010000008.1 coordinate 35,545, forward strand.
TCTGGAAGCTCTTGATGGATTCCGGATCGAAGTCAGACAGGTTTCTGGCGATGTCTTTGTTCTCTAAAAGGACGTCATCCGCCCATTTACGGTGGCGCAGTCTCATTATTCGGGTTTCTTTCCTGTTCTGAGATATTCGCTCAGGTCATAGATGGCATGGGCATAGATCTGCATGTTGTCATAGAAATCGGAGAGTGGGAAGAATTCATCGTCTCCGTGCATGCGGTAATCCCTGCCTGGGAACTGGGCACCGAAGGCGACGGAATTCTTGCTTTCCCTGGCGTAGGTGCCGCCACCGATGGCAAGAGGCATGGATTTCATGTCTCCGGTCTCCTTTTGATAGGCACCAAGAAGGATGTTGATGAAATCGGATTTTGGATCGGCGACAAATCCGTCGCTTCCGCCAAGGAGGGTGACATTGGCACTCGTCTTCGTGCTGACGTTGTTTAGGACATCATGGATATCCATGCCGGCAGGGAAGCGGACGTTGACGGCGATGGTGAGCTTGTTTCCGTCATAGGAAATCCTTCCGACATTGTAGGAGGATTCACTGAAATACTCGTTCTTGAAGTTTCCTTTGAATTGTTCGCCCATGCCGTCATGGTACTGGAAGAAGACATCCTTGAATGTCTTGTTTCCGAAGACCTCACCAAGGAAGTGAAGCATGTAAAGACCTGCATTGACGCCATTCCATGGCATGGAGCCGTGATATGGCTTTCCGAAGAACTTCAATGTCTTTCCGTCGAAGGTTGCCTTGATGCGCTTATGTCTTTCAAGATAGGAAGGAAGCTCTCTTTTTACGTCATCCTGATGAAGGGTGATGTCGCAGCTTGCTTCGGCAAGGACAATGTTGAGGGCTTCGCCGAGGCTGAAGTTTTCGATGCCTAAGACGGTCACAGGGTATTCAGCTGTATAGGCATAGATGGATTTTTCAGCATAAATCAAAGGATATTCGGCATCAGGAGAGAAGCCGAGCGTCGGGTAGGGCTTCTTCATCTCTTCGAAGTAATGCTTCAGGCAGAGAGAGTCGTTCTCTTCGTTTCCGCCAAAGAGGAATCTCATCTTATATCCGCCCAAAGCTCCCTTGTCCATCAATGCCTTGACGGCAAAAAGACAGGCGAGGCCAGGACCTTTGTCATCGGAGGAACCTCTGGCATACATGATGTTTCCTTCTTCAAGACGAAGGGTGAAAGGATCGGCTGTCCAGTTCTCCTTCTTGACCGGGACGACGTCGCTGTGGGCATAGATGTCCAGAATCTTGTCTCCTTCGCCATAGGTGAGCTCGGTGACATAGTTGTCACAGCGGTCGACGTGGAAACCCATTTTCCGTCCAAGCTCTGCGACAAAGGCAAGAGCCTTGTCGACACCTTCTCCGAAGGGTTTCTCTTTGGATTGGGTCTTTGAATCCAGGACGGAGTCGATGGCGATGTATTCCTTCAAAGTCTCGAAAGCTTCCTTCTTATAGGGAGCGACGAGCTTCTTGAAGTCCGTATTCTTCATCTTTATCGGTTCTGCGTTTTCTTTCATTTTGATTACCTCTTTGTTTCTATTCGTCGAAATGATTGTCAAAGTCGGAAAGGATTCTTGCCACGCCTTTCAAAGGTAGGTCCGGAACATATTCGATGCTAGGATCCTCTTTGAGGAGCAGATCCTTGATGCGAGAGGCGTTGCCTCCGGTCAGATATACCTTTGGATTCTCGGGGGAATAGATTTCCTTGATCTTCGAAACGACTTTATGGATGGTTCCGAGAATGCCATAGACCGCTCCCGAGGAGATACATTCCTCCGTCTTCAATGAGACGACCGGAGGATTGTCCTTCAGGGAAAGTCCCTTGAGAAGGTCGGTGGAAACATCCATCATCTTCGGAAACTGGCTGATGTCAGGAAAGATACTCGCTCCATAAAAGACTTTCTGCCTATCAAGATAAAGGATCTTTCCGACGGTTCCAAGGTCGATGGTGATGTTTTCCCTTGTTTCCATGGCGATGACGTCACAGAAGAGATCGCATCCGAGATAGGCGGTGTTTCTGATGGTATAGCCATGCTTCAAAGCGTACTTTTCCATGTCGGAAGGTGTGATGACGTGGAAGGGGATGTCTTCTTTCTTCAGATGGGAGAGAAGAAGGTCAAGGTTCTTGTGGTTGACACTGGAGATGAGGACTCCTTTGAGATTTTTATGAAGAGAAAGGTAGTTTTCCAGCTTGTCTTCTTCCTCTGACGTGAATTTGGAAACATCCTCGAGTTCTTTTTGGAACACGGCGACATCGATGGAAGTGTTGCCGATATCGGCAAGGAGATATCTGTCTTTCATCATGGCAATTATTATATATTTTGAACAATTTAATTACAATTCACGTGGTACAAATGGCATGGATATCGTCTGGAAATGACGATTCGGATTCCAAAAAGGCAGAAAGTCCCTCAGGTCAATGGAATGCTGATGGTGGATTCCTCATCGGTTCTCCGATAGGGTATGTCAAGTCTTTCCAAAGTCGTGATGGTCTCTTTATGAGGATGACCATAGGAGTTGTTTTCACCACAGGATATGATGGCCAATCTCGGTTTTATCTGTCTTAGGAATTCTTCGGAGGAAGAAGTCTTTGAGCCGTGGTGGCCGAGCTTGATGATGTCGACTTTCAAATCGACATGCCTTTGAAGGATCTTATATTCGATTTCCTTTGGAGCATCTCCCATGATCAGGACTTTTGTCTTCTTCACCTGAAAAAGATAGACTCCGGAAGCATCATTGTTGTCTTTTCCCGCGGATGGGTCTTCGTTGAGGTTTTCGATGGTCAGGTTTCCGAAGGAATAGGTGTTGCCATGATTCCTGAAATCATCGGCGGTATAGGTGTTCTTGACGGAAAAAGAAGCTTCCAGGGAGGGCAAGGCACCATTGTGGTCATAGTCCGGATGGGTGATGATGACGGCGTCCAGGCTTGTGATCTTCTGCTTGATGAAATAGGGAATGAGACATTCCTTTGCGATGTCGAGGTTTTTGTTTCCTCCCGTGTCGATGAGGATGTTCATCCTTTCATATCGTAAGAGGGTACAGTCTCCCTGACCGACATCGATGAAGGTGACTTCATGATGATTTCTTAAATCCGGAACCGATGCAGTCAAAAAAAGGACGGACATTCCAATGGCAACCTGTTTTGACAGCTTTTGGAAGGAATAGGTCCTGAAAAGAAGAAGGAAGAACAGCAATATGTAGTAAAGGATGACGAAAAGGATGCCAGGGCTTCCGACATTCAGGAAAAAAGGAACCTCGGCTGTCTTTTCAAGGAGGTAAAGCAGTAGGTTGACGATATAAGAAAGAACCATACCAAGTGCCGGAAGGAGAAGCAAAAGGAAGGAAGACAGGAACAGGATGTGGGTGGCAGGAAGCAAAAGAAACTGCAGAAAAGGAAGGAGAAGGGAAAGCCTTCCATATTGAATCATGCGATAGGGAAGATAGAAGGTGAAGATGAAAAGGAAAAAGAGGATTCCGGCTTTTCTGTCCTTGCTTCTTCTTTTCTGGAAGAGTCCCAGGGTGAGAAGAAGAGGAAAGGGATAATAAAAGGAACCCGAAAGGATGGAATAGGGACTTAGGATGAGAAGAGATAGGCCGACTATCGAGACCCTGTCCAGATAGGATAGCTTTTTTCCGGCTTTCTTCAGGATGAGGTTGAGGAGATGATAAAGGAAGATTCTGAGGATCGAATATCTCATCTGGCTGAGAAAGAGGAAAAAGGATAGAAGAATCAATTCAAAATACGGGATATATTTCTTCCCTTTTCCTTGAAACAGCCCTTCCAGGCATCGTAAAAGAAAGGAAATATGGAAGCCTGAAAGGGAGAAGGAGGAAAGAAGGCCAAGATTGTCAAGAGCGTCCATTCCATCATGAGAAAGGATGGACTCCCCTGTCAGGAGAGAGGATATCACCGCCCTGGGCTTCTCTTCAAGATAGGAGAACATGTACTCCTTGACAGGCTTCTCGCTGATCGGATTATGAAACAGAAAGGTATATGAGCTGGAAGAGAACTCATGAAATACGCCCTTTGCCTTCAGATAGCCTTTGAAGTCAAAGACGGATTCATAGTGGGTGAAGGATAGCTTCCTGGAATACCCTTGTGCTTTCAGGATGGAAAACAAGGTGATTGAGGAGTCCTTGCTTCGGATATAGTATTTTCCCTTCCATGTGAGAAGAAGGAAGTACGTGTCCTTTTTCTGGATGACGATGCCATGAATCTCCTCTATCCCTTCTCCTCCTTTGGGGTAGAAGAAGATGAGAAGGAAGCCCAGGAGAGAGAAAAGAAAGAGGAGATAGGCATTCTTCTTTTTCTGGTAGAAAAAGAGAAAAAGAAACAGGGGGATGCCAAGAAGGAGAAGAAAGGGAGAATCAATCCCTGACAGGATTCCTACGATGAAGAAAAGAAAGGCAAAGAAAGCCATCAGGAAAGGGCAATCTTGTTCTTGACCTTGCTGAAGGTTCCTGCACCGATGCCGCTGACATTGAGAATGTCTTCCAAAGCCTGGAAGGGGCCGTTTTCATTGCGGTAGTCGATGAGGCTTTCAGCCTGGGAATTGGTGAATCCGGTGCCGACGAGTTCTTCCTGGGTAGCGACGTTGATGTTGATCTTCTTGGCGTTGGTGCCGACGCATACATCCTCCGTGGCAAGAAGAGGAGCGATGTAGAAGGAAGTCCTGTTGTTGATGACAAGGGAAGTGTTGTAGGCGGAAGTGTCGGCGCTGGTGGTGACACCTCCGGCAAGGCTGATGAGATCTCCGAGTGTCTGCTCGGTTTTGACGTAATAGGAGCCAGGATGGTTGATTTCCCCGGAAATCGAGACGCTGACGGTGTCCTTGTCAAGCTTCTCGCTTGTCTTGTACCCGTTGACGCTGGATGAAGTCGGGCTGCCTGTGACAGCCTTGTTGACTCCTGCCAAAACAAAAAGACCGACGACCGTGACGACGATACCAATGATAATAGTTTTCAGCATATTCTATGCCTCCTACTATATATTGTCATTGAGATGGTCGAAATTTCGGTGTCGGTCTGATTTTTTTAAAATATTTTATCTGACGTCGATGATCTTCATCTGATAAGGCTTCTTGACGGGGATTTCGACGATGTCCCCGATGGTCTTGCCATGGATGGCTTTTCCGACAGGGGAGTTGTTGGAAAGCTTGTTCTCCCTGATGTCGCTTTCGAATTCGCCGGTGATGGTGAATTCATAGACGGCATGGGTGGACAGGTTCTCAAGCTTGACCTTGGATCCGTTTCCGATGATGGAAGAACCGGTATTGACGATGATTCTGTGATGGTCACGGATGTCCTGAAGCTCTGCGATTCTTCTCTTGTTGCTCTCGTATCTTTCTCTGGCAGCATCATAATCGGCGTTTTCGGACAAGTCGCCCTGTGATCTTGCAAATTCAAGCTCTTCGTTGGCCTTCGGCTGAAGGACTTCGACGAGTTCCTTGAGTTCCGCAAGGCATTTATCATAACTTTCCTGGGTCAGTTCATGGATTTCTGGCATTGCTATATTCTCCTTTTCAAAGACTGATTTTTCGCGTGGATTAGTATACCATAAAAAATACCGGTTTTGTCGAGTTGTGTGAAAAAACCGATGAAAAACATGGCTTTGGATTGAAAATGCCCTTGGAAGGTGGAAGTTTAGGGAATTTTTTCGACCTGCTTGATAATATAAAAAAGTAAAACTTTTGTAAAACAAAGCCTGGAATCTTGATTTTCGGAAGGAAACCTCTATACTATATTGACTTTATGAAAGCGTTTGCCAAAAGAAAAAGGAGCTGAAAAATGCCAAATATTCACATCTCTGGAAGAACTTCTTTGCTGACTCTGCTGAAGGAGGAAGACAAGAAGAAATATTATTGCGCCCTTGTCAACGGAAAGATCCGTAGCCTCAGCTTTGTCATCGACAAGGAAGGAGACTATGACATCACCTTCTTGGATTTCACAAGCCAGGAGACGACCAGGATGTATTCGGCAAGCATGAGGTATCTGATTTCCCTTGCGACGAAGATCGTCGCACCGAATCTATCCCTGCGATTCTATTACAACATCTCCAGGGCCATCTTCGCCAAGGTCGTCAATCCGAAGAACTTCAGCCTCGATCCTGAACTTGTCGATAAAATCAAAGAGAAGATGAAACAACTCATCTCCATGGACATTCCCTTTGAAAAGATCAAGGTTTCCAAGGAAAAGGCGTTGGATATCTATAAGAATCTCGGCTTCAAGGATAAGATCCGTGTGTTGAAGTATCGAAGCGAGGACTTTGTCCATCTCTATGAGGCCAAGTGCGATGAAATCGACTATTTCGATTATCTGTATTCTCCCTTGGTTCCTTCCAGCGGCTATCTGAAGGAATTCAGGATGAACTACTATGCTCCGGGATTTGTCTGCATGGTTCCAAGAAGCGAGCTGGGAGGAAAGATTCCTCAGTTTGTCGATGAGAGCAAGTTTGCCGCTGCCCTCCAGAGGAGTTCCCACTGGGAGGAGATCAATCACCTTGATACGGTCTCCGACATCAACCGCTTCATCAAGCAGTATTCGGCGATGTCGCTCATCAATCTTTCCGAGACTAGGTTCAACAACATGCTTGCCGAACTTGGCAATGACATCATGCACAACGATACTCCAATCCGTCTGGTCTTGGTTGCCGGACCTTCTTCTTCAGGCAAGACCAGCTTTGCCAACAGGCTTTTATACGAACTGATGTCCAAGGGACTCAGACCTATTCGCATCTCCATGGATGATTACTTCATCCCCAGGAAGGAGATGAAGCCCGGTGTCTCTTTGGAGAGCGTCGATGCGGTCGACATCGCTCTCTTCAACAGGCAGATGGATGAATTGATCCGTGGAAAAAGCGTCGCATTGCCGACCTATGACTTCAAGACGCATGAAAGAAGCTTTGGCAAGAAGATATCTTTGGGACAGAACGAACCGATCATCATCGAGGGCATCCATGCCTTGAACAGCCAGACATGCAGAAATATCCCCAATACCCAGAAATACCGCATCTATATCGCTCCCCAGCCTCAGGTCAACATCGATGACCATACGCCGATTTCCATGACGGACATGAGGCTTCTCAGAAGGATTGCCAGGGATGCCCGCACAAGGAATACCGATGCCTTGAAGACCATCGACATGTGGCCGAGTGTCCGATATGGGGAATTCCACTATATCTATTCCACTCAGGAAAATGCTGACTATGTCTTTGATTCCTTCCTCCCCTATGAGCTTTCTGCCATCCATGACATCGTCCTTCCCCAGCTTCTGAAGATCAAGCCGGAACAGAAGGAATATCCGATGGCCCACAGGCTTGTCAACATGGTCAGGTATTGTGTCCCCATCGAGACTGACGACATTCCATGCAATTCCCTGATGCGTGAGTTTGTCGGCGGTTCGTCCTTCAAAGACGCAAGATAAATAAAAAAGGTTGCCAGAAAGACTTCTTTGTCCTGTTCTGACAACCTTTTTGATTGAAGACAAAAAGAAACGGCTACCTGAAGAGAGGTAGCCGTCTGGTTAGCTATATTGCAAAAAATTAGCTAAAGTTCGATGGAAATTAGTCGGCGAACTTGATGTTGTTGGCTCTGAGACCCTTTTCGGTAGAGGCAGCTTCGTATTCAACCTTCTGACCGACTTCGGCAGTCTTGAAACCTTCCATCATAAGCTGGGAATAATGGAAGAAATAATCCTTGCCATCTTCGCCGGTGATGAAACCATAGCCCTTTTCTTTGTCGAACTTCTTAACAGTACCCTTCATAGTCTAAACCCTTTCTTCACATTGACAATTTCAATGCTGTAAAAAATATATCATATTTCTTTTTTCGGCGATAGGAAAAATTTTCTAATATTCATGTAAGCGGTTACCGGCCACGTTTGTCGAAAGCAGCCTTCGGAGATAGGCTTTTTA
>JAJVUU010000121.1 GCA_021621525.1 Caryophanales bacterium
GATCTTTTTGCGGTAGATGGTATAGCTGATTCCTGCTCCAATTAGCAACAGGACACTATAAAGGATCACAGCCAGCAGGGTGCTGACGGAATGATAGGTCCAAATGAAGCTGACAATGATCAAGAGAAACATCACAAAGAGAAAGACAATCAAGAGAATAGACTGAAGGACTGCATTCCCACGATGACGAGTCATCAACTCCGTGATATTGGTCCAATTGGTGCTAAAGTTCTGAAAATCTTTGACATAGTCTCGAATGCAGATCGGAATGGTTGTTACAACCCAGATCAGCAACATGGCAAGGATAGCCAAGGGATGGACGCCAAAATAGAGACAAACGCCAACTAGAAGAATGACAGGAAGGATGGATTGCACCAGATAGAGCAACCAAAACTTCATGAAGAGATAGCGTTTGAAATCAATAGGGAGGGATCTCAAGTACTCAAAGTTTTCGCGCTCTAGCGAAATACCGATACTGGTCAAGCCTCCAAAACTATTGAAAACACCGATCAAGATGGCAACAAGGGTCAGTGGCACCAGATACTGGGGCGTCAAGTAAGGACTGAGTCCTCCTATATTTTTCGATGCTCCTGCTGCTCCACTGAGGAGGAAAATATATGGCAGAATACTCATCATCAAGAGGACTTGCACCATAAGGGTTCCATCGCTCAAGAGTCTGCGATGATACTGAATGACAAATCGTCTAAAGGAGTCTTTCTGACCCACATGGAGCACTCTCACGCGCTCTTTGACGGTTTGGTTGGTCGCAACTGCAAGGGCCGCATCATAGAACTGCGGGATCACGATTTTGCGAACCAGGCCGATCAAGACCAGAAGGACCAGGATCCAGCCCAAGAGGCCAAGGATCGCTTCTCCATCAAAAGGATGGAGAATGAACTGATGAAAGGCCGTAAAAGGTGGAAATAGAATGGGAATATCAGCGCCACCCGTCACTTCTACCCGATGGGTTTGGACTAGATTGAGATAGAGATAAGCTCCTAGACTCAGAAGAGAACCAATTCCGACCATGATGTTGGAGACCAGGGTCGTGTGTTTTTTGAAAAACAAGGTCTTGGTGATCAAATGAGCTAGTAATATCGTCGCTAAAAAGAGAACGCCTAAGAGAATCACGGCACAAAAGAGGCCTAGCAGGATCCCTAACGGATTGAAGCCGCCTGCTTGCACAGGCAGGATCAGAAAATAGCTGACCAAGGGAAGGATAGCCATGAGGAGGGTCAGGATGACCGAGATACTCTTTCCAGCAATGACTTCCGCATCTGAGAAGGCATAGGGCCGGTAAAACTGGAGGTCCTTGCTTTCATAAAAGACATTGTAAAAACTCATAAAGCCTTGGGAAATGGTCATCAAGGAAAAGAGGGCCACCATATTGACAAAGAAGGCTGGCTGATGGACAAAATCATAGATACTAAAGAGC
>JAJVUU010000079.1:0-3416 GCA_021621525.1 Caryophanales bacterium
TAGGCGGTTGCTTCTTGCTATTATTCTACATCAAGAAAAGGGGGTAGTCAATGGGAAGGAAAAGCAAAGAACAGCTACAGAAGGAAAGAAAAACGGCCATCAATAATAAAAGCCACAAGAAAAATTGCAAAACTTTTTTACTATCTTTTCACAAAGAAAAAGATAAAAAAATTATTGAAAAGATGGAACAGCAAGAATCAAAATGTGACTATGTCCGTCAATTGATCCTTAAAGACCTAGAAGAATCAGAGAAGTAAAAAGGACCTTGCCACACCATAGAAAAGTAAGCAAGATCCAAACCATTACAGAAAAGCATTAACTGCCCCTGTTAGCTTTTCTATTCTACAACAAGGGGCAAGAAAAGGATAGAAAAATCATAAAAAGCAAAACATCATCTTTTTTTGATATAAATAGCATCCCTTTTCATGGGAATCGATGATGCCGACAGCTTGCAAGAAAGAATATATGGTTTTGCTTCCCACATATTTCATCCCACGTGATTTCAGATCCTTGGAAAGCCTGTCCGACAGTTCATTGCCTGTCCTATCTGTTTCGTGAATCACCAGGTCTTCTGAAAACAGCCTCAGATAGGAATGGAAAGAACCATATTCCTTTTGAATAACAGCAAAGATGAGGCTGTCTTTGATGATTGCTTCTATCTTTTTCCTGTTTCTGATGATACCAGGATCATGGGATAGTTCATCCACTTTCTTCTTGTCATACCTACAGACTTTTTCGATGGAAAAGCCGTCAAAGGCTTTCCTGATATTCTCCCTTTTGTTGAGGACACACTCAAAGGACAGTCCACCCTGGAAGATTTCCAGGATGAGCATTTCATATAAATAGGTATCCTGAAGATTCAGCCTTCCCCATTCCTCATCATGATATTTTACATAACGTTCGTTTTCTTCGTTGCACCAGCTGCATCTGCTCATGATAGCCATTCCTTTCTTCCGATAAGGGACGTCATTGCTTCTTTTTCGAGTCTGAGAAGTTCAGCCTTGTTTTGAATTCCCCCGGAATATCCTTTCAGACTATCATCAGAACCGATGACTCGATGACAGGGAATGATGATGCAGATGGGATTGAGACCTATCGCTTTGCCTATAGCCTGGCTAGACATCTGCTTCCAACCATATGTCGTCTAAATCTTTGGGTGCATTATATTTGATTCGATACTTCATCTTCTTTTTTATCATTCCCATGATAACGCCATTTTAAAGAAATAGACAAAGTCCGATCGTTTACGGATGCTAAAAAAGCCAATCCATTATTTTCAGTGATATCTTTTATTTTCCTTTTGCATTTCTAGAGGGCAAGTACATTCTCCTCTTCACCTGAATGAGTCTTTCACGTTCCTGGTATCATAAAATCGGAGAATATGTATCTTGGTCTAAAAAACAAGACGGCTTGACGGCCTATACCAAATTAAGGCTTCTTATCGCCTCTAAAGTTGGTTAGAAAAGCATTTTGAAACGAGTAGATAAGAGGCACTTTTCATGTCCGCGTCATATTTATGCAGACAACAAAGCAAATGCGGTTTTTTAGTATAAAAAATAGCCTTGAAACAATGGAAGTTTCAAGACCAGTATGTTCCAATGGGGCGGATAGTGGGGAATATACCATTATCTATTTTCTAGGAAAATAGCGGTATTTTGTGTGTTTTTCTTGGTATATATGTCTCCCAAATATCCATTTTTTGGCATTTCGGAACGTAAAAGTGAACGTAAGATTTGAACGCAGGTTTTCTACTCTTCCATCTGTAGTATCTTCCTGCTTCCCTGCTTCTCTATCCAGTGCGAGTACACCCTCAGGGTGATGTCGGGAGAGCTGTGTCTCAGGTATTTGCACACGTCCATGTAGTCGAACCCGTTCCTGAGAAGGTTGGATGCGCATGAATGCCTGAACCCGTGTACCGTGATATGCTTCAGTCCGTCAACCATGGCTATGTGTTTGTCCAGTATGCGCTGAATGGTTGTTCTAGATCCATGCATTGTGGGAAAGAACAGGAAGTCGTCCTGGCTGTCGGCCTTTATGAGGCTGAAGTAATTCTTTAGGTTTGCAAAGATGTGCGATGGAATGCCTATCCTTGCCTTGGAGCTCGGAGTCTTGGTCGTCGTAATCTTTCTCTCCTTGGTGTACTGGCGTGCCACATAGAGCGTTCCGTCCTCTTCCCTGAAGTCCGAGAACCTGAGCCCGAGTGTCTCACCCATTCGAGTACCGCACCAGAATGATATGTAGAAGAAGAAACGGTACGGGTCATCGGGCCTGAATGTCTCCATGAATGTATCGTACTCCTCCTTCGTCCAGAAGTTGTTCCCTACTGCCTCCTCGGAGTCGGATGTCACTTCCTCGGATTCCTTGAACCCGACAAGTATGGCCTTGATGGCATATCCCTCAGTCCCGTCTATGGCCTTCTGCGAGATGAGATAATCCACGAACTGCCTCATGATGGAAAGCACCCTGTTCTTGGATGCCGGGCAAAGCTCCTTTGCCTCGCTTATCCTTATCCTGAACTCGGAGACCGTCCTTGTCGTGACTGCCTCGTTCACCGGTACCTCGCTGCTGAAGAACTTCCCTATACGCTGCGTGAGGATCCTTCTCTTGACCTCCCCAGTGCTTGTCTTGTTCATCGTCTCCTCGAACCTCATGAAGTCATCCGCATACTTCCCGACGGAGTTCTTTCTTATGGATTCCATCGTGTCCTCGGCCTCGAGTTCCTGTATCCTCTTTGCCATCTCGATCGGAGCGATGTTCTTCTCAAAGAAGCGCATGTTGAACGCCTTGTTGTTCCATTCCTTCTTCGTGAGGGATATGTTCCTTCTCTTCCCTTCCCTGTCCTTCCAATAGAAACGTATGATGTACTGCCTGTTGTTGTATAGATTGACCTGCATGCCCTGTTTCCTCCTCGTGCGCTAGGCTGTTTGTCTGATACCTGTTACCTGTCTTCTTTCTCGGCTCTTATCCTAAGCCAGTCGTCCAGCATCTTCATGTCGCTGTCGCTTAGGTCTTCCACCTTCTTGAGAGTCTTCCACCTTATCGCAGACTCCCCTACGATCGTTCTCTTTATCCTGTAGTATGGGAGCACCGATACGAACACCTCCCTGTCGCTCCTCGCCTTTTTATAAAACCAGTATGGAACGTCGGTAGGGTTCTTCCCGTCCTCTATGTAGCATTTCATATATCCGTCACCGAACAGCAGGAAGTCACTGGACACCTGATAGAACTCGCACAGCTTCCTGAGCGTCTCCGCATTCGGAGTCTTGGTTCCGTTCGACAGACCGAACGCGAACGCCTTGCTGAATCCTGCACCGAGCGCAACGCCGTCATATGTCAGCTTTGCTTCCTTCCTGAGCTCCTCGTATTTGTTATCCATTCCGTGTGTTTCCTCCAGCCAAGTTCAATATCAGGTCGTC
>JAJVUU010000079.1:3516-7517 GCA_021621525.1 Caryophanales bacterium
AAGGAGGTAACCAAATGGAGATTAAGGGACTGAAAGAGACGGAAGAAGCCGTAGACAACCTCGGGGATAGATTCAGCGACCTTGAGGACGAGGTAGACCAGATGTACATCGACTGCTTCGACTATGACAACATCACGAAGCCTGAATCAAAGGAGAAGGCAAGGAGGCTCAGGGGATTCTTCATGGAAATACAGAACTTCCACAATCTTCTGGGAGAACTGGACGAGTACATCAGGGAGATAAAGGAGGACTAAAAATGCCGGCGACATATGAGGAAAGAAAGACGATTCTATCAAAACCATACCTTACAAGCGATGACGTCATGAAGTTGGAGGAATGCCAGTACAAGACCGCAAGGAAAATCATGTGCATATGCATGGCAAGCTATGGCGGAAGGGTGGTGGCGAACTCGCACCGAATCACTACGGACTCCTATCTCCAGTATACGGGGCTGGAAAAGGGGGCATGGTACACGCTCATGAGTGCGTTTGGGAGCAACAAGAACAATGCTTAAGCATATAAGCTTCCAGACGAAGGAAGAATGGCTAGAGTTCCGACTGCAGGGCATAAGCGCAACGGACGTCGGAGCGCTCCTGGGAATGGGAAGCTTCGGCAAGACGAAGATGGACGTGTACATGAAATGCGTCCACCACAAGGAGAAGAAGATTGACGAGAACAGCGAAGTCTTGTTGAGAGGACAAATGCTGGAACCGCTCGTCAGAAAATCCTTCATGGTCGACTACTCAGACATCTATCAGGTCAAGGAACCGCCTAAGAAAGGCAACTGGGTATGGTTCGACACGAACATGGACTACTTCAGAGGCTCGCTTGACGGGTACTTGATACGGAAGCAGGACGGGAAGAAAAGCGTACTTGAGATTAAGACGGTCGACGTGATGAGACAGGCTGACCTGCAACTATGGGAAAGCGGAGAGCTTCCGAACCAGTACTACTGCCAAGTACTCAGCTATCTCGCAATCACGGGTTGGATGTTCGCAGTGCTTAGGGCACGGATAAGGGCCTATGAATACAACGGAAAGGAGAAGAAGCTGAACAAAATCATCACAAAGGACTACTACATCACTACGGAAGACAAGAAGGTACGGGACGAGGTCGGATACGTGAAGAAAGTCGTGAAGGACTTCTGGGAAAACAACGTCCTCAAGAAACAGATTCCTTCAATCACCATTCAATGAAAGGAAATGAAATATGGCAAAGAATGAGATGGTACAGGTAGAAAACAAGCTCAGCAAACTGCTTGCGAACAATGCAATCAAGGCTCTTGCACAGAACCTAAAACTGACGGAAAAGCAAATCGAGAAGGCAAACGCCACTGCTTTGGCTCTCCAAAGCAATGACAATCTGAGGAACTGCGATCAGTTCTCGCTCCTTCAGTACTGCTACTCGATTGCAAGATTCAATTTCACACGTGAGGATGCAGTCTATCCAGTTCCGTACAACGGAAAGGTTCAGGCTCAGATAGGTTTCCAAGGATACAGGGAACTTGCCCTGAGAAACGGGAAGTATTCAAAAATCGAAGCCACCGAAGTAAGGGAATGCGACACCATCACGACCACCGACGAAGGCGAACCTGACGTGCATTTCAACGGAATGTACATCGAGAGAAAGAAATCCAAAATCATCGGATACTTCGCATACGCAAAGGATACGAACGGGAACTTTGTAAAGAGAATCTTCTGGACTGTCGAAGAATGCATGAAGCACGGCAAGAAGTACTCAAAGGCATACAATTCCATCTGGGGAGACCCCGACAAATTCCCTGCAATGTGCAAGAAGACCGTCATCAAACAGCTTTGCAAGTCCCTTGACTATTCTCCGCTTGTAGAGACCGCGCTCAAGGAAGACCAGATTGTCTATGGAAGCGTCGGACAGGCAAACACATACGCCGACAATCCGAAGAATGTAGAGACCTTTGACTTCTCCAACGAGGAAACAAAGTCGACTACAACGAACTCGATTCTTCCACCTGCTGAAGAACCCGAGGAAGAACCGGCCAAGGAAGAACCGAAGAAAGAGGCCAAGGTAGAAACCAAGCCGACACCTAAGCAAGTAGCCAAGAAGGAAGCAGTTCCTGCGAAGACCGAAAACACTGCACAGGATGACGATTTCTACGACCAGTTCGACGACATCATCGGCGCATAACAGGAGCAACAAGACATGGAAAGCAAAACAGAGAACTACCTCATTGACACAATCAAGGATCTTCAGGAACAAAACAATCGGGCAACGAAATACCTTC
Source organism: Caryophanales bacterium (assembly GCA_021621525.1). Taxonomy (GTDB): domain Bacteria; phylum Bacillota_I; class Bacilli_A; order RFN20; family CAG-288; genus Enterosoma. Next base: position 5,777 of record JAJVUU010000079.1, read on the forward strand.
ATCTTTCGACCTCCATCAGCAACGCACTTGCCAAGGAACTTGACAAGTATAAGGCGAAATGTGACGACCTCGAGAAGAAGCTTACGGAATCCGACATGCAACTTAACGATTACAAACTGACTTGCATGAGGCTCGTGTCCTTCGTCATCAACACGCTGCAGCTTGACATCCTCGAGACAACCGAGGACGGCATCATCAACAAGTCAGTGGTAGACAAGGGCGAAATCCCAGATTCCATCATCAAGGCCTTCAAGTCAAAGAAGATTCAGGACGACATCAGGAGGGAAAAGAAAGATGGTGGCAGTCGAAAAGATTAAGGACATCGAACCAGATACCATTTTGAACTTAAGAGATGTGATTGAAACCATGCTGGAGGAAAAGGAAGAGCTTCGTGAAAACGACTTGCGGCTTGTATTCAACGTATGGGCGAACTTCCTTGTCATCAAAGGCCTGCCCGATGAATACAGCATGGAAGAAATCCAGCCCATGCTTGAGACAATCGCCTACTGCTTCCAATTAGCCGAAATGTGCAACCTTCCCTCATATGATTCAATCACACGCATAAGAAGGGACATTCAGAGAAAACATCCCGAACTCCAGCCAAGCGAACCCATCAAGAAGCTGAGGAAGGAGAGACAGGAAAGAATCAAGAAGATGTTCGAGACGAAAAGAAAACGAGACAAGCTTAATGAATGACTTGAAGAAGGAGAACAACTTAAACATGAATAAAGAAAAACAAGAGCAGACGCTTCCGCTTGCAGTGAAGATTGATCCACAGAACGGAATCGCAACGCTGAAGGTATTCGAGAAGCTTGTGCCGATGGCAATGACGATGATATCCGACAATTCAAAATGGCTGAAGATTGACGATGAAGACACGCACAAATGGTGCAAGGAAGAACGCACAAAGCTGAACAAGTACAGGGACATGGTCAAGAAGTACAGGCTTGACTGCATGGCAAACTTCTTCGGTGAGTTCGAAGCCCAATGCAAGCAACTTGAGAAAGCTTTCGACAATGCTTCAAAACTGCATACCGAGGCACTCAAGACTTACGAGGATTCGCTCAAGCCCAAGGGAGAGTCTTCCGCAACGCCTGCGGTCTTCCATCTCATCATCTCATCAACCGACCCCGAGGCCATCACCAAGGTAGCCAAGTATGCGACTAAGTACGGTTGCAATGTGGAGGCAAAGTGACATGGTGACTTACGAGGAAGAAAGAAAATGATAGTCAATGAACTCATGCGATATGTCTCCGACGACACGGACGTCGTAATCGTGGCGCTGAGAGACAGCGAAGAGACCGCACCAAGAAAGAAATGCCTTGGAAGCTCCAGGGACTATCTCGGAAAGCTTGGGATTCTACCCGTAACGTTCGTCACCACAAGGCTTGACGGATACAAGAGCCAGTTCGTCATCGTCGCCGACGGATACAAGCTAGACGACGGTGAATACGAGAGGCTGAAACGGAGGGAACAATGTTGACGGCCAAGGGTGGAAAGATGAAGGTGTTCAAGATAAGGGACGTCTCATGGAGGGCCAAGGGAGTCTATGGCCTCATGATTTTCTCCAAGAAGGACGCAAGATACACCTTCAGCGAGATTCTGATCAACACGAAGGAGTCGAGGACGGCAACCATGTGCGCACTTGCGGAACTGGAGAAGAGCGGACTCATCTTTGTCGACAGGAGCGTCTATCCGTTCCGCTACTGCATCGCGGGCGGGGAAGGAGAACAGGAATGAA
>JAJVUU010000122.1 GCA_021621525.1 Caryophanales bacterium
AGGCTTTCTCCTTTTTGCTGCGCATTATGGTACAAATTGATAAAGGCCGACTTGAGCCCTGAAAAAGAGAATTCCAGATTGTCTTCCTTGATCATGGCCCGAGGGAAATCGTAGATATCAGCCCCTTGGTGGGCCAGCTGATCAATCTCACGTCCTGCTGGATAGGTCAAGCCCATCACGCGCCCGACCTTGTCATAAGCTTCTCCGACAGCATCATCTCGTGTCTCTCCGACGATCTTATAATCACCCGCTTCACTGACGTAGACTAGCTCGGTATGTCCTCCACTCACCAACAAGGCCAAAAGCGGAAACTCTAAGGGCTCGACGCTTTGAGCGGCCATCAAATGCCCTGCCATATGATTGACAGGAATCAAAGGAAGTCCATGCGCCCAGGCAAAGGCCTTGGCTGCAGCTAGGCCAACTAAAAGAGCTCCAACTAGGCCTGGACCGTAGGTGACAGCCACAGCTGTGACATCGGCTTCTGTGATGCCAGCTTCTTCTAAGGCTTCTTCAATACAAGCGGTGATGACTTCCACATGGTGACGAGAGGCTACCTCAGGCACCACCCCACCAAAACGCTTGTGACTTTCGATTTGACTGGCAATGACATTGGACAAGAGTTGGTCGTCATTTTTCAAGACAGCCACGCTGGTCTCATCGCAAGATGTCTCAAAAGCCAAAATATATCTATCTTTCATTTGGGTTCCTCTTCATGATCACAGCATCCTCTATGGGATCGTGATAGTAGTTTTTCCTCCGTGCAATTTCTTCAAAATGCATTTTTTTGTATAGGCCTTGGGCCGGTTGATTGGACACGCGCACTTCTAAGAAAATCTCTTTTTGGTCCGGCAACTGCGCGAGTAACTGCTGAGCTAGGCCTTGGCCTTGAAAGACGCGCTTGACCGCAATCTGTAAGACCTCTGCTTCATAGAGAGTCTCTTGAATGGCGACAAATCCAAGGACTTGCCCCTTATCCACAGCTAGGAAATAGAAGATCGATTCCTGCTCTAAATCAGCTTCAATCTGCTCCAACTTCCAGGGGCTAGCTTCATAGACATCTTCCATGACAGCGAGAATGGCAACCGCATCCTGGACGCTCCCTTTCCTGATTGTTCCTTTCATCATAGGCGCTTGATGTAAGAGGTCGTTGATTCCGTATGGTCTTTGAGCCAATTTTCCTCTGCTTCGACCCGTTTGAGATAATGAGGGACGAAATCATGGAGGCTAACAGGCGCTTGTTTGAGACCGAGACGTCCGATTTTCACTGCATCTGGCAAGGTTTCATAGTAAGTAGCCCTTGGCAGGCTAGAGGCAATCTGCTCCTTAAAGGCCGTGACTTCTCCGACAAAGGTGACCTGCTCACTGGTCGCTGCACGCTCTAGGAC